>NZ_JBEZLL010000002.1:0-468893 GCF_040652135.1 Streptomyces sp. NPDC048295
CTGAACACGATCTCGACGATCTCCTCGTTCCTGCTCGGCCTGTCGATGCTGCCGTTCTTCTACAACGTGTGGAAGACCGCCAAGTACGGCAAGAACGTCGGGGTCGACGACCCGTGGGGCTACGGCCGTTCGCTGGAGTGGGCGACCTCCTGCCCGCCGCCGCGGCACAACTTCCTCACCCTGCCCCGGATCCGTTCCGAATCCCCGGCCTTCGACCTGCACCACCCCTCGGTCCGCGCGCTGGACGAAGCCCTCAACCGTACGGACACGGAGCTGCCCCGGACCCCGGGAGACGACCGGGCCTGAGAGCGCGGCGGCCCGGCGAGAGGAGGAGCGAGTGGACCCCGACAAGGACAGTGCCCGCGGCCTGGCACAGCTGCAGGGCTACCTGCTGTGGAGTGCCGAGGTCGAGGAGGCCCGCCGCCGGGCGGCCCGCTTCACCGACGAGCTGCCCTGGCTCACCACGGCCCAGCGCGAGGACGTGGAACGCGTCTACACCGCCGACCGCCTCGCCGCATCACGGGCGACGCTCGCCCGCATCTCCGCCCGCGCCACCTCGCTGCGCGGCGAGTACGAGGCGCGCTACCGCCTGCTCAAGGCGCGCTGCGTGGCCGCCGGTGTCGTGTTCGCCGGCGCGGTCGGCGGCACCTGTACCGCCCTCGCCCTGCTGACCCGCTGACCGGGCGTCGTCGTCCGTCCGCCGTTCCCAGCAGGCGAACTCGTCCGGACCTCGTGAAGATGGGACGACGGGCGCGTGCGACGGCAGGCGAACGGAAGACCGTACAGGCCCGAGAAGGGACGAACACTGTGGCACGACCCAGGATCCTCGTTGTCGGAGCCGGATTCGCCGGAGTGGAATGCGTACGCCGTCTGGAGCGCGGGCTCGTCCCCGGTGAGGCGGAGATCGCGCTCGTCGCCCCGTTCTCGTACCAGCTCTACCTCCCCCTGCTGCCGCAGGTGGCCGCGGGCGTGCTCACCCCGCAGTCGGTCGCCGTGTCGCTGCGCCGCAGCCGCAAGCACCGCACCCGGATCGTTCCGGGCGGGGCCATCGGCGTGGATCCCAAGGCGAAGATCTGCATCATCCGCAAGATCACCGACGAGATCGTCCATGAGCCCTACGACTACATCGTGCTCAGCGCCGGGAGCGTCACCCGTACCTTCGACATCCCCGGTCTGGTGGACAACGCGCGGGGCATGAAGACACTGGCCGAGGCCGCCTACGTACGCGACCATGTGATCGCCCAGCTCGACCTCGCGGACGCCAGCCACGACGAGAACGAACGCGCCTCGCGCCTGCAGTTCGTGGTGGTCGGCGGCGGTTACGCCGGCACCGAGACGGCCGCCTGTCTGCAGCGTCTCACCACCAACGCGGTCAGGCACTACCCGAGGCTCGACCCGAAGCTCATCAAGTGGCACCTCATCGACATCGCCCCGAAGCTGATGCCCGAGCTGGGCGACAAGCTGGGCCGAAGCGCCCTGGAGGTGCTGCGCGCCCGCGGCATCGAGGTGTCGCTCGGGGTCTCGATCGCCGAGGCCGCCCCCGAGAAGGTGACCTTCACCGACGGCCGGGTGCTGCCCTGCCGCACCCTGATCTGGACGGCGGGCGTCACCGCGAGCCCGCTGGTCAGCACGTTCGACGCGGAGACGGTACGCGGCCGGCTGGCCGTCACCCCGGAGATGCGCCTGCCGGGCTTCGACGGGGTCTTCGCCCTCGGCGACTGCGCGGCCGTACCGGACCTGAGCAAGGGCGACGGAGCGGTCTGCCCGCCCACCGCACAGCACGCCACGCGCCAGGGCCGCAGGCTCGCCGCCAACCTCATCGCGACCCTGCGCCACCAGCCGCTCCAGCCTTACGTCCACAGGGACCTGGGCCTCGTCGTGGACCTCGGCGGCAAGGACGCGGTCTCCAAGCCGCTCGGCGTCGAGCTGCACGGAGTCCCCGCCCAGGCCGTCGCCCGCGGCTACCACTGGTCGGCGCTGCGCACCAATGTCGCCAAGGCGCGGGTGATGACCAACTGGGTGCTCAACGCGGTCGCGGGCGACGACTTCGTACGCACCGGATTCCTGTCCCGGCAGCCGGCCAAGCTCCGCGACTTCGAGTACACGGACGCCTACCTCACACCGGCGCAGGTCCGCGAGCACACCGCCTCGCTGCACACCGGCAGCTGACCGCGCGCCGCTGCGCCCGGGGCCCCGCGGCGAGCGGGGCCCCGGGCGCGGAACCGCCGGCCGGTCAGCTGTTGCCCGCGTGCCCGGCCGTCAGACCGGGATTCCGCTCGGCCACCGGGTCCAGGATGTCGTCGATCCCCTTCATCAGCTCCGCGTCGAGCGTCACACCGGCCGCAGCGGCGTTCTCCGTGACCTGCTCGGGCCGGGAGGCGCCGATGATCGCGGCGGAGACATTGGAGTTCTGCAGCACCCACGCGACCGCGAGCTGGGCCAGGCTGAGACCGGCGGCGTCGGCGAGCGGCCGCAGCCGCTGGACGCGCTCCAGCACGTCGTCGCGCAGCCAGTCGGCGATCATGTTCGCGCCGCCCTTGTCGTCCGTCGCCCGGGAACCGGCCGGCAGCGGCGCGCCGGGCCTGTACTTGCCCGTGAGCGCGCCCTGGGCGATCGGGGACCAGACGATCTGGCCGATGCCCAGTTCCTCGGACGCGGGCACCACCTCGCTCTCGATGACCCGCCACAGCGCCGAGTACTGCGGCTGGTTGGAGATCAGCGGCACCCGCAGCTCGCGGGCGAGTCCGTGCGCGGCGCGGAGCTGGCCGGCCGTCCACTCCGAAACACCGATGTACAGGGCCTTGCCGGAGCGGACGACATCGGCGAAGGCCTCCATGGTCTCTTCCAGCGGTGTGGAGTGGTCGTAGCGGTGGGCCTGGTACAGGTCCACGTAATCGGTCTGCAGGCGGCGCAGCGAATTGTCGATGGACTCCATGATGTGCTTGCGGCCGAGCCCCCGGTCGTTGTGTCCGGGACCGGTCGGGAAGTAGACCTTGGTGAACACCTCCAGACTCTCGCGGCGTTCGTTCCTGAGTGCCCGGCCCAGGACGGCTTCGGCCCGGGTCTCGGCGTAGACGTCAGCGGTGTCGAAGGTGGTGATTCCGGCGTCCAGGGCGGCACGGATGCAGGCGACCGCCGCGTCCTCCTCCACCTGGGAACCGTGGGTGAGCCAGTTTCCGTAAGCGATCTCACTGATGGTCAGGCCGCTGCGGCCGAGCCGGCGGAACTCCATGTGGCTGCTCTCCCTGTGTTCGTGAGGCGCTGATCATGCAAGGTCGCTGCCACGCTATCGCGCCGGGCCGGCGCCGCCCGGGCGGGCTCAGGCCTCGGGGACGGTGCGGTGGACCGCGCGGAGGAAGGCCGGGTTGTCCGGGGTGCGGCGGATCCGGTCGAGCAGTGTCTCCAGCGCGTTCTGCGGTTCCCTCGCGTGCAGTGCGCGCCGCAGCCCCCGTATGGTTCGCAACTCGCTCTCCGGTACGAGGAGTTCCTCGCGCCGGGTGCCGGACGCGGCGATGTTCACGGCCGGGTGGATGCGCTTCTCAGCGAGCCGGCGGTCGAGCCGGAGCTCCATGTTGCCGGTGCTCTTCAGCTCCTCGAAGAAGTAGTCGTCGGCGCGGGAGCCGGTCTCCACCAGCGCGGTGGCAAGGATGGTGAGGGAGCCGCCCTCCTCGGCGCGTCGTGCGGCGCCGAAGAACTGCTTGGGCCCGAGCAGGGCGGCCGCGTCGACGCCGCCGCTGAGGGTGCGTCCGCCCGCGGCGGAGGCGTTGTTGTGGGCGCGGCACAGCCGGGTGAGGGAGTCGAGCAGGATGACGACGTCCTGGCCCTGCTCGACCAGCCGCTTGGCGCGTTCGACCGCGAGACCGGCGAGTGCGATGTGTTCCTTCGCGGGCCGGTCGAACGTCGAGGCGAGCACCTCGCCCCGCACGGACCGGCGCATGTCGGTGACCTCTTCGGGGCGTTCGTCGATCAGCACCACCATCAGACGGCACTCGGGGTGGTTCTCGGCGAGGGCGGCGGCGATCTGCTGGAGCAGCACCGTCTTTCCGGTCCTGGGCGGGGCGACGAGGAGTCCGCGCTGTCCCTTGCCGATCGGTGCGACCAGGTCGACGAGACGCATCGCGGGGCCGCCGGACGGTGTCTCCAGCCGCAGCCGTTGCCCGGGGTGGAGCGGGGTGAGGTCGTGGAAGTGCGGACGGGCGCGAAGGGCCTGCGGGGAAAGGCCGTTGACCCGCTCCACGGTGGACAGGGTGCGCGGCCGGTCGCAGAGCCCCTCGACGGCATCGCCCCGGCGCAGGCCGTGGCGGCGGATCAGTGCGGCCGGGACCACCACGTCGTCGGGGGAGGGGCGATCGCCCCGGACGCGCAGCGCGCCGTTGCCCTGGTGGGTGAGGTCGAGGACGCCTCGGGCCTCCTCGGCTGTCAACTCCTGCTGCAGGAGCGGGTGTTCAAGAGTGCTGGTCATGGAGAGCGGTCCTTTCGCGGACATGGCGAATGAAGGGGCCGGACGGCGCGGGCGGAAGAGATCACGCCCCGCACGACGGGCGGGAAAGCTCGGACGGAGAAAGCCGGGCCCGAACTGGGTGAGGTGACGCGGAGAGCCGGATCGCCGGTCGGAAGGAGACGGGCGCGGCGGCTTCGGAGAGGTGAATCTGCACCGGCGCCTCGAATCGAGGCGGACACATGTGCTGACTGCACCGTACCACGGGCGGGGCGGGGCGGGGCCGAGGCCCCGATATCCGGTTGCCGCGGCATTCACGGAGTGATGTGGTTCTCCGGGCCACCCGCCCGTTCACCCCGTTTCCGACCGGCGCCCCGGGCGCGGAGGAGTCACGTTGTCCCTACGCATCACCGCACTCGCCGACCCCGCCCGGGCCGACGGGAGCCACCGGCTGGCCTGGCTCGCCTCCGATGCGGAGGGCAGCCCGCTCGGCTCGGCGTTCCTGCGCGTCTTCACCCGCGAGGGCCAGGACCACCTCGCCGAACTGGAGGCGCATGTGCACCCGGCGGAGCGCCGCAAAGGGGTCGGCTCGCGGCTGTTCGAGGCAGCGGTCGCCGCCGCCCGCGACGAGGGCAGGCGCAGCGTCATTTCGCAGGTCGAGGCGGATTCCCCGGGGGAGGGCTTCCTGCGGGCCAAGGGCTTGCGCAAGGTGCTGACCCTGACCTACGTACGGCTCCCGCTGACGAAGGCCGACACCGGGGCGCTGCGCGAAGCGGTCGGGCAGCCGCATCCGGGCTACCGGCTCATCTCCTGGGACGGCACCGTACCGGACGAGCTCGCGGCGACGTTCGCCGCGTCCCGCCGGGCCATGGACGACATGCCCATGGACGACACCGACTTCGGCACGGTCGTCTGGGACGTGGACCGGGTCCGGTCCGTGGCGGCGGCCGTCGCGGCACGCGGCGACCTGCTCCACACGGTCGCGGCGGTCGACGAGTCCGACGCCACGATCGTGGGCTTCACGGAACTGGTCGTCCCGGGCGAGGGCAGGGGCGACGCCCAGCACTACGGCACCGGAGTCCTCCCCGAGCACCGCGGGCACGGCCTCGGCCGGTGGATGAAGACGTGGTCCGTCCTCCAGGCCCGCGAGAGCCACCCGGGCCTGGCGGGGCTGCTGACGGACACCGCCGACAGCAATACGTACATGCGGCGCATCAACGACGAGCTCGGCTACGAACCGACGCACAGGTCGGTCGAGTACCAGCTCGACCTGTAGGAGCGGTCCGTCCGGTGGCCGGGGCGAGGCCCCGGCCACCGGCCTTCTTCAGGATCAGGCCGTGCCCCGGAACGCGGCCAGGATCCGCTCGGCCGCCAGGGTGGCCGTCAACTCGCCGTCCCGTACCCGCTGTTCCAGCTCCGGGGTGAGCGCGCGCACCTGCGGATGGCCGCGCAGACTCTCCAGCAGCTCGTCCCGCACCATCGTCCAGGTCCAGTCGACCTGCTGGTCACGGCGCTTCGCGGCGAGCCGGCCGGTCGATTCCAGCAGCGCGCGATGCTGCTCCAGCCGTTCCCACAGCGTGTCGAGACCGGCCGACTCACGGGCGCTGCACGTGAGTACCGGAGGCGTCCACGCCGCGTCCACCGGGTGCATCAGCCGCAGCGCACCCGCCAGTTCACGCGCGGCCGCGCGGGCGTCGCGCTCGTGCGGGCCGTCCGCCTTGTTGACCGCGATCGCGTCCGCCAGCTCCAGCACACCCTTCTTGATCCCCTGGAGCTGATCGCCGGTCCGGGCCAGCGTCAACAGCAGAAACGTGTCGACCATGTTGGCCACCGCCGTCTCCGACTGCCCGACGCCGACCGTCTCCACCAGCACCACGTCGTACCCCGCTGCCTCCATCACCACGATGGACTCCCGGGTCGCCTTGGCCACCCCGCCGAGGGTCCCGGCGGTGGGGGACGGACGCACGAACGCCGCCGGGTCCACCGCGAGCCGCTCCATCCGGGTCTTGTCGCCCAGGATGGAGCCGCCCGTACGGCTGGAGGACGGGTCGACGGCCAGCACCGCGACCCGGTGCCCGAGCCCGGTGAGCATGGTGCCCAGCGCGTCGATGAAGGTGGACTTCCCGACCCCCGGCACGCCGCTGATGCCGATCCGCCGGGCGGCGCCGGAGTGCGGCAGCAGCTCGCGCAGCAACCGCTGGGCCAGCACCCGGTGATCGGGGCGGGTGGACTCGACGAGAGTGATGGCGCGCGCGATGTGCGCCCGCTTCCCGTCGAGCACCCCCTTCACATAGCTGTCGATGTCGATCTTCGGAGCCATCGGGTCAGCGGCTCACAGCTCGTGACCGAGCGCGGCACCGAGCCGCGTCACCAGGTCGTACGCGGCATCCGGGATGACGGTGCCGGGCGGGAACACGGCCGTCGCGCCCGACTCGTGCAGCGCCTCGACGTCCTGCGGCGGAATCACCCCGCCCACCACGATCATGATGTCCTCGCGCCCCTCGGCCGCCAGCTCCTCACGGAGCGCCGGCACCAGCGTGAGGTGCCCGGCGGCCAGCGAGGAGACACCCACGATGTGCACGTCCGCCTCCACCGCCTGCCGCGCCACCTCGGCCGGCGTCTGGAACAGCGGGCCGACATCGACGTCGAAACCCAGGTCGGCGAAGGCGGTCGAGATCACCTTCTGGCCGCGGTCGTGGCCGTCCTGCCCCATCTTGGCGACCAGGATGCGCGGACGGCGCCCCTCGGCCTCCTCGAACCTGTCCACCAGCGCCCGGGTCCGGTCCACGGAAGGGGATTCACCTGCCTCGTTGCGATACACACCGGAGATCGTACGGATCTGACCCGCATGCCTCCCGTACACCTTCTCCAGGGCGTCCGAGATCTCGCCCACGGTCGCCATCGCGCGGGCCGCGTCCACGGCGAGGGCCAGCAGATTGCCTTCGAGACCGGGGCCGGGCCCCTGTTCGGCCGCCGCCGTGAGCGCGTCCAGCGCGGCCCGGCAGGCCGGCTCGTCGCGCTCCTCGCGCAGCCGGCGCAGCTTCTCGATCTGCTGGGCGCGTACCGAGGAGTTGTCGACCTTGAGCACATCGATCTGCTCATCGCTCTCCACCCGGTACTTGTTCACCCCGATCACCGGCTGACGCCCCGAGTCGATCCGTGCCTGGGTGCGGGCCGCGGCCTCCTCCACCCGGAGCTTCGGAATGCCCGCGTCGATGGCCTGCGCCATGCCGCCCGCGGCCTCGACCTCCTGGATGTGCTGCCAGGCCCGGCGTGCCAGGTCGTACGTCAGCTTCTCCACGTACGCGCTGCCGCCCCACGGGTCGATCACCCGGCCGGTGCCCGACTCCTGCTGGAGCAGCAGCTGGGTGTTGCGGGCGATCCGGGCGGAGAAGTCCGTCGGCAGCGCGAGCGCCTCGTCGAGTGCGTTGGTGTGCAGCGACTGGGTGTGCCCCTGGGTGGCCGCCATCGCCTCCACACAGGTCCTGGTGACGTTGTTGAACACGTCCTGTGCGGTCAAGGACCACCCCGAGGTCTGCGAATGGGTGCGCAGCGAGAGCGACTTGGCGTTCTTCGGCTCGAACTCCCTGACCAGCTTGGCCCAGAGCAGCCGGGCGGCCCGCAGCTTCGCGATCTCCATGAAGAAATTCATGCCGATCGCCCAGAAGAACGACAGCCGCGGCGCGAACGCGTCCACGTCGAGACCGGCGTTCTTCCCGGCCCGCAGATACTCCACACCGTCCGCGAGGGTGTACGCCAGCTCCAGATCGGCCGTCGCACCCGCCTCCTGGATGTGATAGCCGGAAATGGAGATCGAGTTGTAGCGCGGCATCTTCTGCGAGGTGTACGCGAAGATGTCGGAGATGATCCGCATCGAGGGCTTCGGCGGATAGATATAGGTGTTGCGGACCATGAACTCCTTCAGAATGTCGTTCTGAATGGTCCCGGCCAGCTTCTCGGGCCCGACGCCCTGTTCCTCCGCGGCCACGATGTACAGCGCCAGTACGGGGAGCACCGCGCCGTTCATCGTCATCGACACCGACATCCGGTCCAGCGGGATGCCGTCGAAGAGCTGCCGCATGTCGTAGATCGAGTCGATCGCCACGCCCGCCATGCCGACGTCGCCGGTCACCCGCGGATGGTCGCTGTCGTAGCCGCGGTGGGTCGGCAGGTCGAAGGCGACGGAGAGACCCTTCTGCCCGGCCGCGAGGTTGCGGCGGTAGAAGGCGTTGGACTCCTCGGCGGTGGAGAACCCGGCGTACTGACGGATCGTCCAGGGCTGATTCACGTACATCGTCGGGTACGGGCCCCGCAGATACGGGGCGATGCCCGGATACGTACCGAGGAAGTCGAGCCCTTCGAGGTCGTGCCCGGTGTACAGCGGCTTGACCGCGATGCCTTCCGGGGTCTCCCACAGCAGGTCGCCGTCGGAACTGCCGGAGGACTCCTTCACCGAGGTGCGCCACCGCTCCTCGGACGCCTCGGCGGCGGCGCCCGGACCGAGCTCGATGCCGGAGAAGTCAGGGATACGCATTACGCCACATCCATACGGTCGAGAAGGGAGGAGAGCACGGCCACCACATCGGAGCCCGCGAAGACGTACTCGTCGACGCCGGTGTACCCGGCGGGCCGGCCGGCGAGGAACACCCGCAGCGCGCCCGCCGACCCCAGCGCCCCGGCGACCGCCGCGGCCTGCTCGGCGTAGAGCGCGTCGCTGGAACAGAGGCACGCCACGGTCGCCCCGCCGGCCCGGAACGCGGCGGCGGCCGAAGCCGCGTCGACCGGGACCGGACCGTGGACCGGCTCGATGCCGCCCGCCTGGAAGAGGTTGGCGGCGAACGACAGCCGCGCGGTGTGCGCCGCGGCGGGACCGAGCGCGGCGAGGAAGACCTTCGGCCGCTCCCCGGTCGCCGCGAGGTGCGCGTCCGACCGGGCGCGCAGCGCCTCGAACGCCTCGTCGCGGCGGACCCTGGGCAGACCGTCCGGGGCCGCGGCCGGACCGTCCGGGGCCGGTTCGCGTTCCACCGGCCGCTCCGACAGCTGCGGGAACTCGCTGACCCCGGTGATGGGCTCCTTCCGGCGCGCCAGATCCTTGCTGCGCGCCGCCCAGGTGGCCGCGAGACGCTCGCCGATCATCCCGGAGCGAAGGGCGGCGGCCTGGCCGCCGGAGCCTTCGATCTCCTGGAAGAACGACCATGCGGCGTCGGCGAGTTCGGCGGTGAGCCGCTCCACGTACCAGGAGCCGCCCGCCGGGTCGATGACCCGGGCCAGGTGCGACTCCTCCAGCAGGATCGTCGACGTGTTGCGGGCGATGCGCCGGGCGAACGCGTCCGGCAGGCCCAGCGCGTGATCGAACGGCAGCACGGTGACGGAGTCGGCGCCGCCGACACCCGCGCCCAGACAGGCCAGCGTCGTGCGCAGCATGTTCACCCAGGGATCGCGCCGCGTCATCATCACCGACGACGTCACCGCGTGCTGGCGCTGGGCACCGGCCCCGGCCGCTCCGCACACCTCGGCCACCCGGGACCACAGCCGGCGCGCGGCCCGCAGCTTGGCGATGGTGAGGAACTGGTCGGCGGTTGCCGCGTACCGGAACTCCAGCTGCCCACAGGCGTCTTCGACCGACAGGCCGGCGTCCGTCAGTGCCCGCAGCAGGGCGACACCGGTCGCCAGCGAAGCGCCCAGTTCCTCGGCCGCCGAACCGCCGGCCTCGTGGTACGGCAGCGCGTCGACGGTCAGCGCCCGCAGCCCGGGAAGCTCCCGTGCGCACCGCTGTGCCCAGTGGACCGCGGCCGACAGATCGGGCTCGGCGCCGCTGCGGGCCCCCGCCCCGAACGGGTCCGCGCCGAGGTTTCCGCGCACACTCGCCGGGTCGATTCCCCGCTCCGCGCAGATCCGCAGCAGCTCCGTCGCCGCGACGTCGGTCTCACCGCCGGCATCGAGCACCACGGGGGCCAGATCGAGGTAGACGCCGTCCAGGGCCCCCGCCAGCGCGGACACCGGAACACCCGTGGCACCGCCCACGGTCAGCCACAGCGAGGTGACGCCGTTCTCCAGATCCGCGAGTACCGCCTCGTTGAGGCGCGCGGGATCCGCGAGGCTGTGCCGTTGCCGTACGTCCCAGCCGTCCGCCGCGTTGCCCTCGGGCTTGCTGCCGCGGGTGAAGGGGGCGAAGCCCGGATATCCGGCATCGGGCGCGCTGTCGCGCGAGGTGTAGAGGGGGCGGGTGATGAGCCCGTCCTCCACCGTGGTGGACAGTGCTTCCTCGGCGGCCGGACCCTCGGCGTCCTTGCCCGACTTGCGCAGCACGCCTTCGACGAGGCGTTGCCAGTGCTCATGGGCGGGGGCGGGGAATTCGGCGGCCAACGAAAGCCCGTCGGCAGGCAGGACCGTCATGCCCAGATGCTAGGTCAGGGCGCTTGAGGGCAGCATGGCTTCCGCTTGTGACCTTGCCCTCTCCGGAGCGCACTTGATCCTTCACCCACCGTCGCGTAGACGACCGGCCACCGCGCGCGGGTGAAGATTTCGCCGGCCGGTCCGTCCTGCGGCCTGCGGGAATCCCCGGTCCCGGAATTCGAGGGTCTTCTTGTCGCGTCGCGCGCCGATCGGCGGAGCCCCTCGGCCGGTTTTCCGGAAAGGACACCGCTATTGGTGTGGTGTGCCGCTGACCAGGGTGGAGGCGGTTGCGATTTCACATTTGCATGGCCTTCGCCGGTGCCCCCGATCGATGCCGTCCGGCGTTTTACTTTGTCGATTTCCCGACCGCATGCGACGTTTGATCAGGCCAGGTCGAATGAATTCGGATACCCGTCGGGAAAAGGGGAAGTTCATCGTGCAAACAGCCAGGGCCGTCCCGGCATCCACTGTCCTCAACCTGCGCGACCTGGGCGGCATCGCCCTGGGCCCGGATCACCGGGTCCGGGCGGGTGCCGTGCTGCGGTCCGGGCAGCTCAGCGGGCTGGACGCGGCGCAGGACTCGCAGGTGGCCGCGCTCGGCATCCGCACCGTCGTCGATCTGCGGACCGCCGACGAGCGCGCCGCGGCACCCGACCGGCTGCCTCCCGGGGCGCGGCTGTTCGTCGCCGATGTGCTCGGGGACAACCCGGGTGTGGCGCCTGCCCGGCTGCGTGCGCTGCTCACCGATCCCGCCGAGGCGGGGCGGACGCTGGGCGGCGGGAAGGCGGAGGGTCTGTTCGCGGACACCTACCGGCAGATGGTGCTCTCGCCGGGTGCGTCCGCCGCCTACCGGGCCTTCGTCGAGACGGCTGCCGACGAGCGTGCCCGCCCGGTGCTCTTCCACTGCACGGCGGGCAAGGACCGTACCGGCTGGGGCACCGCTCTTCTCCTGATGATGCTCGGCGCGTCACGTGAGGTCGTGCGCGCCGAGTTCCTCGCGGTGAACCCCGTGCTGAGAGCCGCTTTCGCGCCCTACGTGCAGGACTTCCTCGACGCGGGCGGCGAGCCGGAGATCGCGTCCGCGATCACCGAGGTCCGCCCGCGCTACCTCGACACTGCGCTGGACGCGGTGGAGGAGAGGTGGGGAGGGCTCGACGGCTATGTGAGCGACGGTCTGCGCATTCCCCGAGCGGCGGTGGAACGGCTGCGCGACGGACTGGTGGTGCCCGCCTGAGCGGCGATCCGGTCGTTCTCTCCTCCCGCGGATTCCCGGAACGGCAGGTGCCCAGGGTTGACTCGATACCCCCAGGGGGTATGTTGTGGTGCATCGGGAAGCGCTGCCTCCCGGTCCACCCGATGGAGGAAACCGTCATGAACAACGCACTGAGGATCACCGCCTTCGCCGCCGCGCTCGCCGCGACCTTCGGGACCGCGTACGCGGTGGGCGGGGGCGTCGACCCGCTGGTGGCCGCGGAGGACCGTCCCACGGGGCAGCACGGTGGTCACGGCGGGGGAGAGGAGGGCGGGACGAAGGCGGCGGCGGACCACGCACCCGGTGGACTGCAGGTGTCCGAAGGCGGCTACACGCTGGCCCTTCAGACGCCCACGGTCCGGGCCGGGGTCCGCTCCGAGATCCGGTTCGCCGTCAAGGACGACAGCGGGCGCAAGGTCACCGCGTATCGGCGTGAGCACGGCAAGGAACTGCACTTCATCCTCGCCTCCACCGACCTCACCCAGTACCGGCACCTGCACCCCGTCCGTGACGCCGACGGCACCTGGTCGACGCCGGTCGACCTGCCCGAAGCCGGCGGCTACCGAGTGTTCGCCGACTTCACCCCGGCCGCGGCGGGTGCCGAGAACCTCACGCTGGGAGCGGATCTGGCCGTCTCCGGCGCCTATCGTCCCGCCGCTCTGCCCGCCCCGGGCGCCACCGCCGAGGTCGACGGCTACCGCGTCACGCTCGGCGGTGAACTCCGCGCCGGCCGGGCCGGCGAACTCAAGCCCTCCATCAGCAAGGACGGCCGTCCCGTCACCGATCTGGAGCCCTACCTCGGCGCATACGGGCACCTGGTCGCCCTGCGCTCGGGCGACCTGGCCTATCTGCACGTCCACCCGAACGAGGGAGGGCCGGGTCCGGTGGTGTCGTTCACCGCGACGGCGCCCAGTGCGGGCACGTACCGGCTCTTCCTCGACTTCAAGCATGAGGGCAAGGTGCGCACGGCGGCGTTCACCGTCCGTGTGGGGGAACCGGGAGACGGGGACGGTGCCCACGGGGAGAGCGGCGCCGGGGAGCCCGCCGCGCACGCCCACTGACGCGAGCGGTTCGCGCCCCGAACCGGCCTTGTGGCAGGGCGCGTTGTGCAGGCGTGGGCAAGGGTGTGCCGGGTTCCCCCTCGGGCCCTGGGTATCGTGGAAGGACCGGATTTCGAATCCTCCGAGAGGGGCGTACGTTGACCGAGCGCAAGCCTGCGGGCGTCAGCTTCGAATCATGGGTCGACAAGCAGATCCGGGAGTCCGAGCAGCGTGGCGACATCTCGCAGCTGCCGGGATTCGGCAAGCCGCTCGAAAGCCTCGGGGCTCCCTACGACGAGAACTGGTGGATCAAGCAGAAGATGCAGCGCGAGGGTGTGTCGGTGCTCCCGCCGACGCTGGCCCTGCGCAAGGAGGCGCAGGACGTGGCCGAAGCCGTGTCCGGGGCGCGGACGGAGGCCGAGGTGCGGCGCATGCTGACCGAGGTCAACGAGAAGATCCGGTCGGCCGTCCGGCGGCCGCCGCCGGGACCGTTGCTGAACCTCAAGCCGTTCGACATCGACGCCGTCGTCGAAGAATGGCGTGCCGCGCGCGATCGCCCATAGCTCCCGATCGGCTCGCGAGTGGGTGCCCGGCGACCGGATGCGTAATACTCCACCCATGAAATCGAGCATTACGCGCCAGGGTGGCGGGGAGCGGCGGGAGACCGTGCGCATCAGGCGGGCCACCGCCCGGGACGCGAAGCGGCTCACCCGGCTGGTCAGGTCCTCCCGCGCCTATGAGGGGCAGTACGCCGCCATGGTCGCCGGATACCGGGTGGGTCCCGACTACATCGAGACCCATCGGGTCTTCGCCGCCGTGGAGCCCGGAACCGAGCGGGTGCTGGGTTTCTACTCGCTCGTTCTCGAGCCGCCGGAACTCGACCTGATGTTCGTCGCCGACGACGCACAGGGACTCGGTATCGGGCGGCTGCTCGTCGGGCATCTGCGCGGTGAGGCGGAACGCGCCGGCCTCGCCGGGGTCCGTGTCGTCTCGCACCCGCCGGCCGAGGGCTTCTACCGCAGTGTGGGTGCCCGGCGCACCGGCACCCTGGCCGCCAACCCGCCCGCGGTGATGTGGGACCGGCCCGAGCTGCTGCTGCCGGTCTCCTGATCGGGCACGGCGCGGTCCGGCCGGGACCCGTGCGTGAGTCCCGGCCCGACTCCCTTCTCAGGACGCCGTGTTACGAGGGGAAGCCGCCGTACGGGCGCGTGATGATCTCCATGGCGTGACCGACCGGATCGAGGAAGTACACGCCCCGGCCGCCGTCGTTGTGGTTGATCTCGCCCGGATGCTTCCTGTGCGGATCCGCGAAGTACTCGATCCCGAGTTCCTTGATACGGGCGTACGCGGTGTCGAACTCCGCCTCCGAGATGAGGAAGGCGTAGTGCTGCACGGTGATCGAGGCTTCGGGAATGGTCGCGAAGTCCAGTGTGACGCCGTTCGCGGTGGTGACCGGGATGAACGGGCCCCACTCCTCGCCGATTTCGAGCCCCAGTATGTCCGCAAGGAACTCGGCGGACTTCCGGTTGTCCCGGGAGTGGATGATGGTGTGATTCAACTCGACTGACACTGTGGAATGCCTCCAACGGGCATCTCACGGGCACCTCCACGCCTCACCCGGCCGGTGACCGACGCGCGATGCCGTTACCGAAATCGTAGGTGAGGTCGAACTGATCGTCGAGGCCCGGTGAGTGATCCGGCCAGCATCCCGGCCTCGGTGGCCGGTTCCGGTGGGGGAGGGGGCAAGGCGCAGTACTCCGGGTATGCGGGCGGAGGCTCCCGGTGACCTCGACAGCATGTCTTCCCGACGGTCGGGGCCGCGACGACGGCCGCCACGAGACGCCCGAGGAACGCGCGGACCGGCGGTGGACCGATCTGCTCCAGGAACTGCGCGTGGCCCTGCACGGCTCCGTCGCCCCGAGGCTGGTGGGAGCCATGGCGCTGTGGTTCCTGGTCTGCTGGTCCGTCCTCCCGGCCCGGGCGCCGGCCCGCTCCTCGTCCGCGCACGGAGAGGACCGCGGCCCCGGCCGTACGAACGGCCCGGTCAGCCGAATTCGTCCGCCGCGAGCCCCCGGAGGTCCGAGACCGTGAAGAGGCCGCCGTCCGGATCCAGCAGGGTCGCCTCGCTGCCATGGGGCAGGGTCCGCTGCTCCACCAGGCTGCCGCCGTGCTCCCTCGCCGCCGCGACCGTGGCCGGCACATCGGTGACGGGGAAGTGCACCTGCCAGTGCGGGCGGACCAGCGGGTCGGGCGCCGCCTCCACCGCCCCGGAGCTGATCCGGGCGAGCCGGCGCCCGTCGCATTCGACGATGACCTCGTCCTTGTCGTACGACACCTCGCAGCACCCCGGGCGCCCGCTCGCCCAGTCGAGCACCTCACCGTAGAAGATCGCGGCGTCGAAGGCGTTCCTGGTGTGCAGACGCAGCCAGGCGTGCGAGTGGCCGTCCGGCGCGGGCGGTGAGGTCGCGGGCTCGATCCGCTCCCAGATACCGAACACCGCACCGTCCCGGTCCGCCGCCAGCGCCCCGCGCCCCTTGCCGAGAGCCATCGGCCCCACGGCGACCGTGCCGCTGCGCTCACGGATGCGTGAGGCGGCCGCGTCGACGTCGGTGACGGCGAAATAGGGCGTCCAGGCCACGGCCACCCGGTACGCGGTCGCCACCGCACCGATCCCGGCGACCGGTACGTCGCCGCGGCGTGCGACCGAGAACTCCTGCCCCAGCTTGGCCGGGCGGAAGGTCCACCCCAGCACGGCGGTGTAGAACTCCTGTGCCGATCCCAGGTCGCGGGTCATGAGGTTGACCCAGCAGGGCGCTGCGGATCCGGTCAGCGGCGCCGGTGTCGGCGCCCTCCCCGGGGGGCTTCCGGTCATGGTCCTACTGCCTTCATCGGTTGCGAGGTCTGCGTACGCCCGTGGCCGCCGGGCCTCACCAGCCTCACCGGGCGCGGCCGCCCCCGCAACACGCGATGCCCCCACCGCGTACCGATGCCGGGAAGCCCGCGGCGTCAGTCGCGCTGCTCGTCGGTCTCGCGGGGGATGGGCTCGTTCCCGTGGTCACCGAGTTCGTACGGCGAAAGTCCACGGCGGTCGGGCGGGAAGTGGTCGTCGCCGTGCACATCGCGTTCCTCGATGTGGCTGCGGTGGTCCGGCCGTGGTGGCTGCTCGTCGGGTCTGGGCGGTGGCAGCTCCTCGGCCCGGCGCCGCCTCCCGAGCCAGACCGCACCGATCAGCACGGCCACCAGCACCACTCCGACGATGCCCATCACCGACCCGGTGGCGCCCCGCCCGTCGGCGAAGGTGAGGGCCAGCGAGCTCAGGTCTGCGTTCGAAACGTCCATGATTGCCGGATACCCCGAGGTGGGGCCCTCACTCAATAATTCACATGAATTCATGTTTTAAGTGGATATGACCTGAAAGGCGTTTCGCTTCGAGAGGTGGCGATCCGTTCGAATTCCGGTGGTCTCGTGTCGCCGTCGCCCTGCCGCGGGGTGAGCCTGGAGGCATCACCGAATCGCCCCAGGGGCACGGAGCGGAAGGAACCGCGGTGAACACCATCAAGGAGAAGCAGACGCAGGACAGCGGGTACGTCGAGGAGGTCTCGGTCGTCATCAGCGGGTGCGAGAAGGCCGACGCGCGGATGGTCTTCGATGTGCTGCGGGCCGCGTTCACCACCGACCGGGCCTCGGCCGACGTGCCGCAGAACCTCGCGGGCAGGCGCCCCACCGCATGGGTGGTGACCGTCGACGTCACCGAGGCGAGGGTGGTCTCCGGGCCGGTCGCGCTCGGCGCGCCCGTCAGCGTCGACGTGCAGGGGGGTTACTGGGCGGTGGAGCGGCTCCGCCAGAGCCTGGCGCACGCCTTCGACGTCAAGGTCGTCGGGACCGTCTCCGGCGACCAGGAGGAGGAGGTGCGGCTGCGCCTCTCCAGCCGGTAGACCGATGGGCCGACAGGCCGAAGGATCGCGGCCCGGCAGCGGAGCAATGGAACCGGAAGTCACCACACGTCTGGTAGAAAACGGACAAAAGGCCACCTCTGAAAGGTGCGAGTGCGTGGACCCCTCTCGCGGGCGGGACGACGGTGCGCGACAACCGGCGGCGACCGGTGACCGTTCCACCCTGACACTGCAGATCAACGGAACCGAGCGGACGCTCACGCTCGATCACCGCACCACCGTCCTGGACGCCCTGCGCGAGCACCTCGGCCTCACCGGTGCCAAGAAGGGCTGCGACCACGGACAGTGCGGGGCATGCACCGTCATCGTCGACGGGCGGCGCGCCAACAGCTGCCTGCTGCTCGCCGTCGCCCACGACGGCGCCGCCATCACCACCGTCGAGGGCCTCGCCGACGGCGAGCGGCTCCACCCGCTCCAGGAAGCCTTCCTGGACCGCGACGCCCTCCAGTGCGGCTACTGCACCCCCGGCCAGCTCTGCTCGGCCGTCGGCATGCTCGGCGAGGCGGCGGACGGCTTCCCGTCCCACGTCACGCCCCGGCACGCACCCGGATCGGCCCCGGCACCGCTCGGCGCCGACGAGATCCGCGAGCGGATGAGCGGCAACCTGTGCCGGTGCGGCGCGTACCCCCGTATCGTCGAGGCGATCGAGGACGTGGCGCCGTGAAGCCCTTCGCCTACCTCCGCGCCCGGTCCGCCGACGAAGCGGTCCAGGAGAGCGCCGCCCGCCCCGACGCCGTGTTCCTCGCCGGCGGCACCAACCTCGTCGATCTGATGAAACTCGGTGTCGAGGGCCCCGAGCTCCTCATCGACATCAGCCGGCTGCCGCTTGACCAGGTGGCCGACACCGCGGACGGCGGCCTGCGGATCGGCGCGACGGCGCGCAACAGCGACCTGGCCGCCCACCCCGCGGTACGCACCCGCTACCCCGTCCTGTCCCAGGCGCTGCTGTCCGGCGCCTCCGGGCAGCTCCGCAACACCGCCACCACCGGCGGCAACCTGCTGCAGCGCACCCGCTGCCCGTACTTCCAGGACACCTCCAAGCCGTGCAACAAACGCCAACCCGGCACCGGCTGCCCCGCCCGTGACAGCACCCAGCGCGACCTCGCCGTACTCGGTCACTCCGAGCACTGCGTCGCCACCCACCCCTCCGACATGGCCGTCGCCCTGTCCGCCCTCGACGCCACCGTCCTGCTGCACGGGCCGGACGGCGAACGGACCGTGTCCGCCACCGCGTTCCACCGCCTGCCGGGCGACACCCCCGACCGGGACACCGAGATCAGGCCGGGCGAACTCATCACCGAGGTGGTCCTGCCACCGCGCCCCGACGGCGCCGCCTCCCTCTACCGCAAGGCCCGCGACCGCGCCTCCTTCGCCTTCGCCCTCGCGTCCGTCGCCGCCGTACTGAGCGTCCGGGCCGGCCGGATCGAGCACGCGGCGCTGGCCTTCGGCGCACTCGCCCACCGGCCCTGGCGCGCACACGCCGCCGAGGACGTGCTCCAGGGTGCGCCGGCCACCGAGGAGACCTTCGCGCGGGCCGTGGACGCCGAGCTCGCCGCCGCCCGGCCGCTGCGCGACAACGCGTTCAAGGTGGGCCTCGCCCGCAACCTGGCCGTCGACGCGCTCGCCGAACTCGCCGCCGACAGCTGACCGACCGCACCGACGCCGACCCCTGCCGTGAGGACCCCGTCATGAGCCAGGCCCCGCCACCACTGGGCACCCCCGTCGTCCGCCGTGAGGGCCGGGACAAGGTCACGGGCACCGCCCGCTACGCCGCCGAGCACACCCCGCCGGGGTGTCTGTACGGCCGGCCCGTCCCCGCCACCATCGCCCGCGGCCGCGTCGACGCCATCCGCGCGGAAGAGGCCCTGGCCCTGCCGGGTGTGCACGCCGTACTCACCCATGAGAACGCCCCACGGCTGAAGGAGCCCGACGACCCGATTCTCGCCGTCCTCCAGAACGACCGGGTCCCGCACCGGGGCTGGCCCGTCGCGCTCGTGGTGGCCGACACCCCGGAGGGCGCCCGCGCCGGGGCGGAGGCGCTGCGCATCACGTACGAGAGCGCCGGGCACGACGTCCTGCTGACCGAGGACCACCCCGGCCTGTACACCCCGGAGACGGTCAACGGCGACTACCCCGCCGTCCGCGAACGCGGCGACACCGGCCGGGCCTTCGTCATGGCACCCGTACAGATCGACGCCACCTACACCGTCGGCGCCCTGCACAACCACCCCATGGAGCCGCACGCCACGACGGCGCAGTGGGACGAGAACGGGCACCTGACCGTTCATGACTCCAGCCAGGGCTCCACCACGGTCCGCGACAGCCTCGCCACCGCGTTCGGAATCCGGCCCCAGCAGATCACCGCCGTCTCCGAGCACGTCGGCGGCGGCTTCGGGTCCAAGGGCACCACGCGCCCGCAGACCGTGCTGGCCGCCATGGCCGCGCACCACACCGGGCATCCCGTCAAGATCGCGCTGCCCCGCCGCCAGATGGCCGCCGTGGTGGGTCATCGCGCCCCCACCGTCCAGCACGTCCGGCTCGGCGCCGACCTCGACGGCAACCTCACCGCCATCGACCACGAGAGCATCACCCACACCTCCACGATCAAGGAGTTCGTGGAGCAGGCGGCCGTGCCCAGCCGGATCATGTACGGCTCCGCCACCAGCCGCACCACCCACCGGGTGGTCGCCCTGGACGTGCCGAGCCCCTCCTGGATGCGGGCACCGGGCGAGGCTCCGGGCATGTACGCGCTGGAGTCCGCCATGGACGAACTCGCCTCGGCCCTCGGCATGGACCCCGTCGAACTGCGCATCCGCAACGACCCGGCGAACGAACCGGACTCCGGGCGCGCCTTCAGCAGCCGCGGCCTGGCCGCCTGCCTGGAGAAGGGCGCGGCGCGCTTCGGCTGGTACGACCGCGACCCGCGCCCCGCGATCCGTGAGGAGGGGCCGCTGCTGCTCGGCATGGGCGTCGCCGCCGCCACCTACCCCGTGTACATCGCCCCCTCCAGCGCCTCGGCGCACGCCGCCCCGGACGGCTCGTACCGCATCCGGGTCAACGCCACCGACATCGGTACCGGCGCCCGCACGGTGCTGGCGCAGATCGCGGCCGACGCCCTGGGTGCCCCGGTGGAGAGCGTCCGGACCGACATCGGCAGCAGCGAACTGCCCGACGCCCCGCTGGCGGGCGGATCGTCGGGCACCGCCTCCTGGGGCTGGTCCGTGCACAAGGCATGCACCCTGTTGCGGCGGCAACTGGACGAGCGCACGGGCCCGGTCCCCACCGACGGGCTCACCGTCACCGCCGACACCCGGCAGGAGACCGCGGAGGTGTCCCCGTACGCACGCCACGCGTTCGGTGCGCACTTCGCCGAAGTCGCCGTGCACTCACGGACCGGAGAGGTGCGACTGCGGCGGATGCTCGGTGTCTTCGCCGCCGGACGCATCCTCAACTCCCGTACCGCGCGCTCCCAGTTCATCGGCGGCATGACCATGGGGATCGGCATGGCGCTGACCGAGGCCAGCACCATGGACCCCGTCTTCGGTGACTTCACCGAGAGTGATCTCGCTTCCTACCATGTACCGGCCTGCGCCGACGTGCCGGAGATCGAGGCGCACTGGATCGACGAGGAGGATCCCCATCTCAACCCGATGGGCAGCAAGGGCATCGGCGAGATCGGCATCGTCGGCGCCGCCGCGGCCGTCGGCAACGCCGTCCGGCATGCCACCGGTATCAGACTGCGCAGCCTCCCGCTCACCCCGGACACGCTGCTGCCCTACCTCCTGTGACCTGGGCGGTCGTCCCCTGTGTTGCGCGACCGGTGCGGCCGGGTCACCCTGTTGAGTGACCCAGAAGTGACATCTGCTCACTCTTCGTGTTCGGGGGTTGTTGTCCAACGGGGCGAAGACAAGTGGGCCTCGATGTGAGGAGCCTCGACGATGACCGTTCCACTCGACCGGCACTATCTGGTCGAACTCCAGGTTTCGGCAGAGCGTGTGTCCCAGCTGCGGCGAATAATCGCGGCACACCTCCGCCACTGGAGTCTCGAACTCCACATCCGGCCGGTGTGCCGGGGAGTGGAGGAGCTGCTGACCAATGTCCACCGGCATGTCGGTGACGACAACAACTGCGTCGTCGAACTCCGCTGGTCCGGGCGGCATCTCACGGTCTCCGTCGCCGACAACGGCTCCGGGATGCCGCGGCTGCTCAGCGCCGGTGGCGGCGGCCTGAGCCGGGTCATGGCCCTGAGCGACAGCTGGGGCACCTGCCGTACGCCCGAGGGCAAGGTCGTCTGGTTCACCCGGTACGCCGAGGAGCCGTACAGCGTCGGCCTGGCGCCGCTTCCGCCGCTGCCCGGTGTGCGCGAGTTCCGCCGCTCGCCCGTCGTGGTCGCCGCTCCCGTCATCGAGCCCGTGACCGCGGCCGACCCCGCTCTCGTCTGAGCCGGGACACCGGGACCGCCGGCTCCGGTACCCGCCGAACGCTTCCCCCCACCGGCGCGGACGACGTGCGCACCGCGCGCGGACCGCGCCGGCCGGGTGTCCGCCCGGCGGGGCCCGCGTTGCGGCGCGGCACGGTCGAAGAACCGAGTCAAGGAGGACACGGGCATGCCCATCGCGACGGTCAATCCCGCGAACGGCGAAACCCTCAGAACGTTTCAGGCACTGGACGAGGCAGGGATCGAGCAGCGGCTCGACGCCGCCGACACCGCGTTCAAGCAGTACCGGACCACCGGATTCGCCGAGCGGGCCCGCCTGCTGAACCAGGCCGCCGCGCTGCTGGACGAGGACCAGCGGGACATCGCGCGCACCATGACCGTCGAAATGGGCAAACCCGTCAAGGCGGCCCGCGCGGAGGCCGCCAAGTGCGCCAAGGCGATGCGCTGGTACGCCGCCCACGCGGAGGAACTCCTCGCGGACGAGCATCCGTCCGCCGCCGATGTGCGGGACTCCGGAGCCTCCCGGGCCTACGTCCAGTACCGGCCGCTCGGCGCCGTGCTCGCCGTGATGCCGTGGAACTTCCCGCTCTGGCAGGTCGTACGGTTCGCCGCCCCGGCCCTCATGGCGGGGAACGTCGGCCTGCTCAAGCACGCCTCCAACGTCCCGCAGACGGCGATGTACCTGGAAGGACTGTTCCGCCGGGCCGGATTCCCGGCGGGATGCTTCCAGACCCTGCTGGTCGGGTCGGGGGCGGTCGAGACGATCCTGCGGGACCGCCGGGTCGCCGCGGCCACCCTCACCGGCAGCGAACCGGCCGGCCGCTCCGTCGCGTCGATCGCCGGCGACGAGGTGAAGCACACCGTCCTGGAGCTGGGCGGCAGCGACCCGTATCTCGTCATGCCGTCGGCGGACGTCGCCAGGGCCGCCCGTACCGCCGTCACCGCGCGGGTCCAGAACAACGGGCAGTCCTGCATCGCCGCCAAACGGTTCATCGTGCACACGGAGGTGTACGAGGAGTTCGCCGAGCGGTTCACCGTGGGCATGAGCGATCTGACGGTCGGCGACCCGATGCAGGAGTCCACCGACATCGGACCGCTCGCCAGCGAACAGGGCCGCACCGACCTGGAGGAGCTGGTGGACGACGCGCTGCGACAGGGCGCCGGCGCGCTCTGCGGAGGCGGCAGACCCGACGGCCTGGCCCCGGAGCTGGAGCACGGCTGGTTCTACGCCCCCACCGTCCTCACCGGCATCACCCCCGCCATGCGCATCCACCGCGAGGAGACCTTCGGCCCCGTCGCCTCGCTCTACCGGGCGGAGGGGCTGGACGAGGCCATCGCGCTCGCCAACGACAGCCCCTTCGGCCTCAGTTCCAACGTATGGACCCGCGACCCGGACGAGGCGCGGCGCTGCGTACGCGACCTGGAGGCGGGAGGTGTCTTCTTCAACGGAATGACGGCGTCCCACCCCGCGCTGCCCTTCGGCGGGGTCAAGCGCTCCGGCTACGGACGCGAGCTCGCCGGGCAGGGCATCCGCGCATTCTGCAACGCGACCACGGTCTGGTACGGCCCCGAGCCCGTCGGCGCCACCTCCTAGAACTTTTCGGCTGGAGACATCCATGAGCAACGCCCCCGGTCCGGCGGCCCCGTCCGGCCCGTCCGACGAGGAGATCGCGGCACTCGACGCGTACTGGCGGGCCGCCAACTACCTGGCCGTCGGCCAGATCTATCTGATGGACAACCCGCTCCTGACCCGGCCGCTCGCCCGGGAGGACATCAAGCCGCGCCTGCTGGGCCACTGGGGCACCTCGCCCGGACTGAACCTGGTCCACACCCACCTCAACCGTGTCATCCGGTCCCGGGGCGTCCAGGGTCTGTGCGTCTGGGGCCCCGGCCACGGCGGACCCGCCGTCCTCGCCAACTCCTGGCTGGAGGGCAGCTACTCGGAGACGTACCCCGACGTCGGCCGCGACGCCGAAGGAATGGGGCTGCTGTTCAAGCAGTTCTCCTTCCCCGGCGGGGTGCCCAGCCACGTGGCACCGGAGACACCCGGCTCCATCCACGAGGGCGGCGAACTCGGCTACGCCCTCACCCACGCCTACGGGGCCGCCCTCGACCACCCCGAGCTGCTCGTCACCTGTGTCATCGGGGACGGCGAGGCCGAGACCGGACCGCTCGCCGCGTCCTGGCACTCCAACAAGTTCCTCGACCCGGTGCACGACGGAGCCGTCCTGCCGGTCCTCCACCTCAACGGCTACAAGATCGCCAACCCGACGGTGCTCGCCCGCCTCCCCGAGACGGAGCTCGACGCCCTGCTGCGCGGCTACGGGCACGACCCCCTGTACGTCGGCGGCGACGACCCGGTCGGCGTCCACCGGGCGATGGCCGCCGCGATGGACCGGGCCGTCGACCGGATCCGTGAGATCCAGGCCGCCGCCCGCACCGGCGGCGACACCGGCCGCCCGCACTGGCCGATGATCGTGCTGCGCACGCCCAAGGGCTGGACCGGCCCGGCTGAGGTCGACGGGGTGCCCGTCGAAGGCACCTGGCGCGCCCACCAGGTCCCGCTGCCCGGGGTCCGGGACAACGAGGACCATCTGCGGCAGCTGGAGGCGTGGATGCGCTCCTACCGGCCCGAGGAACTCTTCGACACCTCGGGGCGGCCGTGCCCCGAGGTGCTCTCCTGCGTGCCCGAGGGCGACGCACGGCTCGGCTCGACCCCGTACGCCAACGGCGGTCTGCTCCTGCGCGATCTGCCCATCCCGCCGCTGGACGACCACGCCGTCGAGGTCGGCAAGCCCGGCACGGTGCTGCACGAGCCGACCCGGGTGCTGGGCGGTCTGCTGGAGGCCGTCATGGCCGCCACCGCCGAGCGTCGCGACTTCCGCGTCGTCGGCCCCGACGAAACCGCGTCGAACCGGCTCGGCGCGCTCTACGGCGCCACCGCCAAGGCCTGGCAGGAACGGATACTGCCGACCGACGAGCACCTCGCCCGCGACGGACGCGTCATGGAGGTGCTCTCCGAGCATCTGTGCCAGGGCTGGCTGGAGGGCTATCTCCTCACCGGCCGGCACGGCCTCTTCTCCTGCTACGAGGCGTTCGCCCACATCGTCGACTCGATGGTCAACCAGCACATCAAATGGCTCAGGACATCCCGCCGGCTGGCCTGGCGCCGCCCCATCGCCTCGCTCAACTACCTGCTCACCTCGCACGTCTGGCGCCAGGACCACAACGGCTTCTCGCATCAGGACCCGGGCTTCGTCGACCACATCCTCAACAAGAGCCCCGAGGTCGTGCGGGTCTATCTGCCGCCGGACGCCAACACCCTGCTCTCGGTCGCCGACCACGCGCTGCGCAGCCGCGACTACGTCAATGTGATCGTGGCCGGAAAACAGCCCTCCTTCGACTGGCTCACCCTCGACCAGGCCCGCGCGCACTGCGCCCGCGGCGCCGGTGTGTGGGAATGGGCGGGCACGGAGGACGGCAGCCGCGAGCCCGACGTGGTGCTCGCCTGCGCCGGCGACGTACCCACACTGGAGACCCTGGCCGCGGCGGATCTGCTGCGCAGGCATCTGCCGGAGCTGGCGGTGCGGGTGGTCAACGTGGTCGACATGGCGCGGTTGCTGCCCCGCGAGGAGCATCCGCACGGGATGCCGGACTCCGAGTACGACGCGGTGTTCACCCGGAACACGCCGGTGATCTTCGCCTACCACGGCTATCCGTGGCTCATCCACCGGCTCGCCTACCGGCGCGCGGGCCACGCGCAGCTGCATGTGCGCGGCTACAAGGAGGAGGGCACCACCACGACCCCCTTCGACATGGTGGTCCGCAACGACCTGGACCGCTACCGGCTGGTCATGGACGTCATCGACCGGGTGCCCGGCCTCGGCGTGCGCGCGGTGGCGGTACGCCAGGCGATGGCGGACGTCCGCACCCGCCATCACGCCTGGATCCGTGAACATGGCACGGACCTGCCGGAGGTGGCCGACTGGACCTGGAGCGGCTGACCCCGTCCCGGTGCCCCCGATGTGGGCTCAGCGGCCGACCGCTCGTGCCAGCTGGGCCTTCGTCATGCTCGACCGCCCGTGGATGTTCTTCTTCCTCGCCTCTTCGTAGAGCTGGTCGCGGGTCGGTCCTTCCGCTCCGCTGTGGGAGCGCAGACCACCGCGCCGCGAGGAGGACATGTCCTCGATGGAGGTGCGGCTCGCCGTCCTCGACTCACCGGCGCGGGCACGTGCCTTGTTGACCGTACGGGCCGCGATCTCCTCGGCGCG
This sequence comes from Streptomyces sp. NPDC048295, assembly GCF_040652135.1. Taxonomy (NCBI): domain Bacteria; kingdom Bacillati; phylum Actinomycetota; class Actinomycetes; order Kitasatosporales; family Streptomycetaceae; genus Streptomyces; species Streptomyces sp. NPDC048295. Next base: position 25,789 of record NZ_JBEZLL010000002.1, read on the forward strand.
TTCCTCGCTCACCCCGCGCTCCTGCGCGCTCTCCTTGATGTGCTCGTACTGCCGTTCCCGCTTGGCGTCGTATCCGCGTGGCATGGTGCCGTCACCTCTCTCTCCGGGACCTGCCCCGGGGCCCGGCGGGCCCCTCCCCAGTCTCCCAGCGACGCCCCGGGCCCGCATGCCTGAGGCATACGGGCCCGGGGGAGGGGTACTGCGTCGCGCCGGTCCGTTCAGTAACGCAGGGCCGCCGCGATCCGTCCGTGTTCCGCGAGCGAGCCGTCCGGGAGGAAGACCACGTCGGCGCCGCTGTCCAGAGCCGCCTCGACGAGCTCGTCCACGATGTCCTCACGGACCGTGCCGTCCGCGAGGTCCGCGGCCCCGCCGCTCACCGGCTCCAGGTGCTCCTCCGTCACCCGGACCGTCTGCTGGAAGTGCTCCTCCACCGCGACGAGTCCGGCACGGCCCTCCCGTACGGCGGCCCACACCTCGTCGAGACCGCCGGCGAAGGCGCGGCGGCCACGGGCCTCGTCCAGCTTGCCGTCGATCTCCGCCGCGAACCGCTGCTGCCGCTCGTCGAGCGCCGGCCGCAACTCCTGGAGCAGCTCGCTCGGTGACATGTCGGCGGGCGCACCCTTGGTGACCCGGCCGACGGCCGACTTGGCGCTCTCCCCGACCTCGTCCAGCAGAGCGAGCGCGGGGGCGAGGCCCATCAGATAGAGCGGGCGCGGATCCTCGGCGAGCACCGCGCGCAGCTTCTCGTCGGCCGTGCGCAGGAAGGTGCGCGTCTCCTCGTCGCTGAACGTGCTGGGGGTGTCGCCGATCCGCTCCTCGCGCTGCGGGTCGGACGGCTCCTGCGGAGCCGTCAGCGGGAATCCGCCGGTCCGCTCCTCGCGCAGGGCGTCCGCGGTGCCGCTCCACAGGACGGCCCGGTCGGCCGAGACGGTGAGTGCCCAGAAGGGCTGGGCCTGTGCCTTCGCGGCGACCAGGTTGCGGGTGAGATAGGTGTCGCTGAGCACCACCCGTTCGGGCGCGGTGCGCGGAAGCTGCCAGATCTGGTGCTCGTCGGCGGTGACGAGGAGGACCAGGGCGTCCAGGGCCCGCCGGGGATCCACCTCGGTGACCGCCCGGTCGAGTTGTTCCTTGAGCGCGGTCCGCGCCTCGCGGGTGACCGCGGGGTCCGCTTCCAGCCGCCCGGCGGCCTCGGCCACCAGATTGCGCAGCCGAACGGCGTCCTGGGCGTTGTCCGGAGCGCGGCGGTGTGTCGGCATGGTCAGGGACAGGGCCGGATAGGGCTTGACCGCCCGCAGTTTCTGCAACAGGCCGGCGGTCAGGGCATCCGTATCCATCTTTCTCTCCCAGGGGTTTCGGCCGGAATCCGCTCCCGAGCGAAGCGGGTGAATTCGACGAGTCAATTCATACCTTTTGATCCTAATATGGGCGAGTTCTTCATTGTTGTTCTCGGCAGGTGCACGCGATGTCCACGCCCACCGTGCCTCTGCCGGTCCTCCCTCCCCCCATTCCTTACGCCCTTCCGAACAGACGGAGCGTCCGTGAACCCGATCAGTCACCTGCGGCACGCCCTCGGCGGCCGCGCAGTGCGCAGCCTGACCCCGGCCGTGCTGGCCGCGTCGGTCATCTTCGGCACCGCCGCCTGCGGCGGCTCCGGCAGCAATTCCCCCGGCACGGCCAGGAGCACCCGAACGGTCTCCCCCGAACCGGCCCTGACCAGCTCCGCGAGCCCCACCGGTCGCACCCAGCAGGAGTTCGCCGCCTCGGTCTCCGCCGCCGCCGAGCGCAACCGGCAGCAGGCGGTGAAGCAGCTCGCAGGCGTGCAGGGCCAGGGCAACGCGGTCAAGGACGTCTCGGTGACCGGGCAGCCGGTCGCGAAGACCGAGCAGGTCCGCAGCGCCCTGGTCCGGGTCACCAACCGCACGGACAAGGCCGCCTTCTACTCCGTCAAGGTGGAGTTCGTGGACGCGTCGGGGAAGGTGCTCGACTCCGTGGTGCTCGGGTTCTCGGACGTCCCGCCCGGACGGACCGTCAACCAGCTCGCCAACAGCCGGAAGGCGGCCGGCGTCAAGACGTTCCCCCGGATCGCCCAGGCCGAGCGCAGCTGACGGCCGGAGCCGGGTGAGTACCGCCGCCGGCGCCGTCACCGAGGCCCTGCGCGAGCTGCACACGCGGTTCACCGGGCTGCGGGACGGACGGCCGGCCGACTACATCCCGCAGTTGGCGCGGAGCGACCCGGACGCGTTCGGGCTGGCCCTGATCAGCATGGACGGCCACCGCTACAGCGCGGGTGACGCCGATGCCCCGTTCACCCTGCAGTCCGTGTCGAAACCGTTCGTCTACGCCCTCGCCCTGTCCGTCCTCGGGCTCGACGAGGTGTGCCGCTGGGTCAACGCCGAACCCAGCGGCGAGGCGTACAACGCCATCAGCCTGGAACCGGGCACCGGCCGGCCCGACAACGCCATGGTCAACGCGGGCGCCATCATCACCACCGCGCTGATCCCGGACACTCCCGACGCCCCGAGGTCCGACCGCATCCTCGACTGCCTGAGCCGCTTCGCCGGCCGGCGGCTGGACGTGGACGAGCAGGTGTACGCCTCGGAGGCAGCCACCGGCGACCGCAACCGCGCCCTCGCCTATCTGATCCGGAGCACCGGGCCGCTGCCCGTCGACCCGGTCGCCGCGGTCGAGACGTACTTCAGACAGTGCGCGGTACGGGTCACCGCACTGGACCTGGCCGCGATGGCCGCCACCCTCGCGCACGGCGGCGTGAACCCGCTCACCGGTGACGCGGTGGTCCCGGAGCCGGTCGCGGCGCAGGTGCTGGCGGTGATGGCGACCTGCGGCATGTACGACGCCTCCGGCGACTGGCTGCTGCGTGTCGGACTGCCCGCGAAGAGCGGTGTGTCCGGCGGGCTGATCGCCGCCGGACCCGCGCGGTTCGGCCTGGCCACCTACAGTCCGCGGCTGGACCCGACCGGCACCTCGGTGCGCGGGCGCGCCGCGCTCGGTGCCCTGTCGGAACGGCTCGGCCTGCATCTGATGCACAATCCGGCACAGGCCGCCAGCACCGTCACGCTCGTCGCCACCGCCGACGAACTGCCGGCCACCGGGGGCGCTCCGGGGGACCGCGCCCCGCGTGAACGGGTGGCGGTCGTCGCCGCTCAGGGCGCCATCGACTTCACCGCGGCCGAGCGCGTGCTGTACGCGCTGGACGAGTCGCGCCCCCGGGCGACGGAACCCGTCGTGCTGGACCTGCGGCAGGTGACCGGCGTCGACCGGGTGGCCGGGGCGATGCTGCGCGTCGGGCTCGGCCGGATCTCGGCGGACGGGGCACGTACCGCCGTCGCAGACCCGGCTCGCCGGCTCGCCCTGCCCGGCCCCGGGCAGCAGGACGCGCCGACGGCCCCGCGGTGGTTCTCGACCCGTTCAAAGGCCGTGGCCTGGTGCACGGGCGGCGGGCCCGGCTGAGTGCCGGGGCCCGCGCCGTCACTTCCGGGCCGGGTCTACCAGATGGCCGAGACCCACTCCGGGTGATCGATGAACGGGTTCCGGTTGTGCTGGTACTGGTCGAATATGACGTCGTTGCGCCGCTTCTCGAAGGCGTCCGGCGGGTCCTCCTGGCTCCACGCCTTCAGGACCGACAGGCGGCCGATGTTCGGGGCGGAGCCGTTGTTGACCTTGTCGTTGGGCTCCAGGTCGGGGAAGGAGTCGTCGCCCTCGTAACGCACCGCCATGTAGAGCAGCATGCGGGCGACGTCGCCCTTGACCGCGTCGCGCGGCTCGAAGGAGTCGCTGTCGGTGTAGTTGCCCGGTGCGCCGCTGACCGCGCTGCCGCCGTTGTCGAAGTCCTTGTTGCCACGGATCGAGTTGACGGTGACATCCTCCGGGCGAAGGTGATGGATGTCGGTGCCGGGGCCGGTCGCGGTGCCGAAGTCGCCGTGGGACTTGGCCCAGACGTGCTCGCGGTTCCAGTCCCCTACCGAGCCGCCGTTGGAGTTCTTGGACTGCGAACGGCCGGTGTAGAGGAGGATCACGTTCGAGCTGTTGGCGGGGTCCTCGTCGGTGTCCTTGAGGGCGTTCCAGACCTGGCTGTACGAGAGCTTGGTCTGGACGCTGATGATGTCGTGCAGGGCGCTCTTCAGCTGGGTGCCGGTCTTGCCGAGCGCGCCCTGGTAGTACGTGTCGTCGAGTACCCGCAGTGATGTCGCGGTGGTGGGCGCGGCCCCGGGTGTGGCGGCCGGTGCGGCGGCGGCCGTGCCGCCGAGCACCGTGAAGGCGGCCAGGGTCGCCAGCAGCGGGCGCCGGTAACGAAGGTGACGACGGGACATGTGGGGTGTCCTCTCCGGAAATGCGTGCGCCACGACACCGTCACAAGGTGGGGGGCGGCGCCGCGGCGGTCGTGTGGTACGTGGTAGCCGGGAGCCTTCCACACGCACCGTGACCATGGTGTGAACAGCGTGTACCTATCATGTGCAGGTCAAGTGTTGGCTTGATCGTGACCCCGGGAGCGGATCGCGGGGCCTCGGATGCGGCACGCCGGGCAGGGGGCGAGAATGACCGAAAGGACGAGGAGGCGGCATGAGTGACGAGCCCGAATCCGTATCCGTATCCCGGGGAGTGACTCCCGACAGCCTCTTGCACACCGGCGGCAGCGACAATCCGTCGGCAGAGGACCTGGTACTCGCCTCCGGACGGGACCTGACTCCGAAGAATCTCCAGTGGGCGCAGCGCAGGCTCGCCCGGGAGGGCCGGTCGGCGATCGACAAGACCCTGCCCTAGCGTCTTTCGCCCTGGATCGGCCGGACCCCGCGAGCCCGGCATGATCCAGGACGTGAGGCCCGGGGCTCGCGGCGGCCCGGTGGCCCGAGCCGCAGGGAGTGTGTGGGCGCTTCCCGCGGCTCGGCTAGCCTGGGTGCACAATGAACCGTTTGACGACGTCAGGGGCCGGGTTCGACCTCGCCCGCTACCCCGAGGACCCGCGCGACCCGTTCCGCGCCTGGGATGCTGCCGACGAGTACCTGCTGCGCCGGCTGGAAGGGGCCGACGGCACGGATCCGGTCGATCTGTCGGGCGCCGTGGTCGTGGTGGGCGACCGCTGGGGCGCGCTGAGCACGGTGCTCGCCGGGCACCGCCCCGTGCAGATCACCGACTCCTACCTGGCGCAGCGCGCGACCCTGGCGAACCTCGGCCGCAACGGCGCGGACCTGGACGCGGTACGTCTGCTCTCCGCCCGGGACACACCGCCGGACCGCGTCGACGTCCTGCTGGTACGTGTCCCGAAGAGCCTCGCGCTCCTGGAGGACCAGCTGCACCGGCTCGCGCCGGCCGTCCACCCGGACACCGTCGTCATCGGCACCGGGATGGTCAAGGAGATCCACACCTCCACCCTCAAGCTCTTCGAACGGATCATCGGCCCGACCCGCACCTCCCTGGCCGTCAAGAAGGCCCGGCTCATCTTCTCCACCCCGAGCCCGGCAGCGGGCCGTGCGCCCAGCCCCTGGCCGCACCGGTACGAGCTGCCCGAAGGGCTCGGCCCGGTCTCCGGCCGCACCGTCACCAATCACGCCGGGATCTTCTGCGCCGAGCGTCTCGACATCGGCACCCGGTTCTTCCTCGGCCACCTCCCCGAGCGCGGCGGCCCCGAGCGGGTCGTCGACCTCGGCTGCGGAAACGGCGTCGTCGGACTGTCCGCGGCGCTCGCCAACCCCGAGGCGACGGTCACCTTCATCGACGAGTCGTACCAGGCGGTCGCCTCCGCCGAGGAGACCTTCCGGGCCAACACCGGCCCCGGCGCCGAGGCCGAGTTCCTGGTCGGCGACGGGCTGGCGGAACTGCCGCCCGCCAGTGTGGACCTGGTGCTCAACAATCCGCCGTTCCACTCCCACCAGGCCACCACCGACGCGACGGCCCGCACCATGTTCCAGGGTGCCCGCGCCGCACTGCGGCCCGGCGGAGAGCTGTGGGTGGTCGGCAACCGGCACCTCGGCTACCACACCCGACTCCGCCGTATCTTCGGCAACTGCGTCACGGTCGCCGGCGACCCGAAGTTCGTCGTGCTCCGCGCGGTCAAGCGCTGACCCCCGCCGTCGGAGGCCGGCCCGCGCCGTCGGGGGCCGGTCCGCGCGCGCTCAGGAGCCCGCCCCCGCCGAACCGTGTCCCGGCCCTTCCGGATTCTTGCAACACGTTCTACTGTGTGCGCCGCCGCACACGGACGACGCGACCGCGAGACTCCCGGAGGGGCCGTGCACCTCGAATACACGCCTGAACAGCAGCAGTTGCGCGCCGAACTGCGCAACTACTTCGCCGCACTGGTCCCCGACGACGCATACGCGCGCTACGCCGCCCCCGAGACCCAGAAGAGCTTCTACCGGGAGACGATCCGCCGCCTGGGCAGCGACGGCTGGCTCGGCGTCGGCTGGCCCACCGAGTACGGCGGACGCGGACTCTCCCCGATGGAACAGTTCATCTTCTTCGACGAGGCCGCGCAGGCGGGTGTCCCGCTGCCGCTGATGGCCCTCAACACCGTCGGCCCGACGATCATGCGCTACGGCACCGACGAGCAGAAGGCGTACTTCCTGCCGAAGATCCTCTCCGGCGAGATCGACTTCGCGATCGGTTACAGCGAACCCGACGCGGGCACCGACCTCGCCGCCCTCAGGACCCGGGCCGTGCGCGAGGGCGACGAGGCCACCGGCCACTACACGGTCGACGGGCAGAAGATCTGGACGACCAACGGCGACACCGCCGACTGGGTGTGGCTGGCCGTCCGCACCGACCCGGACGCGCCACCGCACAAGGGCATCACCATGCTGCTCGTCCCGACCACGGACCCCGGCTACTCCTGCACCCTGATCAACACCCTCGCCTCGCACGACACCACCGCCAGCTACTACGAGAACATCCGTGTCCCCGCCTCCCGCCGCGTCGGCGAGGAGAACAAGGGCTGGCGGCTCATCACCAACCAGCTCAACCACGAACGCGTCACCCTCGCCGCCCACGGCACCATGGCCATCCGCGCCCTCCACAACGTCCAGCGCTGGGCCGCGGACACCCCGCTCGCCGACGGCCGCCGCGTGATCGACCTCGGCTGGGTCCGTGCCCTGCTGGCCCGCACCCACACCAGGCTCGACGCCATGAAACTCCTCAACTGGCAGATGGTGTCCGCGGTGCAGAACGCGACCCTCACCCCGCAGGACGCCTCCGCCGTCAAGGTCTACGGCTCCGAGGCGCGCCGCGACGCCTACGCCTGGCTGATGGAGGTCGTCGGCTCGGCGGGCCCGCTCAAGGAGGGCTCGGCCGGCGCCGTGCTGCACGGCGAACTCGAACGCGGCTACCGCTCCGCCGTGATCTTCACCTTCGGCGGCGGCAACAACGAGATCCAGCGGGAGATCATCTCCTGGATCGGCCTGGGGATGCCGCGCGTGCGGCGGTGAGCGCCTGTGTGACGAGGCTTTTAGTTGGCACAAAAGCGGGATAGTTGGCACCAGCTGAAATCGCTGACCAAGCGAGCAGTAGTCTGACGCGCCGACTGTCCGAGGTGGCTGACCTGCTACGTTCCGTGAATTGATGAGGTTCGGGCGTACCGCGCGTCGCGGTTCTTGCTTGCTGATCGTGTGTACGGAGCCGCGGAGGACCAGGTTTTGGTCGCAGGTAGTCCCAGGCTGGCGCAGAGGTTCAGACGTGGGCGCTAGTGAATTTGTTGACGATTTATCGCTCGGCGCGCGGTCTGGGAGTCTTCACGTTGAGGTCTGTGGCGGAGAGGATGTCGTCGATATTGATCTTGAGGTCGGTCTCATGGTCGCAGGCGCGCGCCAACTGTGCCGCGTAGGCATCAAGGCGCCCACGGAGTCGGAGTCGGGCGCCGCGCATGTCGTCCCGTTGGAGAACGGAAACTTCTTTGCTGAGGAAGGTGATGTCCCTGCTTTCGAGCTCGGCTTTGCGGATGACAGGGCTGTGCAAAGGCTCGCCCTGAGTGGCGCCGGCCCACGCGAGGGCGGTTCCGATGTCAGGTCGCCCTGCTCGTGAAACCTGCGGAGGCGAGGGATTCTGCCGGTCAGGAGGTGCCACTCTCCACTCGGCATACGCCACTCGGCCAGACCCCGACGGCGGCTCGCGTAGTTGATCCGTTCGTCGGTGGCATCGAGGTGATCTGCGATCTGGTCGACTCGGCGGTCGAACTCCTGCCGCGGTTTTACGGGTTCGAAGCGCTTGGCGAGGCTGGAGAGGAGCTTGGCAGCCATCTTCGGAGTCAGACCAAGGGTTTCGGCGCATCGATGCCAGGCGAGTCCGGTGGCGAGTTTTGGGCTTTACCCCGGGCCGTGGACACTTCTGAGAAGCGGATCTTCGGGCACGTGGAGAGGATGTCCTCATGGGTACTGCGAGGTACTCGGGGGAGTTCAAGTGGGCCGCGGTCGCGCTGGTGGAATCCAGCGGACGGCACATCGGGTCGGTGGCGCGGGGGCTTGGCGTCAACCCGGAGCCGCTGCGCCAGTGGGTCGCGCGCTCGCGGGCGGAAGCGGCCGCGTCTGGTGCGGGCGGTGAGGGCCTGTTGAACCCGGCGGAGCGTGAGGAACTGCGCCGCCTGCGCAAGCAGGTCCGCGAGCTGGAGAAAGAGAGGGAGATCCTGCGGAAGACGGCTGGTTCGAGCGAAGCTGAGAGCTCGGGGAAGGTCAGACGAGCACACGAATCGCCTGGTGGCTACGGGCGATCTTGGTCGAGAGCCCGTCTATCAGGAGCTTTGGAGTTCCGTAGATCCGTCCAACAAGCGGCCAGCACTGTCAGGTTGGAAATGGATCACTGGCATCCGGGCTCCCTGACAGTGTTCTTCCAGAACCCGACCCCTCCATGCATCATGGTCTGATGACGTCACGGTCAACGGGGGACGCATCCACGGATGCTGAAAGCACACGTTCGGTCGGGGAACTCCTCGTCAGCTTCATGGCCGGATCCATTTTCCTGCCCTTCTTTCAAGGGGTGGTGAGCAAAGCCAGCGAGGACATCTACGTATGGCTGCACAGCGCGCTCCCGCGAAAGAGAGCGGCGGCAGCCGAGGACGAGCTGGTGAGCAGCGGCCAGATCACGGTCGTCGACCCGGTGCGCCGTCTGGCCTTCGAGCTGCCGGCGGACATAGAAGGCCGTGAGGCCTCGGCGATCCTGAGCCTTCGTATCCCGACGGCCTCCGATACGTGGCTGCTCGTCAGAAAGGACTACTCCCGGCGTCTGTGGGTGATCGTTCCGATCGACGGTCCACCCGCGGGAAGTGTCGAGGTCGGTCCGACGACTCCGGTGCGGGAAGACCCGGCAGAGTGAGCGGTCGCTGGGCCCTCTTACGGGCCAAGAGCCGGAAGTCGGCAGCGCTGAAGAAGCGGGAACGGGCACTGGCCTGGGCCCGCGAGCTCACCAGTTCCTTCCAGCAGTTCCCTGAGGGCGCACAGTCGAAGGCGGATCCGGACTTCGTCGCAGCACTCGCATCTGCGCGGACCGATCAAGCGCTCAAAGCGCTCGACGTTTCGACAGCGCTCGACCATCTGGAAGCCCGCAGGGAGACCGACCAGGACCAGTTCGACGTGGAGGCGTTCATCGCCGCCGGTTGGCTCAACTTCCTGCAGGCGATGATCCTCCCCGGCGAGCAGCGCGACGCATTCAATCGGGGAATGCGTCTGCTGTTCGTGGCCTATCAGCTCGACCCTTCGGCCGTGCCGTGGCAGACCCTGCCGACCCTGATCGAGACCTCACCTCAGCAGGCTCTTTCGGTCGGTGTCAAGCAGCTTCAGGACTACGACAGTTCCAGGGACATCAAGAAGCTCCGCCTTGCGATCTTCATTCTGAAGCACACCTCGACACTCCTGCCCGACGGCAGCTCGACCACAGATGACTGCCTCGACGCACTCACCCGTTGCTACGTCGCCGCCTCGGTCCACGGCCTCGACTTGTTTCTTCGGACCGGGAACGAAGACCTGCTGGAACAGTCGATCGAGATGGCCCGCACAGCCGTGAGCAGCAGTCCGGTCGAGGTCCTGCCGTATTCCATGAGCCAGTTGTCCGACGTATTGCGTTTGAAGGGAGAGGCATTCAGCGATGCCGCGGCCGCAGAGGAGGCTGTGACGGTCGGCCGTGATTCCCTCCGGGCAGCCGAGGGCAATGACCTCGTAGAACCACTCATCCTGTCTCGCCTGGCCGGCGCGCTGCGTGTCTCCCACCAACTGGCACCCGACCTGGACCGCATCGCAGAATCCGTGGAATACGGCCGACAAGCCATCGCCATGTCTGCGGAGACCGACCCCAACTGGGCTGCGAGAATCGGTAATCACTCGGCGTCGCTCCTGTTGCGTTATCGGATCACCGGCCAGACCCAGGACATCGTGGAGGCCATGGAATGGTGCACCCGCGCCACTGCGGCCCAGCATCCCGGAGATCCCGATCCAGGGATGGGCCATGCGAACCTCTGCGAGATATTGAGGACCCGGTTTCTTCCCACGACAGACGTGGACGGACTGCGTCGCTCGGTGGAAGCTGGACGGCTCGCGGTGGCTCTGACTCCGCCTGAGTATGCCAATTACGCGCGCTACTGCTGGAATCTCGCGGCATCTCTCGGGGCGCTCGCCATGCTGACCGACGACAGCGAACTCGTCAACGAGGCTCTGCTCTTCTCTCGTTCCTCCGTGGACGCGACTCCGCCCACTCATTGTGACCATCCGGAACGCCTGATGGTGCTGATCCGTATCCTATTCATGCAGAACTCGGACCATCCCGACCCTGCCGTACTCGACGAATGCTTGCGCCTGTCCCGGCATGGCGTCGAAAACACCTCGGTTACACACCTCGAGTATCCCGCCGTACTCGCCGCCCACGCCCACATCCTGCACGAGCAGTACCATCGAACGGGCCACCGAGACTACGCGCTGGAGGCGGTACGCGCGCTGCGGGACGCGAACGAGGCCGTCTCTTCGGGCAGCTACAACAGGCCAAGCATCATGCGCGTCATGGTGAGTTCCTGGCACGAGGCGATCGCAGTGAAAACAGGGTCGCCCAGAGACCTTGCCCGACTGGTCCCAGTCCTGCGCGAGCTGATCCACGAATCCGAACCAGCCTCCGAGCAACGCTGCGAACTCCTGATCGCCCTCACCAACGCCCTGGTCTACCTGCACGAGTATGAGCCTCGTGCCGAGGTCCTCGACGAAGCCGTCGCGGCCTCAGCCGAAATGAAGGCTTCGGCGCTGCCGTACCACGTCCATATGCCCGAGTATCTGATCGCTCAATCGGTCCCCTTCACCAAACTGTACGAATCGTCCGGCGACCCGGTGGCCGTCGAAGAAGCCATCAGCGTATTGCGACGAGCGCATGAGCTTCTGACCCCGCTCCACCGTCTGCGGGCGGATGTCGCGATGCGTCTCTGCATACTGGTGATGGGTTCTGCCGAGTTCAAGGGACCCACTGCCGTAAGAGACGCCATCGTGTTCGCCCGGGAGGCGATCGGGCTTCTGCCTGCCGGGGGCCCCCGGCACAACAACGCCCGCACGCTGCTAAGCGCTGCCCTGCAGAAACACTCCGACATCACCCGTAGCAGGCGACATCTCGAAGAGGCCCTGGCGATCTCACGCGCACTGATCGCCGAGACGGCCCCGGACGAGTGGGCAAGACACCAGTACATGTCGGACCTCGCCCTCGGGCTGCAACGCTACGCGCGTCTCACGGACTCCCCCGAGCACCTTGACGAGGCGATCGACATCATGCGCGGCCTCGTCGAGGATCCAGCAGACGCTTTCCGCTCCAACCGGCTTCCTCAGCTCGCCCAGATGTACATGGACCGGCATCGTGCAACGGGCCGGACAAGTGACTTCGAGGCTGCCCGCACCATAGTCACCGAAGTTGCGGAGAACGAGAACGACTCCCCCCGTGTGCGCCTGTCTGCCGCACGCACAGCGGCTCGGCTGAGCGCCTTTCGCGGCAACTGGGCGGAAGCGATGGGAATGTACGCCCTCGCGGTCGAACAGCTGCCGTTCGTCGTCGGGCCTCGACTGACCCGTGAATCTCGGGAAGCCCTTCTCCTGGACATGGCCGGACTCGCGGTCGCTGCCGCCTCCTGTGCGCTGGAGCTGGACGATCCCCACCAAGCAGTCAGGATTCTGGAGGCGGGCCGGGCCATGCTGGTCACGCAGGCGATCAACCTGCGTGGGCCTCTCGCCGTGGCACGCGAGCATGCGCCTCATCTGGCCGCCCAATGGCAGCAGCTGCGTCGCGAGACGGCGAACGCCGATCCGGAGACGCTCGTCCAGCGACATCGGCGGGCCACACGATGGGGCGCCCTGCAAAAGGAATTGAAGGTGCTTCCGGGCATGGAGGAGTTCGCCGCTCCACTGTCGGACGCCGCACTCCGAGACGTCACGGCCGAGGGCCCTGTCGTTATGCTCACCACCATGAGTACGCGGGCAGACGCCATCATCGTGAAGGACGGCGCCGTCGAGGCCCTGCGTCTTCCGATGACCGGAGAGGACCTCGTACGGGCCGCGAACACACTGCTCAACGCCCAACCGGAGGCAGCGACCGAACACCGGTCACGGCAGGAGATGTTCCGGTCCCTGGAATGGATCTGGGACAAGATCGCGCATCCCGTCCTGTCGGCTCTGGGAATGGACACGGCCTGTCCCCCGGGTCAGGCCCCGCGCCTGTGGTGGTGCCCCACCAGCCTTTTCACCTTCCTCCCTCTCGGGGCCGCCGGCTATTACGGCACCCGCGACACCGTCCTCGACCGCGCGGTCTCTTCCTTCACCCCTACGATCTGCGCGCTCCAGCACGCCAGGCGCCCCAGAGCCGCCGCGGCTCACGATTCCTTCCTGAGCGTGAGTGCGCCGGATGTCCCGGGCCTGCCACCCCTGCCCGGTGCCTCCGCGGAGACGCTGTTCCTGCGAGGCCGGTTCCCTGGCGGCGTCTTCCTCACCGGACAGGAAACCTCAGCCGACCGGGTACTGGACCAGCTCGCAAGTTCCAACCGGGTCCACTTCGCCTGCCACGGCATCAGTTCCCCGTACAACCCGTCGTCCAGCAGTCTGATCCTGCATCACGGCAGCGAACTGCGCGCGACAGAAGTCAGCCGGCTCGACATCGACGGGGACCTGGCGTTCCTCTCCGCCTGCGATACGGCCCGCGGCGGTTTCGACATCCCGGACGAGGCCATCACCGTTGCATCCGCCTTCCTGATCGCCGGGTACCGCAGCGTCGTGGGCACCCTCTGGCCGATCTACGACACCGAAGCCGCCGAGACCGCCCAGGACTTCTACGGTGCTCTCGCGCCGACCACCACGGCGGCCCACGCGCTCCATACCGCGGTGTGTCGGACCCGCGCCCGCGTCCCGAACCGCCCCGACATCTGGTCTGCCTACGTTCACAACGGTGCCTGAGGCGCCGAAACTAGGCACGCTGACGGCCACTGTGCCCTCAGTGGCTGAGCCGGGTTGTAGATGACGGCCGACTGCACACCACGCCGCCAGCAGCCTGCTTCGGCGATCGGGCCCAACAGCTCTGCCGAAGCGGGCTGCTGGCGGGCACAGCATTGGCTTCCGTCGGCCCCATAGGGCCGGCATCGGGCGCCGTATCCGTGGGGGTGGTGGTCTCGACCGTCAGGACCGAGGGATCTCGCCGGCGGCTGGGTGACGATGCGGCGCAGTTCGTCGATCAGTTCAGGTGGCGGCGGCGGAGCGGCGGCAACCTTGGCCTCGATGTGCGCGATGACGGCGGGGCCGAGGAGCTGCTCGCAGCGCTCGCGGATCTCGTGCACGCGACACAGGCGAGGACTGCCGTCTGGGGTCTGGTGCACCTTGTCGGGCGAGGAGACGCCGTTCTTCAGGTTTTCAGCTTGTCGCTCCATCGCCACCTGACTGTCCACCTCAATCTCGTCCTTGTGGGTCTGGTCCAGCGTCTGCTGCTGGTAGGTATCCAGTGAAGCTTCCAGGATGTCTGTCACCGCCCACCCTCCCACCGGGTGGACGCCGACGTCGTCCTGAATGTGTGGATCGGGGCTCGGCTGCTGACAGAATTGGCGGCCCGGGCAACTCTGCGCCAAGGGAGGACACATGACCGATGGGCCACGATCGTCCGAACCGCCATCCGGCCTACCGCCAGAGGACGGCGATGAGAAGAAGCCGCTGCGGCGGCGCGCGGCTGACGTCTGGAACAAGCTCGGGCCCGCTGGCAAGGTGGGGGCGATCAGCGTGGCTGCTGCGGTGGTCGGAGGTGTCATAGCCCTCGCCCGTACCCATGCGACCGCGACCGCAGCCGAGGGCGAGCTCGAGCCGGAGCCCGACGTTTTCGGCGGCGTCCTCGCCGAGGTCGCCCGCATTCTCGCCGAGGCCGCTGTGGAACAGGACGACAGCTCCAGGTCCTCCGACGCCCCGCCCCGGGCGCCCTACGCCGGTCCCGTAAGCGGCTACTGGCGCGACCAGTGTCTCAACCCCCGCGGCCACGCCACTGGCAACTGCACACACGAGCGGCGGTGGGTGGACGAATACACCAAGGGCGCCAGGGAAGAGGCGGAGGACATCGAGGTCTAGCCTGCCAACAGCAGCGGCAGGCACGAGCTGCCTCCCGCAGGGGCGAATGGCCGGTGACCAGGGTGGTCGGCTCTCGTCCATCGGGTGAGCCGCTGACCTTGCTCCCACTGCTCACGAGCTACGCATCAGAATCCCGTCATCGCGACCTGCTCGCGGTCTGCGCCGGTCTGCGGGTCCACGCTCCCGAGGGTGTCCATTCAACAGCCCCCGGCTCCGGGCCGGTGCGGCTGGAACCGGATCCGACCCGGGTTCCGGCTGGTGTGGTCGCGGGGACCCGGGCTCCTTCTGTTACCGGGGCGTCTACTCGTCCCGCTCCTGGAGCGGGATCGGCGCGTCAAAGATGTCCACGACGAACTCCGAGGTCCCGTTGCCCTCGTAGTCCTCGTCACGATCACTGTGCAGCAGCGTGTGTACCCTGACCCAGCGTCCTTCCTCGCTCGCAGCCTCGGCCACCTCGAGCGCGCTGCGTACTGGGCTGACACCGCCGAGCGGCTGCTCGCTGGTCCATGTGCTCAGGAGCTTCACGTCGAGGGGAAGAGCCCAGGTACGGGGCTCGGCGCTCGCCGGCACGGACACCTCGTCGTCGCGCAGTTGAAGCACCCACTCGACGTTACTGTCGGCCCGGCGCTCGTTCGACATGCGGATCCCGAGCCCGATCATGTAGGCGCTGTCGAGGTACTCTTCGAGGTCGCCGTCGATACCGCCGAAGTAGACGGCATCCCGGATGACGCCGACTGGCCCGTAGGGTGTGAACGTTCCGAGTTCCGGTGCGGGCCTGCCCTGGAGATACTGCCGTACGGCCATGCGCACTGGGTTCGGAGCCCGGTCGAGAACCGCCCCTAGGGCTGGGCCGCCCTGGTCGAATAGATGACTGTTGAGGGCCTCGACGAGCTCGCCGCTGAGGGCCAGATCGGCCGCTCCCAGCGTCGTGACCACCTCCAGGCGCTCGTGAGGGTCCTTGACGAGGGCGAACACCCTGCAGCGTCCCGGGTTCATGTGTGCGATGAACGAATGGATCACTTTCGGTCTCGTTTCACGTCTCGGCACGGCGGCACGACGCGCTTCGCATCGGCATACCGTCATCACGGGTGGGAAGAAGGCCCGCACATCGACGTGTCGCGCGAGCTTCGTACCCGTGCGCATGGTCGACCGACAAGCCGCATGTCAGGCCCGGCACTTGAGCCCAAGCTTGCGTAGCGACGTGAGGCTATCAGCAGTGGCTGTACCACCGTGGAGGATTAGGTCTCCTGCGGGGCTGTCGTATCGCCGAAGATCCGCAGTCGCATGGGCCTGCTCCACGACGGCCTGCTTCGTGACCTGCGCTGTACCAAAGTGCCAACTATCTCTCGGATTCTGCCCCTCCAGCTGCTGATGCTGCTTGGCATCAGTGCAGGTCAGGAACGTTGCCTGGTGCCAAGTAGCAATCCGGGTCACAGCCTGCGACCACAGGTTTTGGTTGTCACATACCAGAGCTGGTCGGCACCCCGGCGGGTGATCACCGAGACGCTGCGGAACCGGATCAGGGCCGCTGACGGACAGCGGTCCGGTGCTCACTCCACGCCCGCGATGGCGCCGCGGCCTGATGGTGACGCGGTTCGGGCGGAGCCGGCGGCCGCGCGGAAGAGGATCCGCGGGCCCGAGGAGGAGCGGGACGTCCTCCGCGAGGCGGCCCGGTGTTTCGCGGGGGGAGACGCGCTGGTGAACCGCTGCCGGTTCGTCGAGGATCCCCCGCGTCGTTCCGGTGAGCTGTACCACCGGATCCTCGCGCCGGTGGTGTACGGCCTGCCGGAGGTGGGGCTGCACCGGAACCCCAGGGGAACGCTGTCCCGCGGCCCTGCTGAACTTCCGCATGGACTTCCTGCTCCTGCTGTCTCGCGGCGAGCGGGTCGTCCTGGAGGCCGGCGGGACCCGGCATCGCACGCGAGAGCGCGGCAACGGCCCGACACCGCGAAGTACGCGGCCATGACGGCTGGTGACTGTGGCCTGGAGCTGCGCGCCTACGGGGTCTTCCGCCTCGGCCATGACGACTTGCGCGAACCCGCTGGAGCCCGCACGGTCCTCGCGGCGTTCCTCCCGGCGCTCTTCGAGCGCTTCGAGGTCACCGGCCTTCCGGGACGACTCCCGCGCCGCCTCCCCCTCCCCGGCCGGCCGGGACGGATCCCGGACGGGACACGGCCGGCGCCGGGAACTCCGCGGGCAGAAGCTGCTCGGCGGGCCCGCTGGCAGTGATCCGGCCGGCCTCGATGACGTGGACGGTGTCGGTGTGGCGGGCGACGAGGTGGTGTTCGTGGGAGACCACGACGAGGGCCATGTGGTGTTCCTCGCGCAGGCGGGTGAGGAGGGCCATGACGCCGGCGGCGGTCTCGGTGTCGAGGGCCGAGGTGACCTCGTCGCAGAGCAGGATGTCGGGGCCGGCGGCGAGCGCGCGGGCGATGGAGACCCGCTGGCGCTGCCCGCCCGACAGCTCATTCGGGAAGCGGCCGGCGTGGGAGGCGGGGAGACCGACCTGATCGAGGAGTTCGGCGATGCGGCCGGGGACCGCGTGCCTGGGCAGGTCGGTGTGCAGGCGCAGGGGGCGGGCGAGTTGCTGGGCGACGGTGTGCCGGGGGTTGAGGGCGTCGAGCGGGTTCTGCGGGACGAGCTGGATGCGCCGTTGTTGCTCGCGGGTGCGGCGCCGGACGTCGGCGGCGACAGGCCGGCCGTCGAGGGTCAGGTGCCCTGTGTGCGTGGGGTGCAGGCCGGCGAGGACGCGCAGCAGGGTGGTCTTGCCGGATCCGGACGGGCCGATGACGGCGCAGGCCGAGCCGGGGGACGCGGTGAGCGATGCCCCGGTCAGGGCGGGGCGGCTGCGACGGCCGGTGCGGAAGGAGGCGTCGATCGCGGATGCGGTGATGCCCTCACCGCACGGGGCGGGGGAGGGGGCGGCGCGGCCGGGGGAGGAGGGCGGGTTGTCCGCGACGTGGACTGCCTCGGTCGTCGTGGGGTCGAGCCGAATGGTCTGGTCGGCGCACGTCCTGGCGAGGTGCGGGTCGTGGGTGGCGATGACGACGGCGAGGTTCCGGCCGGCGGCGAGGTGGCGCAGCAGGTGGGCGATCTCGTCGCGCAGGGAGGTGTCGAGTCCCGCGGTGGGCTCGTCGAGCAGCAGGATCTGCGGGTTGCGGGCGAGGGCACGGGCGAGAGCGACACGGCGTTGCTGGCCGCCGGACAGGGCCGTGGGCCGACGGTCGGCGATGCCGGTGCCGGCCGGGAGGCGGCATTCCGTGAGCAGGGCGTGGACGGACTCGTCGGCCGGGTCGGCGGCGAGTTCGGAGACGAGGCGGCGCACGGTCATGCGGGGGTTGAGGGCGGAGCCGGGGTCCTGGCCGACGTAGGCGACGGCGGTGCGGCGCAGCGCGCGCAGTGCATCGTCGGGGAGCCGGTGCGGGGCGTGGCCGAGGACGTCGAGTGTGCCGGTGGTATCGGTGCCGGGAGGCAGGTGGCCGATGAGTGCGCGCAGGAGGGTGGTCTTGCCGCTGCCGGAGGCGCCCATCAGGGCGGTGACCTGCCCGGCGTGCATCTGTGCCGTCGTGGCGGGCAGGAGTACGGCGCCGCCGGGAAGGCGTATCTCCAGCCCGGAGACGGTGATGAGGGCCGGCTGTGCCGTGTCGCGGCCGGCAGGAGCACGATCGCTCATCAGCGGGTCACCGCCTTCGCTGTGGTGTCGGGGGCCAGGGAGAGGGTGACCAGGTTGACAGTGATGGCCAGCACGGCGATGGCCAGGCTGGGGGCGAGGACGGCCCAGGGGTTGAGGAGGATGCCGGAAGCGTTCTCACGGACCATCAGGGACCAGTCGGAGGCGGGCGGCTGAGGGCCGATCTGGAGGAATCCGGCCATGGAGATGACGTAGACGGCTTCGACGAACCGGAGCCCGAACAGGGTCAGGACGGTGGCGCGGAGGTTGGGCAGGACCTCGCGCAGGGCGATGTACCGGGTGGACTCGCCTCGGGCCAGGGCCGCTTCGACGTATCCGGCGGTGGCAAGGGGGGCTGCGGCCGCGGCGACGATCCGGACGGCGTACGGGGTGCCGAGGATGATGGCGGCTGCGATCACGGCCCAGCGTCCGCCGCCGGGCCAGGCGAGGGCGATCAGCATGATGCCGAGCAGGGGCGGCAGGAGGATCGCGACATCGGCGCTGCGTTCGACTGCGCGGCCGAGGGCGGGCCGCAGCACGGCGATGCACCCGATGAGGGCGGCGGCCAGGGTGGTGACGGCGGCGACGAGCAGGGCGCCGCCGATGAGGAGGCTGCCGCCGTGCAGGACGCGGCTGAGGACGTCGCGGCCGAGCTGGTCTCCGCCGAGTGCGGCACCCTCGCCCGGGACGGCGAACGGTGCGGTGACAGGGGTGTCGATGGTGTGCGGCGCGATCAGCGGGCCGATGAGCACCGGCAGCAGTGGCAGGACGGCGAGGGCGATGAGCACGGTGGTCCTCGCCCGCCGGTGGGTGCGGCGGGCTGCCCCGGGCAGGGTCGCGGTCATGCTCGGGCTCCCAAGGTGGCGTGACGGATGAGGTCGGCGGCCAGGAGCACGAGGCTGATGACGGCGCCGGCACAGATGACGACTCCGGCGATCAGCGGGGTGTCGCGCGCGGCGACCGCGCCCGCGAGAACGGAGCCGATGCCCGGGTAGTTGAACAGGGTCTCCACCACGACCGCCCCGCCGAACAGCAGGCCGGTGGAGGTGGCGATGCCGGTGGCGATGGCCGGCACCGCGCCCGGCAGTTGGTGGCGCAGCAGAACACGGCGCAGGGGCAGGCCGTCCAGGTGTGCCGCTTCCACATGCGGGGTGGCGGCCTGGTCGGCGAGCGCGCCGCGTACGACGCGGGTGTTCCAGCCGGTCTGCGGGATGACGAGGGCGAGGACCGGCATGATCAGCATGGTCCAGGTCGTGGGCCGGCCGTCGCCGCCCGTCACAGTGACGGCCGGCAGCCAGCCCGTCCAGAGCGACAGCACCAGTAGCAGCGCGGCCGAGACGACGAACTCCGGTATCGCGAACGCGGCGGTGGACGTGTGGGAGATGACGCGGTCGGCCAGGCGGCCGGGGCGGGCGGCGGCCCAGCAGCCCAGCAGCAGGGACAGCGCCACGGTGATCCCGAACGCGCTCAGCGCGAGGGCGAGGGTGTTCGGGAGCGGATCGGCGAGGAGTTCGGTGACCTTCTGCCCACGGGCGGAGGTGCCGAGGTCGCCGGTGGGCAGGGCGGACATCCAGTCGGCGAACCGCTCCCACACCGGCCGGTCCAGGCCCAGCAGGTGGCGGCGTTCGGCAAGGTCCGCGGCGCTCTCCCCCCGCTCGGCCGAGGCGCCGGCCGCGTCCCCCGGCAGGAGTTCGACGGCGGCGAACACCAGGGCGAGCAGGACGATCAGCAGCAGCGCGCGGCGCGCGGCCGTGCCGGCGATGCGCAGGGCGAGCGCGCCCGCCCTGCGCGGGGAGGTGGCCGCCGCCCGCGCGGGAGCGGCCACCGGTCCGGTCCTGGCCATCCGGCTCAACTCAGCCACACGCCTTCGAGCTGGACGCGGCCGTAGCCGGCGAGCTCGGGCAGGTTCTGCACCTTGGCGGCGGCCAGGTCGATGCCGTCGGCCATGCCCCACAGCAGGTAGCCGGAGCGGTCGTATTCGATCTGCTGGAGCTCCTTCAGCGCCGCCGCCCGCTTGCCGGTGTCGGCGGTGCCGATGACCTTGCGGTAGGAGGCGTCGAAGCCGGGGTCGTTCCAGCCGGCTTCGTTCTGACCTGCCTCGCTGACCATGGTCTTGGAGGCGAAGAAGACCACCGAGTCGTTGGTGCCCCAGTAGGAGGTGTAGAAGTCGCCGGTCTTCCAGGTCTTCTCCCAGAACGCGCCGGACTCCTGCTTGACGACCTCGATCTTGATTCCGGCCTCGCGGGCCTGGTTGGCGAACAGGGTCGCGGAGTCGGCGAGTCCCGCAATGTCCTCGGTGGTGACGAGCTCGTAGGTCTTGGACAGGTCGAAGCCCGCGTCGGCCAGGAGCTGCCGGGCTTTGGTGAGGTCGCGCTTGCGCTGGGGGATGTCCTTGGCGAAGGCCGGGTCGCCGGTGCCGAGGATGTCATTGGCGACGGTGCCGTAACCGGACAGGACCTGCTTGACCATCGCGTCGCGGTCCACGACCAGGCGCATCGCCTCGCGCACCCGTGCGTCCGCGAAGGGGCTGCCCTTGGCGGTGCGCATGACGATCGGCATCGCCATGTCGTTCGGCCGGCGCAGTACCTGGATGTCCTTGCGGGTTTCCGCGGTCCGGGCGGCCACCGCGCCGGCGTTGGAAGCGAGGTCGATCTGTCCGGCGAGCAGGGCGTTCGCCATCGCCTGCGGGGTCTCGAACATGGTGATCTCGATGGCGTCGAGATGCACGGTGCCGCCGTACCACTTGTCGTTGCGTACCAGTCGGGCATTGCCGCCGCGGAACCACTCCAGCTTGAACGGGCCGGTGCCGGGCGCCTTGTCGAGCTCGGAGTCCTTGGTGTCCTTCTTCATCACGAAGGAGGCGAACCGGGTCAGCAGCGGGAACTCGGCGTTGGCGTAGTCGGAGACGAGCACGATGGTGTCGGTGCCCTGGGCGCTGATGTTCTCGGCCTGGATGCCGGGCAGGCGGGCCGCGCCGGAGGGCGTGTTGCGCAGCCGCTTGAGCGACCACACCACGTCCTCAGCGGTGACCGGGGTGCCGTCGTGGAAGGCCGCGCCCTTGGCGATCGTGAACTTCCAGGTCTTCAGGTCCGCCGACGGCTCCCAGGAAGAGGCAAGCCGCGGGGCGGTGTTGGACTGGGCGCCGGGGACGGTCAGGGTGTCGAAGACGAGGGCGAGGACGAGGTAGTCGCTCTCGTTGGCCTGGGTGCCGTGCGGGTCACGGGTGATCGCGCTCGACCGCCCCAGCGCACCCACGCGCAGCGTGCCGCCGGCGCGGGGTTTCCCCGCGGCCGCACCGGGGGCCGGGGAGCCCTTGGAATCCCCACCACCGCCACAGGCTGCGAGAAGCCCCGCACCTCCGATGCCGGCTCCGGCCCACAGCAGCTGTCGTCTGGTGACACCCACGTCTGTCCTCGTCTCAGGGTTCGTACTCAGGTTTGCTTAGGCTCACCTAACCGAAGTCGGCCAATCTCTGCAAGCGCCCCCGCCCGCCCCCGGCTACGACGCCGGCCATCGTTCGATGGGTCAAGTGCGCAGCTCAGACGATGAGTTGAGGTGGCATCGGTAGTGCCTGAACGTGGCCAAAATCAGACTACGTTGATGTAGTCGAACTTCTCGTTTAGGGTTGCCTTACCTGATTGGCGGGGCTACGTTCCTGCTGTCCGGCAGCGCCCCGATCCTTCCCGGACACCACCACCCTTCGCGTTCCCGCGCCGTCCACGAGCCGGTGCGGCCATGCCGCACGCCCGCGCTCGCCCCGTCCTGCCCTGGAAGGTGCCACCGTGCCCATCTGCCCTGCCCCGGTACGCTCGCTCGACGCCGCAGCAGCAGCCGAACTGACCACCGTCGCAGCCGAGCTGCTCGCCGAGCACGGCTCCGCCACGGCGCCTGAACTCCTTGCTGTGCTTCCCGAGGCATGCGCCGCGCTCGGCGAAGACGTCCGCAGCGCACTGAGGCCCGTGGACACCGCCGACGGCCTGTTCGTCCTGCGCGGCCTGGGCCTCGACGACGCCGAGATCGGGCCCACCCCCGGTCACTGGTCGACCGTCGGCGGCGCAGGTGCCTCGTGGGACGTCGTCCTGCTGCTCGTCTCCGCCCTGATGGGCACACCGATCGCCTGGGACGGCCAGCAGGACGGCCGCTTCGTCCACAACATCGTTCCCTCGCCCGGGTACGAGAGCGAGCAGACCGGCGCGTCCAGCTCCGTCCTGCTCACCCCGCACACCGAGGACGCCTTCCACCCCGGCCGGGCACACCTTCTCCTGCTGTGCTGCATGCGCAACCACGACCGGATCGCCACCACCGCGGCCAGCATCCGCCTGGCCGGGCTCGCGGATGAGGACATCGCGCAGCTGAAGCGCCCGGTCGTGCCGATCCTGCCCGACGACGCCTACGAGCAGGCCCAGCAGTTCACCGGCCGGACCGCCCCCGTGCCGGCTCTCTCCGGCAGCGGCACCGGTCTGACCCTGCGCTTCGACCCCGCCTACACCCCGATCGAGGACGCCGACGGCACATGGCAGGAGGCATACCGGCGCCTGGAGGACGAACTCGCCCGGGTCTCGGTCGCGGTCAGCCTGGAGCCGGGCGATGTTCTGGTCGTCGACAACGACGTCGTCGTCCACGGCCGCGTGCCCTTCAAGGCCCGCTACGACGGCACCGACCGCTGGCTCAAGCGGGCCTCGGTCCGCGTCGAGGGCCGGCCCACCCGCCCGGCTGCCGAGGACGACGAGCACGGCTACGGCCAGGCCGCCCTCACCGCCTGGGCCTCCTGACCGTCCCTCACCGCCGTTGCTCCGCCACTTCGAAAGGACTCCTCATGGACCGGAACGACACCGCTCTGCGCGTACTGTCCACCAGCGACCTGGCCGGCCTGGAAATCAGCCTCGCCGATGTCGTCGACACCGTCGAACATGCCTACCGCACCCTTGCCGCAGGCCAGTCCGACAACCCGCGCAAACTCACCGTCAAGCCGGCCGACGGCCACTCCGTCTCCTACGCCATGCTCGGCCGCGACGGCGCCCGGGAGGTCGTCGCCGTCAAGACCTCGTACAAGCACGGCCTGCACGAGAGCCGTGACAAGCAGCACTACTACACGACCCTGACCATCTACGACGACGTCACCGGCCTGCCGGTCGCGATGATGGACTGCTCGCGCATCGGGTCCCTGCGCACCCCGGCCGTCTCCGCGCTCCTGGCCCGCGAGTGCGCCGCACCCGGCGCCACCACCGCGCTCGTGATCGGCACCGGCACCCAGGGCCGCCTCGCCCTGCCGTTCCTGCTGACCACCCTGCCGGGCCTGGAACGGCTGCTCCTGTCCGGCACCCACCCCGACGGCATCGACGCGGTCCGCGCCGAACTCGCCCACCACTTCCCCGGCCGCGACATCGAACTGGTCACCGACCTCAGCCGCGCCGCCCGGGACGCCGACGTCATCGTCGCCACCGCCGGCGCCCACACCCCCGCCGCCATCGAGGCCGAGGCCCTCAAGCCCGGCGCGACGTCGATCCTCGTCGGCCACGGCCTGGCCCCCTCCACCCTGCACCGCGCCGACCGGGTCATCGCCACCAGCGAGGCCCAGATGCGCGTGACCGGCACCGACATGGCCGCTGCCGACGGCAGCTTCCCGCCCGTCGACCTGGAACTGCCGGTCATCATCTCGGACGCCTCCAAGGCCCGTACCTCACCCGAGCAGCGGATCTTCGCCTACAACAGCGGCCTCGTCGTCACCGACATCGCTCTGGGACACCGCTTCGCCCAGCTCGCCGCCGCCCAGAACCTCGGCACGGAGATATCCCTGTGGACGTGACCTCCTGGCCGACGCTCCCGGCCCTTCCTGATCCAGCCACCGACGCCGTCGTCGCCGGCGGGCTCGCCGCCGAACTCGCCCACGCCTTCGGCGGACCGTTCCACTTCCTGCTGCCCGACGCCTTCACCGCCAACCTCACCGCCATGCAGGCGGCCCTCACCGAGGCCGACGTGGACGGTTTCGTGTACTTCGCGAAGAAGGCCAACAAGGCCGCTGTCTTCGTCGAGCGCGCCTCCGCAGGCGGCGCCGGCGTGGACGTCGCCTCCGCCGCCGAACTGCGCGAAGCGCTCGGCCACGGCGTACGGGGCGAACACCTCATGGTCACCGGGCCGGCCAAGGACCGTCTCCTGCTGCACCTGGCCGGTACCCACGGTGCCACCATCGCCGTGGATGCCCTGGACGAACTCGACCAGATGATCGCCGTGGCGCGGGCCGGCCGCTTCCGGCCCGCCCGCGTGCTCCTGCGCGTACTTCCCGACAGCCGGTCCCACTCCCGATTCGGGCTGGACGACACCGAACTGGCCACCGCCCTCGAACGCTGCCTGGACGCCGGTGACGCGATCCGGATGGACGGCTTCAGCTTCCACCTGTCCGGCTACGCCCTCCAGCCCCGCGCCGACCTCGCCGCCCGTCTGGTGGACCTCTGCCTCACCGCCCGGCTCCAGGGCCTGGAAGCCGGACGGATCTCCATCGGCGGCGGGCTGCCCGTCAACTACACCGACGCCGACAGCTGGCACGCCTTCCTCGCCGCCCAGAACCCCGCCCACTACCACGCGCGCAAAACGTTCCGTACCGGCGACTTCTATCCCTACCACTCGCCCGTCGCCGGCTCCGAAGCCCTCACCGCTCTCCTCGCGACCCACCCGAAGGGAGCGGACCGCAGCCTGGCAGAACTGATCAAGAACGCCGGGATCAAGCTCCTGCTCGAACCCGGCCGGGCCCTGCTCGACCGGGCCGGCGCCACCGTGTTCCGCATCCAGGGAGTCAAGGAGCGCGACGGCTACCGGATCGTGACGGTCGACGGCACCAGCCTGAGCCTGTCCGAGCAGTGGTTCAACAGCGAGTACCTCCCCGATCCGCAGTTGATTCCCCACGCCCCCGTCACAGCCCCCGGGGTGTATCCGGCGAGCGTGGGCGCCGCCACCTGTCTCGAATCGGACATGCTCACCTGGCGCAAGGCAGCCTTCCCGTACCCGCCGAAACCCGGTGATCTGCTGCTCTACCCGAACACGGCCGGCTATCAGATGGACTCCAACGAGTCCCCCTTCCACGACCTGCCACTGCCTCCCAAGGTCGTCGTCGACCGCACCGAAGAGCCCCGGCCGCGCTGGCGCCTCGACCGCCACTTCAGCTGAACCACGCCCGCACGCCCCGCCGTTACCAGGAGCCCCTGATGTCCGGAGCCCTCCAACGTCCCGCCGTCGTCACCCGAATCTCCGACCTGATCGGCTACACCCCCCTGCTGGAGCTCGCCGCCACCGAGACCGGCAGCCGCCTGCTGCTGAAGCTGGAGATGTTCAACCCCACCGGCACCGCGAAGATCCGCATGGCCCGCGCCATGATCGACGCCGCCGAAGCCGCAGGCGACCTGCGCCCCGGCGGCCGGATCATCGAATCCACCTCCGGCAACACCGGCCTCGGCCTGTCCGTCATCGCCGCCGAACGCGGCTACACCTTCACGGCCGTCGTCGACAACCACGCCGCCGCCGACAAGCTCCGCGCCATGAAGGCGCTGGGCACCGAACTCGTCCACGTCGAGGTCGGCAACGACGGCGAAGAGCTCCACACCGCCGCCCGCGAGGAACTCGCCGAGGACATGGCCCGCGGCCAGGACAACGTCATCTTCACCGAACAGCACAACAACCCCGCCAACGGCGTCGGCTACTTCCCCGTCGCCCACGAACTCGCCGAAGCCCTCGACGGCAGGATCGACATCCTCATCGCCGCCGTCGGCACCGGCGGCGGCCTGTGCGGCACCGGCCAGGAACTGCGCACGCTCGTACCCGGGTTCACCACCATCGGCGTCGAACCCAGAGGATCGATCGCCTTCGGTGGCCCCGCCCACGACTACTACCAGTCCGGCACCGGCACTCCCGAAGGCGCCGAGATCGGTGCCCTGGTCGACTTCGACCTCATCGACGAAGGCGTCAAGGTCGGCGACATCGAGGCCTTCGCCACCTGCCGCGCCGTCGCCAGGACCGGACTGCTCATCGGCGGCTCCGCCGGCGGCGTCGTCTACGAAGCCCTGACCCGCCTGCCCTCGATGCCGCCCGGTACCACTATGGTCGCGCTGATCAACGACGGAGGGGAGAAGTACATGGACACCGTCTTCAACGACGACTGGATGACCGAACGCAATCTCCTCAGCCCCGAGGTCGAACGCGAAGTGGACGAACACCTCACCAAGCTCCGCAGGAACCGGTAACCCCTGATGCTGACCACCCTCCTCCGCGACAGCCGCGCCCTTGCCACCCTCGCCGTCCCGCTCATCCTCACCCAGCTCGCACAGGTCGCCCTGACGACCACCGACACTGTGATGATGGGCCTGCTCGGCACCACAGAACTCGCGGCCGGCGGCCTCGCCATCGTCATCTTCAACCAGATCCGCACCATGGGTGTCGGCCTGATCACCTCCGTCGGCAACCAGATCGCCGCCGCGGCCGCCCGCGCCGAGAGCGCCGGCACCGGTGGCGACGGAAACCTGGAGGAGACAGCACACCACGAGGTCCGGACCATCGTCCGCGCCGGCCTGGCCGTCGCCACCCTCGCCGGCCTCGCCGGCGCGCTCATCATGATCCTCATCGGGCACACGCTGACCTGGCTCGGCCAGGACGCCGCCGTCGTCGACCTCACGAAGACGATGATCTACGCCCTCGCCCCCGGCCTGCTGCCCTGCTTGTGGTTCCAGGCCATCCGCCAGTTCACCGTCGGCATGCGGCGCCCCCAGGCACTCCTGCACATCACCCTCGCCTCCATCGCCGTCAACACAGCCCTGAACTGGATCCTCATCCACGGCACCTTCGGCCTGCCCCGCCTCGGCCTCACCGGTGTCGGCACCGCCACCTCCACCGTCTACCTGCTGTCCTTCCTGGCCCTCTACCTCGCCGCGAAGAAGGACACCCAGCTCGCGCCCTTCCTCACGCTCGACATCGCACGCACCGACGCCGCCACCGTGAAACGGCTCCTCGGCCTCGGCGTCCCCATCGCCGCCACCTACGGATCCGAAGCCGGATTCTTCTCCGTCACCGCTCTCATGGCCGGGTCCTTCGGACCCGACGCCCTCGCCGCCCACACCGCCGTCAACCAGCTCGTCTACATCGTCTTCCAGGTCGCGGTCGGCCTCTCCCACGCCGCGTCCATCAATGTCAGCCGCGAACTCGCCCTCGGTAACCGTGCCGCCGCCCGCCGGATCAAGAACACCGCCCTGGCCTGCGCGGCCGCCGTCATGACCGTCGTCGGAACCGTCTACCTCACCCTGCCCGGAATCGTCCTGGCGCCCTTCCTCGACAGCGGCTCCGACCAGGCCCTCACCATCGCCACGCACCTGCTGATCGTCACTGCCTTCCTGCAGTTCTTCGACTGCACCCAGAACATCGGCGTCGGCCTCCTGCGCGGCCTCGACGACACCAGGAGCGGCTTCCGCATCACCCTCATCGGCTACTGGGCCATCGGCCTGCCCGCCACCTGGCTCCTCGCCTACGCCCTCGGCCTCGACACCCTCGGCATCTGGCTCGGCCTCCTCACCGGCCTCGCCGCCACGGCACTGCTCCTGCTGCGCCGCTACAACACCGCGCTCGCCGCCGCCACCGGGCTGGAGCCCGCCCCCACGACCGCCTGATACCGCACGGGCAGCAAAAAGCCCCTTCACCAGGCCGGTGTCCAGGACACGACCGGTGAAGGGGCCACGACCGCTAGGCCGCACCGGACCCGAACAAAGCGTGCACCGCGCTCCACAGCCCGGAGCAGCCGGACGGCGTCCCGAGCAGCTGCCGTGCCGCGTACTCCACGTACTCGTGCAGCCCGTAAGCCAGTGCGAGAACCGCCACCGCCGCGACGGCCACCGTCCCCGCCAGGGCGACGACGCCGGCCAGGCGGGCACCACCGCGCGGGGCCACTGGCCCGGGCAGGAGGAGAGCCTCGACACGCAGCGGCACGGGCCCGCTCGTCGCCGACAGCAGCGGATACCCGCTGACACGGCCACGTGGCGCCCCCGCCAGCGCTGCCCGGGCGATTGCCGCAGCCGCCAGCCGCCGGTCACCCACAACCGCGGCCGCATCCTCGTCCGCCCAGCGCTCCAGGTGAAAGACCATCGCCTCCCGCAGGCTTCCGAGCGCGGGATGGATCACAGCGGCCAGATCGGCCAGCGCCGACAGCAGATGATGACGTCCGGCCAGGTGTGCCCGCTCGTGAGCCAGGAGCACCTCGCGCTCGCTCGCCTTCAGCGTCCGCACCGTCCCGGACGTCACCACGACCCGTCCCCGGCGCCCCCGGTAGCCGGGAAGTGCGAAGGCATCCACATCAGTTCCCGGAATCACCAGTAGATCCCCGTCCCCTGTGCCCTCGTCCGCCACCAGCCACGCGCGTCGCAGCAGCGAACGGTACTGGGACCAGCGCCGCACCAGCAGCACCAACTGCACCAGCATCACTGCTCCGGCCGCGCAGGCGACCGGAACCGCTGCCGGCCACACCTCCAGCACACGTGCCAGAGAAAGACGCTCCAGCGAGGCGAGAAACGGCACATGGAACAGGCCGATCAATGCGGAGACCGTCCCGCCGGCCAGCGCGATCGATGCACCCGCCAGTACCCAGCACGCCCAGCGGGGCGGCAGCATGTCGGCGAGACGCCCGGCAACGACCGCACCGCCCCACGGAATCGCTAGTGTCAGGACGATCAGGAACAGCACGTACGTCACGCAGAGTCTTCCTCGGCCTCAAGAAGAAGACGCCGGAGTATCTCCTCGTCGTCCTCGGACAGGGCCGACACGAACCGCTTCAGCACCAGGTCCCGCTGCGGCTCGCTCTCCAGCTCGCGGCGCATCCGGCCGGCGACGAGCCCAGGCGAGTCGACCACAGGCTCATAGGCGAAACCGCGCCCCGCCGGGACGCGGCGCAGGGTGCCCTTCTCGTACAGACGGACCAGGATGGTGGCAGTCGTGGTCCGGGCCAGGCCTCTGCCCACCGTCGCGTTCACCTCCCGTGCGGTCATTGGCCTGCCCGACTGCCACAGCACGGCCAGCACGTCCGCCACGAGTTCACCGTGCGGACGTCTTGCGTCCGCGCCTTTGCCCAACATCCTTCTCCTGTCCTCGCGCACCCGAGCGGCATGCTTCGTCCCACTTGCCCCCACGCCGGGGGCGACCACAGTGCTGCAGGTGAATTCTGCGGACCCTCTAAGGTATGCCTAATCTACTGCTCCCGGTGGACGGCGAGGTCAGCCCTTCGTCACCACCGGCCGCGCCCCGCTCTGTTCGCCGGTCAGGTGCCGGAGACATCCGGTCACGCGCGGCCCGTGTGGGGCCCACTCCATGGCCGGCGAACGCCGCCCGCTCACCGAAGAGCGGACTCGACGGGTGCACGCGTTCGGCAGGATCGCCCCGTGCCAGAGGAGAGGACGGCGACCCCGGCAACCTCGGCCGATCGGGGGCACGCTGCGGAAGGGGGTATTCCGCTCCGATGTCCGTTCACCCGTCGCCCCGCGCCGGAGACTGATGGGTCACCGTCCGCCGGGGTGACATCCTCGGCTTCGTCGCCGACTCTCCGAACTACGGCGTGGACCGGGAAGTCGCTGTGATCGTCAGGTGCCCGAGCTTCGTGAACTCGATCGACGGCAGATGGGTCGGCGAGCTCTCAGCCAGGACCGTGACCTCATGGGCGAACCTCTCCGCTGTCGGCCAAGGGGTGCATTTCCCCTGGCCGGGCTTCGAGTTGAGCGTTGCCGATGAGGTGGCCCGGGCCGCCGGCGCCGAGGCCGGGGCCCGCAGCGCCCTGAATTCCGCCAACACGGTGCGCCCTCGACCGTCGTGACGTCTCGTCGGGCGATACCGGTGTCCGTGTCAGGCCCCGCACAGCTCCGAGCACGTAGTCCACGGGGCCGCCGATGAAGGTGCCCCGCGTCCGCGGCTCATGGCTCGCCCGTGACCACCGGGCCGGCTGCCCGTCGCGGCGGACGACAGCCGTTCAGGTCTCGGGCGCCTCGGCGCGGGGGCCGTACAGCTGAAGCAGCCGGGTCCGTGTTCCGTACAGGCGCTCCGCGACCGTCTCGGCGACGAACCTGTACACCGCCCGGCCCAGTGCCGCATCGGCCTCGCACAGCGAGCGGACGGCGGCGGCATCGAACTCCACGGCCTGCCCCGCCTGGATCACCCGCGCACCCAGGTGCCACACATGCGGCGGGAAGAGCCAGGACCAGCCCAGCAGCTCGTCGCGTCCCAGTGTCTCGACGACCGCCGCACGGCGGCCGGGCACATGGAGGTCGACCTCGACCTGCCCCGAGCGGATGACCCAGAAGCGGTCGGCCCTCCTGCCCTCCTCGAAGAGCCGCGCGCCGAGAACCAGCGGCACTTCGCGGGACGCCTTGTCGAGCAGACGGGCCCTGCTCTCGGGCGGGATCACATCGAGCAGACTTCTGGCCGTCGACATGGAACCTCCGTTCCTGGCAAGCGGTGTGTATCCGCACGCCCCTTCCGAACGATATGCGCGCTCCCGGCGAGGCGCTCGGCCCGTGCCGCGCGCTGCCGCCCCCTCCATCGTGCACCGCACGGGAAGCGCGGCGCCCGGGCCGACCGGCCCCGCTCCGTGACCCGCTCGGCCCCTGCCCGCGGGCTCCGCGCTGCGCGGTGGGGCGGCGAGGCCGGATCATGACGGAGGAAGTGCCTCACTTCGAGGAGGGACCATGGACAGCACTCGACCGAGCGTGACCGTGACAGGGCCGGTCGTGGTCGGCACCGACGGATCCGGCCAGGCGACGCGGGCCGTGCGGTGGGCCGCCCGCGAGGCGGCTGCCCGCGGCCGGCCGCTGCGGATCGTGTACGCGACCGGGACCAGCCACGGCGGTCTGTACCTCTCCCCGGAGGACATCAAGCAGATCGACGGATTCGCCGAGGGCGTGCTGGAGGAGGCCGCCGCACTCGCAGGCCGGCTCGCTCCCGCCGTCCCCGTGACGACGGCTCTGTGCGAGGACGAGACCACGGCCTGCCTGCTCGGCGAAGCCGGTCCCGATGCCACGATCGTCGTGGGCTCCCGTGGACGCGGGGGATTCGCCTCCCTGCTGGTCGGATCGGACTCGCTCCGGGTGGCCGCACGATCCCCCGTCCCGGTGGTCGTCGTGCCGAGCGGTGACGACCGCGAACCGGCCGGTGCCGTACTGGCGGCGGTACGGGACGAGCACGACGGGGAAACGCTGCGCATCGCCGCCGCTCTGGCCGCCCGCGAAGGTGTCACGCTGCGGGTGCTCAACGCATGGGTCTTCCTCGAGAACGTCGGCAGCATGGTGACGATGCTCGACGGTGTGGACCGGCTCGCCGCGGACCGCGCGGCCGGGACGGCCCGGCTGGTCGAGCCCGTGCGCGAGGACTTCCCGGAACTCGACGTGACCGAGCACACCGTCCGGACCGGGTCCGTCTCCGAGGCACTGGTGGCGGCGACCGCCGACGCCGACATGATCGTCGTCGGAACCCGCCGGCGTTCCCACCCCATCGGCTCTCCGCTCGGCCGGGTGACACACGCTGTCCTGCACCACGCGCGATGCCCGGTCGTCCTCGTACCCCACACCTGATCGCCGCGGCCGCGCTCCTCGGCTGTCCGGGACGACGGCGCCGCGGCGGGACGCGTGGTGCGAAACGGCCGCCGGGCGCCGTTCCCGCGGCGAGCGTTTGCCGGGTTCGTCCTGCGGCGTCAGGCTGGGAACATGGTGCCGGAGCCGGCTTCGGACGTGCTGACCGGATGGGCTGTCGAGAGCCCTGGTCCGATGGCGGACGGCCCGCTGGTCCCCGTGCGGCGTGCGCTGCCCTCGCCGGGGCCCGGTGAACTGCTGCTGAGGGTGGAGGCGTGCGGCGTCTGCCGTACCGATCTGCACCTCGCCGAGGGCGATCTGAGCCCGCACCGGGCGTCGACCGTTCCCGGTCATGAGATCGTCGGCCGGGTGGCCGCCGTCGGCGAGCGGGTCACGGGCTTCCGGGCCGGTGACCGGGCCGGTGGGGCGTGGCTGCGCAGC
The DNA here is from genome assembly GCF_040652135.1 of Streptomyces sp. NPDC048295. Classification (NCBI taxonomy): domain Bacteria; kingdom Bacillati; phylum Actinomycetota; class Actinomycetes; order Kitasatosporales; family Streptomycetaceae; genus Streptomyces; species Streptomyces sp. NPDC048295. The sequence continues at coordinate 58,023 of NZ_JBEZLL010000002.1, forward strand.
ACCTGCGGCCACTGCCGCTACTGCCGGGCCGGTCGCGAGAACCTCTGCCCGGCCTCCCTCTACACCGGCTGGGACGCGGACGGCGGTTTCGCCGACGTCACCCTCGTACCGGCCGACTATGCCTACCGGCTCCCGGAGGACCAGGACGCCGTGCGACTGGCACCGCTGCTGTGCGCCGGGATCATCGGTTACCGGGCTCTGCGCCGCAGCGCCCTGCCGCCCGGTGGCAGGCTCGGGATCTACGGCTTCGGGGCCTCGGCCCATCTGGCGGCGCAGGTCGCCCTGGCCGAAGGGGCGAGAGTGCACGTGCTGACCCGTTCGGCACGGGCCCGTGAACTCGCCCTCGATCTGGGCGCCTCCTCCGCCGGCGGCGCGTACGGGCGCCCGCCCGAACCACTGGACTCGGCGATCCTGTTCGCACCGGTCGGTGATCTGGTGCCCGTGGCGCTGGAGGCACTGGACCGTTCGGGGACGCTCGCCGTCGCGGGCATCCACCTCAGCGACATCCCCGTGCTCGACTACCGGCGCCACCTCTTCGAGGAACGCGATCTGCGCAGCGTCACCTCCAACACCCGGCAGGACGGCCGGGACTTCCTGGACACGGCCGCGCGGATCGGCATCCGGGTCACCGTCAGCCCCTATCCGCTGAGCCGTGCCGACCGGGCCCTGAGCGACCTGGCCGCCGACCGGGTCAGCGGTGCCGCCGTGCTCGTGCCCGGATGACCCGCCGCACGGGCGGACTCACGCGAACCCGCCGCTGCCATGAGGGGCGTAGAGATCGAGCAGGCGGATCCGGGTGGCCTGCAACCGGTGGGCGAGGACCTCCCCGACCCACTGGCCGATGGCCGAACCGAAGGCGGGATCCGCGTCCATCATCATGCGTACGGTCTCCGCGTCGAACTCATGGGTACGGACAGGTGTCATCGCCTCCGCGCCGAGGTGCCAGATGTAGGGCTTGAACAGCCAGGCCCAGCCGACCAGTTCACCGGAACCGAGGCTCTCGATCGCAACCGGGGCGCTGCCCGGCACACGGATGTCCAGGGTGACGGTGCCCGAGCGCAGGATCCAGAAGCTGTTCGCGTGGTCCCCCTCCTGGAAGAGACGGGTCCCCTGGGCGAAATTCACCTCTTGCCCGGTCCCCATCAGGCGGGCGCGGTACTCGGCGGGCAGGGCTGTCGTGATGCGAGTCGGAGAACCGATCATCGGTGGCCTCCTCAGTAGTCCCCGGTGTCAGCGTCGCCGGGCGGCCCGTTCACGGACATTTGGGGCGTCCGGCCCCTCCACTATCGTCTCCCGCGCCGCGTGGGGCCAAATGGACGCCGGGGCGGCGACGCGCAGATCCGTTCCCCGTCACTTCCCGAGGCGCGACGCGTGGTCGGGGACGTACGTCTGGAGGTCTCTCGGCGGCCGCTCGTACCCGGTGGCCGGAGGCCGCGGGGGCAGTTCGATCACCGGCGGGTCGACCGTCGCGTACGGCACGGTCGACAGCAGGTGGGCGATCATGTTCAGCCGGGCCCGGCGCTTGTCGTCGCTCTCGACGACGTACCACGGAGCCTCCGAGATGTCGGTGTGGACGAACATCTCGTCCTTCGCCCGCGAATAGGCTTCCCAGCGCGTGATCGACTCCAGGTCCATCGGCGAGAGCTTCCACCGGCGGGTGGGATCCTGCAGCCTGCGCCGGAACCGCTCCTCCTGCACCGCGTCGCTGACCGAGAACCAGTACTTGCGCAGCAGGATGCCGTCCTCCACCAGCATCCGCTCGAAGATCGGGCACTGGCGCAGGAACCGCTGGTGTTCCTCCATGGTGCAGAAACCCATGACCCGCTCGACACCGGCGCGGTTGTACCAGCTCCGGTCGAGCAGGACCATTTCCCCCGCGGCCGGAAGGTGCTCGACGTAGCGCTGGAAGTACCACTGGCCACGCTCGCGCTCGGTGGGCCGCGGCAGCGCGACGATCCGTGCCACCCGGGGGTTGAGATGCTCGGTGACGCGCTTGATCGTGCTGCCCTTGCCCGCCGCGTCACGTCCCTCGAACACCACGACGAGCCGTGCGCCTTCGGCGCGTACCCACTCCTGGAGCTTCACCAGCTCGGTCTGGAGCCGGTACAGCTCACGTTCGTACAGCGAGCGCGGCAGCTTCCCGGGTGTGCCCGGGCTCTTCTCGTCCGACATGGGACGACGTTACGGAGGAGACCCTGCCCGAAGTCAAGCGTCAGCGCCGGACGGGCTTCGCGACGATGCGCAGGGTCCGGCATGCGGCACCGGGAGAATTGCGGTACTCCTCGAATGAGGAGAAGCCGGGCAGGCGGACCCGCTCGCCCTCGTTCCGGCGTTCACGAGGCTGTTCGAGACTGACGGGACGGAGACAGTCGTCATGGAGCCAGTCGTCACCGTGGGCCTCGACGGCTCACCCGAGAGCCTTGCCGCCGCCCGCTGGGCCGCCGACGAAGCCGAGCGGCGCAGGCTCACGCTGCGTCTGCTGCACGCGTGGCCTCTGCTGGTGCCGGAGCCGGCCCATGTCCCGGCGGAGATGGACCAGAACTACTGGGCGCGGCGGATCGTGCACAAGGCGCGGGCGGAGCTCCAGAAGGGTCATCCGGGCCTCACCGTCGTCGGCAGCCTGATTGCCGACGACGCGGAGCACGCGCTGCTGCAAGCGGCCTCGGAGTCCGAGATGACGGTGCTCGGATCGCGCGGGCTCGTCCCCGTCGAGAGCTATTTCCTCGGAGACATCAGCATGCCCGTCGTGGCGCGGGCCGACGGGCCGGTGGTGCTGGTACGCGCCGGGTCCGGCGGACCGGGGCCGCAGCACGCACCGGCGGGGGAGGGCGGCGTCGTGGTGGCGCTGAAACTGCAGGGCCCCGGCGACCACCTCCTCGCCTTCGCCTTCACCAGCGCCGCCGCGCGCGGTGTGCCCCTCCGGGTCGTCCACGGGCAGAGCCTGCCGGTGGCCGCCTACACACCCTGGGGGGTGGACCACGACGTGACGGACGAAATGGCCCAGGACGCGCGGAAGAAGCTCGATCGGATCCTGGGCCCCTGGCGGGACAGGTTCCCGCACGTGGAGGTGGACGACGGCATCGTCCTCGAAAGCCCCGCCAAGGCCGTCGTGGGCGCCGCCCACGGCGCCGGGCTGCTGGTCGTCGGCCGGCGCAAGCACCGTCCAGCCCCGGCCCCGCACCTGGGCTCCGTCGCCCAGGCAGCCATTCATCACGCCCGCTGCCCCGTCGCCGTCGTCCCCCACACCTGACCGGGCGATGGCTGCTTCGAACGGATGCGGCCCCGGCTCGCCGCGTCCCCCGAAGCGGCGGACGCCGACGACTTCCTGCGCCGGCCCCCCGTCCACCCGCTGCTCGTACCGGCGCATGCACTGCTGTGGCGGCGCGTCGCGGCACTCGCCTACCGGTCACTGCCCCCGTACGCCCATGAGCTCTACGGCAGACCCGCCGGCCCGGCACCCACCGTCGACCGCCGCCTGCGCGTCGCGGGGAACGTGCTGCGCCGCATCCCCGCCCGGCTCCGCCGGCGGCTCCCGCCCGGTCACATTCTGAACGCGATGGCCCGGCTCGGCCCCGGCAGCCGCCCCGCCCCGTACAAACTGCGCGGCGGGGCCGCCATACTGGACGGGCCGGGGAGGGCGCGGGAACAGGCGTAACGACGGGGGCGACAGCAGGCGATGGCGGACACCAGGCTGATCCAGAGCCGGTACCGGCTGCTCGATCTGATCGGGCGCGGAGGCATGGGTGAGGTGTGGCGCGCCCATGACGAGTCGCTCGGCCGTCATGTCGCCGTCAAGTGTCTCAAGCCGATGGGGCCGCAACAGGACCAGTCCTTCACCCGCGTCCTGCGCGAACGCTTCCGCCGCGAGGCCCGGGTCGCCGCCTCGCTCCAGCACCGCGGCGTCACCGTCGTCCATGACTTCGGCGAGCACGAAGGCGTCCTCTACCTGGTCATGGAGCTCCTCGACGGCCGCAACCTCAGCCAGCTCCTGGAGGACAACAAACAGCATCCGCTGCCGGTGCCCGATGTCGTCGACATCGCCGAACAGGTCGCCGACGCCCTCGGCTACACCCACCAGCAGGGCATCGTGCACCGGGATCTCAAACCCGCCAACATCATGCGGCTGGCCGACGGAACGGTGAAGATCTGCGACTTCGGCATCGCCCGGCTGGGCCACGACATCGGCTTCACCTCCCGCCTCACCGGCACCGGCATCGCCATGGGAACCCCGCACTACATGTCGCCCGAGCAGATCAGCGGCGGCCAGGTCGACCACCGCAGCGACCTCTACTCCCTGGGCTGTGTGCTGTACGAGATCGCCACCGGAGCACCGCCGTTCGACCTCGACGACGCCTGGGCCGTCCTCGTCGGACACCGCGACACCCAGCCCCGGCCGCTGCGCACCCACCGGGCCGAACTCCCGGGCTTCTTCGAGCGCGTCGTCCTGGAACTGCTGGCCAAGACCCCCGAGGAGCGGCCCGTCGACGCGGGCGACCTGCGCCGGCGGATCATCGTCGGCCGCACCGGCGAGCAGCCGCACCTGCCGTCCACCGGGCAGGTACGGCTCGCCCCTCCTGTCCCCGTCGTGCTCCCCGGGCAGCAGCTGCCGGCCTGGACCCACGGCATGACCACCGGACACAAGGCGACCGGCGCCCGCCCCGGGCTCGCCCCGCCCGACCACTCCGCCGGCCTCACCGGCGAGTGGACCACCGGCACCGACAGGCGTGGCCTCACCGGCGAACTGCCACCGGTCGCGGCCGAGCGCCCCACCCCGTCGCCGGAACTGCTGTCCGTCCTCGCCGGCCGGCACAGTGCGGGCCTCAACCTGGGCCGGCTCGGACACTGGGAGGAGGCCGGCGAGGTGCACCGCGCGGTCGCCGCCGAACGCGAGCACGCCCTCGGCCCCGACCACCCCGACACCCTCGCCAGCCGGTACGAGATCGGTTTCACCCTCAGCCGCACCGGACGCGCCTCGGACGCCCTGCGGGAGTTCGACCGGGTCGCCCGTGGCCGTGAGCGCAGCCTGGGCCCCGACCACCCGGACACCCTGGCCGCCCGCCAGGAGGCGGCGTACGTGCTGGGCCGGCTGGGCCGGCACTTCGAGGCCCACCAGGCGTACGCGGAGGTCCTCGCCTCCCGGGAGCGCTCGATGGGGCCCGATCACCCCGACACCCTGCGGTGCCGCCACAACCTCGCCTTCAACCTCAGCAGGCTCGGCCGCCTGGAGGACTCGTACCGGATGGCCAGGGACGTGGCGTCGGCCCGCAGCCGGCTGCTCGGCGCCGACCACCCCGACACCCTGGTCACGCTCTACGAGGTGGCGTACACACTGGGCAGGCTGGGGCGCTGGACGGAGGCCCTGCAGGCCTACCGGGAGGTCGCCCGGGCCCGGGCGAGGTCGCTCGGCGCCGACCACCCCGACACACTCGCCGCCCGCTACGAGGTCGGCATCAGCCTCGGCCGCCTGGGCCGCAGCACGGAGGCCCTGGAGCTCTACCGCGCCCTGGTGGAGGACCGGACCAGGGTGGGCGGCCCCGCCGACCCCGAGACGCTCCGCGCCCGCCACGGCCTCGGCGTCAACCTGGGTCGCCTCGCCCGCTGGGAGGAGTCCCTCACCGAGGCCCGCGACGTGTGCGCGATCCGCGAAAGGGTCCTGGGCCCCGACCATCCCGACACCCTCGTCAGCCGCCGCGAGGTCGCCGTCGGCCTCGGCTGGCTCGGCCGCTGGGCCGACGCACTCACCGTCTACCGCACGGTCGCCGCGGCCCGCGAACGGCTCCTGGGCCCCGGCCACCCCGACACACTCGCCGCCCGCAACGACGAGGCGCACTGCCTGGAGCAGCTCGGCCGCGGGACGGAGGCCGCCGAGCTGTACCGGCAGGTCGCCGCGGTGCGCGGCGGGCAGCAGGCGTCGCCGCACTGAGCGGGAGCCACGGCCTCTGGTCAGGGGCGATCGTGCCGTGCTACGAAGAGTCATGCCCGCACCCGACAGCTATGACGCAGTGATCGTGGGCGGCGGCCACAACGGCCTGGTCGCCGCCGCCTACCTCGCCCGCGCCGGACAGTCCGTCCTGGTCCTGGAGCGCCTGGCCACCACCGGGGGAGCGGCCGTGTCGACCCGCCCCTTCGACGGGGTCGACGCCCGCCTGTCGCGCTACTCGTACCTGGTGTCCCTGCTCCCGCAGAAGATCGTCAGCGATCTCGGACTGGACTTCGCCGTACGGAAGCGGACCGTTTCCTCGTACACCCCGGCCATGCGCGGCGGCCGCGCCACCGGCCTGCTCGTCGGCGGCGAGCGCACCCGCGACTCCTTCGCCGCGCTCACCGGATCCGACCGGGAGTACGAGGCGTGGCAGCGGTTCTACGGCATGACACGGCACGTCGCCGAACGGGTCTTCCCGACCCTCACCGAGCCGCTGCCCGGCCGCGACGTCCTGCGTGAGCGGATCGGTCACCCGGAGGCCTGGCGGGCGCTCTTCGAGGAGCCCATCGGCGTCGCCGTCGAGAAGAACTTCACCGACGACCTGGTACGCGGAGTCGTCCTCACCGACGCGCTGATCGGCACCTTCGCCGACGCGCACGACCCGACGCTGCTCCAGAACCGCTGCTTCCTGTACCACGTCATCGGCGGCTCCACCGGCGACTGGGACGTTCCCGTCGGCGGCATGGGCGCGCTCACCGACGCCCTTGCCCGGTCCGCCCGCGCGGCCGGGGCACAGATCCGTGTCCGGCACGAGGCGATCCGGATCGAGACCGACGGAACACGGGCCGAGGTCACCGTCCGCTCACCCGATGCGGAACAGGTCGTCGCGGCACGCAAGGTCCTGGTCAACGCCTCGCCGCAGGCGCTCGCCGCCCTCCTCGGGGACGAACCGCCCGCCCCGGCCGAGGGCGCGCAGCTGAAGGTGAACATGCTGCTGACCCGGCTGCCCCGGCTGCGCGACCGCTCCGTCGATCCGCGCGAGGCCTTCGCCGGGACGTTCCACATCGCCGAGGGGTACGGGCAGCTCGCCGACGCCTACCGGGACGCCGCGGCGGGGCGGCTGCCCGCCGCCCCGCCGTCCGAGATCTACTGCCACTCGCTGACCGACCCGTCGATCCTCGGACCGGACCTCGCCGCCCGCGGCTACCAGACCCTCACCCTCTTCGGCCTGCACACCCCCGCCCGGCTCTTCACCGCCGACAACGCGGCGACCCGGGCCGAACTGCTGGCGGCGACCCTCGCCCAGCTCGACGCGCACCTGGACGAGCCGGTCACCGACTGCCTGGCCCGCGACGAGAACGGCGAGCCGTGCATCGAGGCGAAGACCCCGCTCGACCTGGAGCGGGATCTGCGGCTGCCCGGCGGCCACATCTTCCACCGGGACCTCGCCTTCCCCTGCGCCACGGAGTCCACCGGCCGGTGGGGTGTGGAGACGGCACACGCCAATGTGCTGCTGTGCGGGGCCGGCGCGGTGCGCGGCGGCGGGGTCAGCGGGGTCCCCGGCCACAACGCCGCGATGGCGGCGCTGGGCCGGTGACCGGGGCCACTACCGGCCGAACACGCCCCGCAGCGCGCCGAGCTTGCGCGGCAGGTCGTGCTCGGCGCCGCCCTCGTGCCCGTTGTACGTGAACACCTCGATCTGCGCCGGACCCGCGTAGCGGTGGTACGCGGCGAACACCGTGGACGAGGGACAGATCTTGTCCATCAGGCCGACCGAGAACCACGCCGGGGCGGTGGCGCGTGCCGCGAAGTTGACCCCGTCGAAGTAGGACAGGGTCACCATCGCCTCGTCGATCCGGAAGCGGTGCCCGGACAGCCAGCGGGCGATCTCCGCGTACGGCCCGGCGTCCGTGATCTGCGAGGCACGCCGGTAATGGCAGAGGAACGGCACATCCGCGACGGCCGCCACGACGTCGTCCCGCAGCCCGGCGACGGCCAGCGCCAGCCCGCCGCCCTGGCTGCCGCCGAGCACCGCCACCCGCGAGGCGTCCACCGCCTCATGGGCCTTCGCCGCGTCCACCGCCCGCACCGCGTCCGTGATCAGCCGCCGGTAGTAGTGGCGGTACGGGTCCTCGATGCCCCGGGTCAGGAAGCCGGGCGAGGAGGAGCCGTGCCCGTCCGGGCCGATGTCCGGGGTGTCCGCGGTGTTCTTGCCGCCGCCGCCCTGGCCCCGGTTGTCCATCACCAGATGCGCGTACCCGAGCGCGCTCCAGGTCAGCCAGGAGTACGGAATGCCCCTGCCGCCGTTGTAGCCGATGTACTGCACCACGGCGGGCAGCGGGCCCGAACGGGTCTTCGGCAGCAGCAGCCAGGCCTTCACCGCCTGCCCGCCCCAGCCCCGGAACGTCACGTCGAACACGTCGACGGTCGCGAATCCGGCGTCGTACGGGACGAACGCGGCGTCCAGGTCGTGGCGGGCCGTCTCGGTGAGCGTCTTCTCCCAGAAGGCGTCGAAGTCGGCCGGCTCCTCCGGTTCCGGCCGGTAGTCGCGCAGCCGGTCCAGAGGCATGTCGAACAGCAAGGGTCTAGCTCCTCTTCAGGGTGAGGTTGAGGGTTGCGCCATGGCGTCCGGCGGTGTCGGCGGTGATGCGGATGCCGTCGCCGGTGGCCGCGGCGCCGACACCCGGATCGGCGGAGACGACGCTCAGGCCGCGCTGCGCCAGGTCCAGTACGACCGAGGTCCGCAGCTGGGTCGGGTCGGACAGCGCCACCTTCACGGTCTTCCCGTCCGGGCGCACCAGCACCGAGGCGGGGCCGTCCGAGGTCAGGTCACGCACGGTCCCGGCGGTCCAGAAGTTGGCGGCGACCAGCCCGTCCGCGCAGCGCTGCACCGCGTGCACGGCGGTGGAGCGGGCGATCAGCTTCACCGGCGGCGCGGACGACCACTGCTCGGTCCGTTCGGCCGAGGCCGCCGGGGCCTGGAGCCAGTAGTAGCCCGCCCCGCCCGGTGCGGTGCCGTGGTCCTGCCAGAGCGTCAGATACGGGCGGGTGACCGAGGTGTCCGTGCCGTACTTGAGGTTGATCTCGCGCCAGGTCGCGGTGCGTTCCTCGCGCAGACCGTTCAGCGCGACGGGCTCGGGGAAGATGTAGCCGCCGGTTCCGGCCAGATGCAGCCACCGGACCTGGTCGAGCCGGGCCGACCAGCCGGCGTCCGTCGGCGCCGCCGTGCCGTTGACGAGCAGGGCCGCCCCGGGGTCGCGCAGCTTCCGGTTCTCCACCACGGTCTCGGCCGTGCCCGCGTCCGCGCCGATGCCCGAGCCGACGCAGGCGATCACGTCGTCCAGGCAGAACCAGCTCTTGAGTCCGTGCAGCGAACTGCCGTACGCGCGCAACTCCATGCCGTACGCGCCGAGCGTGGTGCCCGGCAGCGCGGTGCCACCCGCCCAGTCGGCCGTGCTGGTGGTGCGCTGACCGGCCGCGTCCGCCGGGCGCCCGGCGATGACGGTGGTGCCGGGCAGCCGGGCCGGGTCGACGGTCGGCCAGTAGTCCTCGCTGTAGTGCCCGAGGTCGTCGGTGTAGAGCAGGACCATGCCGTCGGAGAGGTGCCAGGCGTGCAGGTTCTCGTTCTGGATCGACTCGTAGTTGTAGATCCGGGAGGAGTAGGCGGAGATGCCGAGCGAGAAGGACGGCCGGCGGTGGGCCGCCTTGTCCATCCGCGGATGCTGCTTGTGCGCGACCAGCGGCCCCCGGGCCGGCACCGGGGAGGCGATGACCTGCCGGGCGGCGACCAGCGAGGCCAGGTCGGTGACGGCCAGGAAGTCCCGGTAGGTGTCCTCGGCGATCCACTGCTTGACCAGGGCGGTGAAGCGGTCGGCGGTCTCGCCCGGGAAGCTCGGGATCAGGCGCACCACCGCCTCGATGACCGTCTGCGCCGACACATGGCCCTGCTTGCTGGGGCGGGCGATCTCGCGCCCGCACACCGACGCCATCACGTCGCCGCGCACCAGCAGCGGGTCGAAGCCGTCGTCGACCCAGCCGCGGATGTTGTCGAGGTCGGGGTCGGTGACCGTCCACGCGGTTCCGGCGAGGAGATTCAGCAGCCGGGAGAGGTTGTTCAGCAGCTCCTTGCCGTATCCGCCGTTGTACGGATGCTTGTAGTGCTGGAGGAACGAACCGTCGGAGTAGAAGCCCTCGCCGGTGCCCTCCGCCGCGGCGCTCGCGTCGTTGAAGGCGAGGACGCTGTTGGCGCCCGAACCCTCGACGTCCGAAAGAGCGTCACGGACCCGGGCCAGATCGTCGCCCGTGCCGGTGAGCACCGCGTTGACGGCGACCACGGTGGAGATCCACACCCGGTTGGCACCGGTGGCGATCTGCCGGTCGGCCCGCCAGAGGTTCGGGTCGGGTGTGTAGTGCCGCACGGCCGCGGTGATCCGGCCCAGCCGCTCCGTCCCGAGCGCGTCGTACAGCAGCACGGCCGCGTCGTTGAGGGCGAGCGCGGAGCCGATCTCCCAGTCCCAGTCGTTGTCGAACCGGGTGTGGCCGGGGCCGTAGCGGTTGGTCAGCATCCAGTCGAGACCGGCGAGCAGCAGATCGCGCAGCGCGGTGTCGCCGTACTGCGGGGTGCCGGGCACGGCCCACGCGGTCGCTGCCGTGGCGAGCCGTTTGAACGACGTCGTCACGTGGTTGGAGAGCGTGGTGCTGGTCAGATCGGGGAACAGCCCGTCGTTCCGGGCCGGGTCGAGGCCCTTGACCGAGGTGGTCGCGGCCTTGCCGGTCCTGGCCACGGCCGCGGCGATCTGCGGGTCCGTCAGGTCGAGGCCGGGGCCACCGGTGAGCAGGGTGTGCCAGCGGGTGCGCAGGGCGGTGGGGTCGTCGATGACGGCGGGTCCGTCCGCCGCGTGCGCGGTGCCCGGGGCGGCGGTGAGGGTGAGCGGCAGCGCGGCGGCCGCGCCGAGGGCCGCCGCGCCGGCGAGAACGGTGCGCCGGGTGGTGCCCGGAGTGGTGCCTGGGTTCGTCATGCGGCCCTCACAGAAGGTGTCGGCGGTCGACGGCCGCGGCCAGCGCGGCATGACCGGAAGGGTTGGGGTGGAGCCCGTCGCCGCTGTCGTACGCGGGCAGCAGCAGGGACGGCCGGTCCGGGTCGCGCAGGGCCGCGTCGAAGTCCACGGCGGCGTCGAAGACCCGCCCGGTGCGCACCGCCGCGTTGATCCGCTGTCGCACCGATTCGAGCTCCGGCGTCCAGCGGGTCCAGCCGCCGAACGGCGCGATGGTCGCGCCGACCGTCCGCAGCCCGGCGTCGCGGGCGCGCAGCACCAGCTGCCGGTATCCGGCCAGCACGCGCGCCGGATCGGTCTGGCTCGGCGGCTGCTGGAGGTCGTTGACGCCGAGATGGACGAGTACGGTGCGCAGCCCGGGCCGTGACAGCACATCGCGGTCGAAGCGCGCCTGTCCGCCCGGTCCGAACCGGGCGTCGTCCAGCAGCAGCCGGTTGCCGCTGATGCCGAGATTGGCGACGGCCGAGCCGGGAAGCCGCCGGGCCAGCTGGTCGGGCCAGCGCAGATCGGCGTCGTCCGGGGTGCCGACGCCCTCCGTGATGGAGTCGCCCAGCACCGCGACCACCGGTCCGTGCGCGCCCGTCACCTCGACTCCGGTCAGCAGGAACACCGAGGTGGTCCGCTCGCCGTCGACGGAGTGCGAGGCGTGGGTGTTGCGGTGGAAGGACAGCGGCCCGGTGGGGCCGGGGAGCCGGGTCTCCACCGTCAGACGCGCGGCCTCGGCGACACGCAGTCCGGCGACCGCGTCGCTGGTCAGCGAGGCGCCCGCGGCGAGCCACGCCTGCCGCTGCCCGCCGAACGTCACCGGCAGGCCGCCCGCCGTCACCGGGCCGACGAGGACCGGGGCCGTACCGAAGGCATGCCCGTAACGCAGCCGGACGGTTCCGCCCGCGGAGAGCCGTACGTGGGTGACGCACGTGCCGTCGGTCAGGCCGGCGCTCGCCACCGTGTCCGTGGCGGTCGGCGCGGTCTGCGCGGTCGCCCAGGACGTCGTCCAGCGCGACCGGCTCACTCCGCTGCCCGACCGCTCGGCCGCCTGCGCCCCCGGCGCCGTGGCCGCGACCGCCGCCAGACCGGCCGCCGCCGTCAGTACCCCGCGTCTCGCGGTTCCCCGCCCGGTCACTGCGGGCACGCACCCGTCGGGTCGTACTCGCTGCCGTAGGTGCCGACCGCGTCGCCGCCGGTGTTGGCGCTCATCGTGTTGGTGCACACCGGACCTTGCGGGGTGCGCATGAACTTGATGCCGCCGCCCGCGTTACCGGTGATGGTGTTGCCGTAAATGCTGGTGTCGATGCCGTCGGTCGCGGTGTCGCCGCCGAGCCGGATGCCCGCGCCGACATTGTCGTGAATGGTGTTGTAGCGGAAGATGTTGCCGCTGCCGCGTGCGTCCAGGCCGCCGGAGCTGGAGTCCTTCTGGCCGCTGCAGTCGTTGTACTCGACGTAGTTGTTGGTCGAGTTCTCCTTCACATCGACGCACTCGTTGCCCTGGGTGGCGATGGTGTTGTGATGGATACGGTTGTTCCTGCTGATGTCGGGGGCCGCGTCCGGGGCGCCGTTCGCCCCCTGCTGCTCGGGCGCGGTGCCGAGGTAGATGCCCTCGCCGTTCTTCCCGCCGCCGCCGAACTTGAAGTCGTTGACACCGCAGTTGGTGATCGTGTTCTCGGAGATGTCGGCGCCGGTCACCAGATAGCGCACCCGCAGGCACTCGTCGGCGGCGTTCTTCAGCGTCATCCCGGTGATCCGCAGCCCGCCCACACCATTGCCCGGAGTCGTGCTCATGACATAGATGAGCTTGAGGCGGTACCCCGACACATCGGTGGACGACCCGTGCAGCCCGTCCACGGTGAATCCGCTGAGCGTCGTCGAGTCGTGCTGCACCTGGATGATCCGGGCGTCGCCCGCCCCCTTCACCACGGCGTTGGACGGGCCGGTGATGGTGACCCCGGGGCGCTTGGTCACGACGTCCTGCTTGTACGTACCGGAGGCGAGCTCGATCACCGCGCCGGTCGGCGCCAGATCGACCGCCTTCTGGATCGTGGCGAGCGGCGCACTCGCCGACGTACCGGCGTTGGAGTCGCTGCCGGACGGCGACACGTAGTACGCGGTGGCGGTTTCGGCGGCCACGGACGGCGGGGGGAAGGCGAGCGGTGCGCCGGCGGCGAGCGCGGCGACGAGGGTGGTGCGCAGTACACGGCTCATGGGGTGTGCCTCCTGGGGTCTGCGAAGGACAGTGCGAGCAGTACGGGGATGCTGGGGCCGAGGAGCAGGGGGCCCAGCGGTACGACGAGCGAGAGCAGCGCGGCGGAGACCACCGCGCCGAGCAGTGCGGTGCCACGGGCCGCCGAGCCGAAGCCGAGGGCCAGCGCACCGCGCGACCAGGTGCGGACCGTCCCGCGCGGGGACCGGCCCGCCTCGGCCGCGAGCGCCACATGGTGGATGGCGAGCGCGGCCGCGATGCCCACCTGCGCGGCGAGCAGCACGAACGTCCACGGCTCCGGACGGCCCAGCAGATGGACGATGTTGGCGGCCAGGACGATCCCCGCCGCGGTGGACGCCAGGCCGTGGCGCCACAGGGACCGCCAGTACTGCGGGAAGGCGGCGAACGCGTTGGTGAAACAGCGGCTGTCACCCTCCGCCCGCCACCGCTGCAGGGCGTGCCCCATCGCGGCGAGCGCGGGGAGCCAGGTCACCACACCGAGCGACAGCACGGTGAAGGCGGCCCCGGCCGCCGCCGGGTAGGCCACGAACTCCAGCCGCCGCAGCAGCGTCGGCCAGCCGGACGAGAGGGTTGCCTGCATGGTGATCAGCCGACCTTTCCTGTGTACGGCTCCGGGACATCGAGCAGCACGCGGCCGTCCAGCACCAGCCGGGTGGCCGCCACCACGTGGGGGGCCGAGCCCTCGGCGCCGAGCAGCACCGCCGCCGCGTCGGCCGACACCGTCTCGGTACGGATACGGCGCGCGACGGGGGAGAGGAGCACGGTCTCCTCGCCGAACGTGACGCCCTGGCCCTGCGCGCACCCGACCCGCTCGACGGGGACCGGTCCCGCGCCCGGGACGATCGCGGTGAGGAAGAGCGCCTCCGTGGAGCGCGCGGACGTCGCACGCAGCGTGTGCAGTGTGCGGGTCAGACGCAGCTCCGGGGTGCTCGACGTCGGGTTCGCCTCGACCTCGGTGACCTCGGAGACGACCTCGGCGTCGAGCGGCGCGAACCGCCGCACCAGTGCGGAGGCAGCCCCGGACCGGATCAGCCGGCCACCGTCCGGACCGGGTTCGGTGGGCCGGTCGGTCTGGAGCAGGAACGACCACTCCCGCTCCGCGTCCGCCTCGGCGAGATCCAGCAGTACGAGCCGGCCCGACGGGGTGAACACCAGCGTCCGGTCCAGCCGCCGCACCCCGAGCGCGGGATCGTACATCGCGGCGATCTCCGCCGTGGCGTGCGCCCAGCCGCAGTCGGGACCGGCCAGCACATCGCGCTGCCGGGCCTGCCGCTCGTACGGGATGTCCTTGTAGACGTGGTACCGGTCCTCGTCCGCGTACCCCTGCCCGTCCACCAGCAGCAGATTGTGGTGCGCGGCCCGCTTGCGGTTGCTGTACCCCTCGTCGACCGCGAGGAAAGCACCCTGCGAGACCAGCACGAACGAGCCCGAATCGGGGTGGTGGTGCCCCTGGTTGAGGGTCTCCCAGCCGCGTTCCGCCCGGTGCTTCGCGGAGGTCTCCCACGCCTTGTGGCCACCGCCGGGGCTCGCCTTGAACGAGACGAGCGTGGCGTCGTCGTCCCATCCGGTGCGGGCCGCGAGCAGCCCGAGATCCGGGAAGAACGCCCGGGTCTCGGTGGGACGGGCGCCGGCCACCGACGGGTCGTACCAGAGGTATTCGAGATACGCCTCCGGCAGGATCCCCGGCCGCACCCCGCTCTCCGCCGCCTCCTGCCAGAGCAGTTCACCCGAGGCGAGATCGCCCAGCCACTGCGCCTGGGGGATCCCGTACTGCGCCGCGAGACGGTAGTACAGACCGGCGCTGTGTCCGCTGCGCCGGTCGTGGCAGTCGCCGTGGTCGACGTTGAACGCGAAGCCCGGGACCAGCTGGTGCAGCCGGTAGCGGAAGGTGTTCGCGAGGAAGCCGCCCCGTCCCCACCAGTCGATGCCCTCCGCCTCCTGGAGGAGATCCAGATGGACGGCGAGGAAGGGCACGCCGTAGCGCCAGTAGACGACGCCCTCGGCGTGCGAACCGTCGTCCGGCATCAGGTCGAGGACCGTGCCGAGGTTCTCCTTGGCGCGCTCGGTCCACTCCTGCTTGCCCAGCACATAACCGGCCGTCGCCAGACCCGCGTAACAGATCCAGTTGTGATTCTGCCAGTACGACGACGACCACCAGCGGCCCTCGCTCGCCACCGCGAACTCGTACATCCGGCGCCCCTGGAGCAGCAGCTTGTACCGCAGCAGCGCCCGCACCTCGTCCGGGAGCTCGTCGCCGATCCACCGGTGGGCGAGCGAGAGATGGTGCAGCAGCCAGCCGGCGTCCAGATCGTGGTCCGGCATATGGGCCCTGCCCCAGTGCGGCAGCCGCACCGCGGCCTCGATCCAGCGCCGGCTCTCCGCCAGATGGGCCGGATCGCCGCTCACCCGGTAGGCCAGCGCCGGGTTGGAGGCGGCGGGGCCGAGCCAGGTGATGCTGGCCAGGGGGTGTGTACGCGGCGGGGTCAGCCCGCGGTGGCGGGCGGCCTCCTCGTACAGCCGCACCTGCTGCGCGGGGCGCGGGCCGGGCGGCGGGGTCGCCGAGAGCAACAAGGGTCAGTCCTCCGTCCGGAACCGTGCGGTGCCGCCGTCCGTCAGCGAGACCGTCAGCACCCCGTCACCGTCCAGCCGTACATCGGCCACGGCGGGGCCGGCCGACGCCGCCTGGTACACCGAGGCGAAGGTGATCCGGTCCGACTGCGCGGTGAAGTCGACCCGGGTGCGCACGCGCTGCGGATCGTCGGCCGGACCGGGGCCGGGCCGGGCGACCGGACGCACGGTCGCGCCGGGGGTGTGGGTGTGCCAGCCGTGCAGGGTCTCGTCGCCGTACCAGGTGGTGCGGACCTCGCCCGACGCCTGGAGCTGGACATCCAGCGCGACACCGGGGCGCAGCTGCGCGGTGAGGCACCGCTCGTCCTCGGCACGCACGCTCAGCAGATCCACCAGATAGCCGTCACCGAGCACCACCCGCCGCACCGCACGCACCCCCTCGTACGCCGTCGTCACCTCGGCGGTGACGGACGAACCGTCCGAGCCGAGCAGCCGCCCGGTGCACTCCGCCTGTTCGCCGCCGTTCACACGGAACGCCGGATGGGCCTCCGTCGACGCGTACAGGTCCCGGAACTCGGCGTGCGCGTAGGGAACCTGACCGGGGTCGGGCTGCCAGGGGGTGGTGTCGCCGTACAGATACAGCGACAGCTTGTCGCGGTGGCCGTGCGAGCCGCCGTGCGGACCGAAGTCCAGCAGAGCGTGGACGCCCGCGTGGTGCAGCACCGCGTACCCGGCGGTCGGGAACACGGTCACCGGACCGGGCGCCGGGCGCTCGGGCAGCGGCGGCCCGCCGAACCAGCCGTCCAGTTCCCGGTCGAGCCCGTCGTCGCGCGCGCCGAGTTCGGCCCGGGCCCGCCCGGCCACTGCTTCCAGGGCCGGTGACGGAACCAACTGCTGTGCCAGAGCCACGAGTTCGAGCCACTCCAGGGCGAGTGGACCGCGCAGATACGGGCCGTCGTGCAGCGCCGGAAGGATGCCGCCCGGCGTGGCGATCGTCGCCAGCACATCCGTCATCCCGGCCAGCACATCCAGCACGTCGGACGGTACGGACGCCGGGTCGGTGCCCCGCAGCGCCAGCAGCGTGGCCCGCAGCACGAACCCGTGGTAGTAGGTACTGCCCTCCCACTCCCAGCCGTCATCGGCGACCGCGACCCGCAGATGCGCGTACAGGCCGTGTTCGCCCTCCAGCCACCGCTCGCCGCCGTCCCACTCCCGGCCACGGGCCGCGGCGGCGGCCCGACTCGTCGCCACTCCGGCGGCGTTGAGCCACGCCGTGTAGTTGGAGGCGAGATGGCCCTGACCGGTCAGCACGTCCCGGGCGTCGAGCGCCGCCCGCTCCAGGTCGTCGAGGAGCGGCAGCACCGCCGCCAGGTGTTCCGTGGAGTGCTGGGCGAGCGTGATCACGGTGTGGCCGACGTTCACCGCCCAGATGGCATCGGTCAGCGCCTGGTGGAAGAGCCGGCCGCGCAGCATCCAGGTCTGGGCCTCGCCGTGCCGCTCGGTGGCCAGCTCCGCGTACAGCCCCGCGTACTCCACTAGCCGCGCCACCGACTCCGCGCGTTCCTTGCGGTGGGCGAGCACCCGCAGATGCCGCGCCCACGCCTGGTGCGAGAGCACCAGCCAGGCGCCGCGCACCGCCTCGTCGTCCACCCGGCAGCCGTACGCACAACGCGCACCGCCCTCGGGGAACACTCCGGCGAGCAGGTCGCCGTGGTCGAGCTCCACGCCGTGCGCCGGGCAGACGTACGCGTGCCACCAGCCGCCCCGCTCCCGGGCGATCCGCCTCAACGCGGCCACACGCCACCGTCGATGTCCACCGTGGTGGCGGTGAGGAAGCCGGACGACGGCGACGCCAGGTGGACGACCGCGGCGGCGACGTCCTCGGGGGTGCCGGCCCGGCCGACCGGGATGCCGGCCTCCATCGCCTGCTGCGCCTCGGGCGCGGTGAACGTGTCGTGGAAGGCGGTTCCCTTGATGAAGCCGGGCGCCACGGTGTTGACGGTGATGCCCGTGCCGCCGAGCTCCTTGGCCAGGCCCTTGGTGAAACCGCGCACGCCGGCCTTCGCCGCCGCGTAGGCGACCGAGCCGGGGCCGCCGCCGTTGTGCGCGGCCAGCGAGGACATCGTGATGATGCGGCCTGCCGAGGACTCCCGCAGGTGCGGCAGGGCGGCGCGCACGGTGCGGAACGTGGAGGTCAGATTGGTGGAGAGGACCTGGTCGAAGTGGTCGTCGGACATCTCGGCGATGGTGGCCCGGCCGATCAGATGACCCGCGTTGCAGACCAGGACGTCCAGTCCGCCGAGGAAGCCGGTCGCCTCGTCGACGAGCCGGTCCACATCACCGGTCACGGTGACATCGGCCTTGAACGCCTTCGCCCGGCGGCCCAGCGCCTCGATCGCGGAGACCGTCTTCGCGGCCTCGTCGGCGGAGGAGTGGTAGTGGACGGCGACATCGGCACCGGCCTCGGCGAGCGCGACGGCGATGGCGCGGCCGATGCCGTGGCCCGCCCCTGTCACCAGTGCGCGGGAGCCGTTGAGATCAGCAGACATGGAGTGAGTACCTTTCGAAGAACGGTCGTTCGGGCGAAAGCCGGTGGCCCGGGGCCTGCTCCGGTCACTGGGGACCGGAGCAGGTCACTTGAGGCCGGCGGTCGCGAAGCCCTGCACGAAGTAGCGCTGGCCGATGAGGAAGAGAATGACCATGGGCAGGGTGGCCAGCGTGGTGCCGGCCATCAGGAAGTGCCACTGGGGGCCGTTCTCCGTCTTGAAGACGGAGAGCCCCACCTGGATCACCCGCAGACTGTCCGTGCGGGTCACCAGAAGCGGCCACAGGAAGTTGTTCCACGACGACTCGAAGGTCAGCAGCGCCACGGTGGTGAGCGCGGGCTTGACCTGCGGCGTCATGATCCGGGCGTAGATCCGGAACTCGCCCAGGCCGTCGAGCCTGGCCGCCTCCTCCAGCTCCACCGGCAGGTCCAGATAGAACTGACGGAAGAGGAAGACCGCGAACGGGGTGACGGCACCGGGAACGATCAGCGCCCACCAGGAGTCCAGCCAGCCGCTGCCGCCCTGGCCGAAGATGTCGTTCCCGCCGGCCAGCGGCATGAAGCGGACGATCAGGAACTCGGGCAGCACCTTGGTGTACGTCGGGATCATCAGCGCGGCGATGAAGAGGTAGAAGATGACCGCGCTGCCCCGGAACTTGATCCGGGCCAGCGAGTAACCGGCCATCGACGCCACGACCACGTTGATGAGGGTGTGGCTGAAGGCGATGATGAAGCTGTTGCGTGCGTACGTCGCGAACGGCGCCGCCTTCAGCGCGTCGAGATAGTTCCCGAACTCCCAGTGTTCCGGCAGCAGTCCGGCGTCCTGGGAGGCGATCTCCACCGGGGTCTTGAGCGAGGTGAGCACCATCCAGACGAACGGCACCACCATCAGCAGCGAGACGACGGTGAGGGTCACGTAGAGCGCGATCCGGCCGGCGGTGACCGGCTTGCCGTTCCTCCCCGGCCGGGACTTCTTCGCGACCCTTGGCGCGTGCAGCTCAGTTGTGGCCACGGGTGCCTCCCATGATCCGCCGGTTGACCAGGGTGAAGCCCATCAGCAGCACGAACAGCACCAGTGACTGCGCGCAGGCGTAGCCGACGCGGAACTCCCGGAAGGCGGACTTGTAGATCTCGTACGTCATCATCGTGGTGCTGTTGGCGGGACCGCCGTCGGTCAGGATGTAGATCTGGTCGAAGGACTGGAAGGCGCTGATCATCGACGTGATGAGCACGAAGAACGTCGCGGGCTTCAGCAGCGGCAGCGTGATCGAGAAGAACTGCCGTACCTTCGAGGCGCCGTCCACCGAGGCCGCCTCGTACAGCTCCTTCGGCAGGGACTGCAGCGCGGCCAGATAGATGAGCATCTTCATGCCGATGCCCTGCCAGATGCCGACCAGGATCACCGAGGGCATCGCCCACGAGGTCGACGAGAGCCAGGCCGGACCGTCGATCCCGAGGAACGACAGGAGCGTGTTCAGCAGCCCGTTGCCCGGGTTGTAGATCCACAGCCAGACCAGCGCGATCGCGACGGTCGCCGTCACCTGCGGCAGGAAGACCGCGGTGCGGAAGATGCCCCGGGCCTTCAGGCCGGTGTGCAGCGCCAGGGCGACGAGCAGCCCCAGCATCATGCCGAACGGCACGGTGAAGAAGGTGTAGACGACGGTGTTGACGATGGACTTGCGGAAGACCGCGTCGCTCATCATCTCGCTGAAGTTGTCCAGTCCCACGAACTGCGGCGCCGTCAGCACGTCGTACTTCGTGAAGGCCAGGACCACCGATGCGACGACCGGCAGGCCGATCCAGAGCGAGGCATGCAGCAGCGCGGGCGCCACCATCAGCATGCCGGCGCGTTGCCTGCGGCGCCCCGGCCCCGTCGGTACCCGGCCGGTGCGCTTCTTCGCGACCGTGCGTCCGTCCGGGGCGGAGGGCGGCGCGAGGCGCGCCTTCAATACGGATGTCGCTCCCACAGTGACGGGTCCTTACATCCGGCCGATCGCGGCTTCGGCTAGCCGGCCGAGTTCCGCGATGGCGTCCTTCGCCGACTGGTTGCCCACGATCGCGGGCTCCAGCGTGGGCTTGATCTTCTCGCGGATCTCCATCCAGGCGGCGGTGCCGCCTTCGGAGCACGCGTCGCCCATGCTCTGCAGGGAGAGATCGACGAACTTGTTCTCCTTCACGTACGAGGTGTCGTTGAGGTCCTTCAGACCGGGCACCGAACCGCGCTGCCTGGCCGCACCGAGGATCGACTCGGGCGAGGCGAGGTACTCGACGAGCGCGCGGGCCGCCGCGGGATGCTTCGAACTGGCGGACTGGGTGACGAGGGTGCCGCCCTGGAGCATCGCGGGCCTGCGGTTGGCGAGGATGAACGCCCCGAGCTTGTCGTCCTTGATCAGGTCCGGCGCCTGGTCCCCGACCTGCTTCCACAGGGCAC
This sequence comes from Streptomyces sp. NPDC048295, assembly GCF_040652135.1. NCBI lineage: Bacteria > Bacillati > Actinomycetota > Actinomycetes > Kitasatosporales > Streptomycetaceae > Streptomyces > Streptomyces sp. NPDC048295. Next base: position 78,762 of record NZ_JBEZLL010000002.1, read on the forward strand.
TGGTCGTCATCATCATCGACGCCTTGCCGGTCTGCACGTTGCTCGGAGCGCCGAGCTCCGTCTTCTTGGCGTAGTCGGCGGAGCCGTCCTTGACGAGGTCCTTGAAGAACTGGAGCGCCTCGACCCCGCGGGCGTCGGTGAACAGCACCTTCTTGCCGTCCGCGCTGAACAGCTGGCCGCCGTTGGCGAAGAGGAAGGTCTCCCAGCACTGGCGCAGATCGATGGAGAACGGGTCGAACCCGACCCGGCCGTCCTTGGTGAGCTGCTTGGCCACGGCGCGCAGCTCGGCCCAGTTCGCCGGGGTCTTCTTGATCCCCGCCTCGGCGAAGTGGTCCTTGCGGTAGACGACGATGCGGGTGTCGAGGACGACCGGCAGCGCGTACAGCTTGCCGTCGTACCGGGACGGCTCCAGTACCCGCTTCTCGTAGTCGTGCGCGGAGGCGAACTTCTCCGGCAGCTCGGCGATCGCCTTCTTGGCTGCGAACGGCGGGATCCAGCCCACACCCATCATCAGCACGTCGGGGAGCAGACCGCCCGCGAGACCGGTGGTGATCTTCTCGTTGAGCTGGGCGTACGTGGTGTAGTCCACGTTCACCTTGACGTCCGGGTACTTCTTCCGGAAGCCGCCGAGTATCTCCTTCTCCAACAGCGTCTTGCCGTCGGCCCCTTCGTAGATCGGGGTGAGCAGAGTGATCTCGCCCTCGGCGGGGCCTTCGGCGGAGCCGGCCGTCGAGGTGCCGGTACCGCAGCCGCCCAGCGCGGCGACAGCGGTTCCGGCGCCGATGGCGGCAAGCAGCGACCGTCGGTTGAGTTGCATGGGACACCCCTTTTGAGGTGGAGGCTGTGGATCGATCCAGCGAGGGGTCCCGGCCATGGCTGGGAAGTGCTGGTAAATCGATGCACTGATGCTAGGAACGCCGTGAGAGCAACGTCAACAGCTGATGCACATGAATTTTCGGGGATGTTAACGGGTGTACCGGTAAACGAAGTTCAGTAAATCGATACACTGGTAGAGTCAGACGAGTTCCGAACCGGAGGTGGCATGAGCGGGGTAACGATCCATCAGGTCGCGGAGGCCGCGGGGGTCTCCGCGAGCACGGTCTCCAACGTCCTCAACGGACGGACGGACCGTATGCAGGCGGCCACGCTGGCCCGCGTGGAGCAGGTGATCGAGCAGCTCAGCTACCGGCCCAACCGAGCCGCCCGGATGCTGCGCACCGGCCGCATCAAGGTCATCGGCCTCATCGTGCCGTCGGTCGCCAACCCCTTCTGGGGGGCGCTCGCCCGCGAGCTGGAGGCCATCGCGCTCGCCGAGGGGTATCACGTACTGCTCTGCAACAGCGAGCGCGACGCCGCCCGCGAGCTCAAGTACGGCGAGGAGCTGCTCGCGGACGGGGTGAGCGGGGTGGTGCTGTGCTCCTCGCTGCCCTCGCTGGACCATGTGACTCCGCTGCTGAGCCGTGGGCTGAAGATGGTCGCCTTCGACCGCACCGCCCAGGCGGGCGACCCGCCGTCGCTGGCCTCCATCAGCGTCGACAACGCGATGGGCGCCGAACTCGCCACCCGCCACCTGATCGAACTCGGCCACCGTCGGCTGGCCTTCGTCTCCGGTTCGGTCAACAGCGTCAACCGCCGCGAGCGGCTGCGCGGCTTCCGGGCCGCCCTGGAGTCGGCGGGTCTCGACCCGGCCGACGCGATCGTCTGGCCCGGCGCGGACGCCACCGAGTTCGGTGACAAGGACGCGGCCGAGCTGGGGCGCAACGCCGCCAGGGAGCTCCTGGGCGGCCCGCGCCCGCCCACCGCGTTCGTCGCCATCAACGACATGTGCGCGATCGGGATCTGCCGGGGGGCCAAGGACGCCGGGCTCAGCGCGGGCGAGGACGTCTCCGTGGTCGGTTTCGACGACATCCTCCTCGCCGACCTCTTCGAGCCGCCGCTCACCACGGTCCGTCAGCCACTGCCGGAGATGGCCGCGGAGACCTTCCAGCAGTTGCGGGCCCGGATCGACTCGGCCCCCGCGGCAGGCCGTTCCCTGCTCATCCGGCCGAGGCTGGTCGTCCGGGAGTCGACGGCCCCGGCGCCGTCCGGCGCGGGGGCCGCGATCCCGGGACCGGCGACGCACAGCCCGGTGTAGGACGCTGCTGCCCGGGTCCCGGCCGACCCGACGCCCGCGCGGCTTTCCGGGGCGCGGCGGCGTCGGTGGGGTGGGCTGCGACGGGCACCTGCCCGTCGACGAACGTGCACCAGGTGATGACGGCTCCGGCGGCCACCGGAGCGGCGGGCGCAGGAGACCGGCCCGCCGAGGCCGCTTCTCCGGTAAGGCGCGTCCCGCCGCGTCGACGGCCGGCCGGCTTCGGTCCGGTCCGGTCCGAGGGCGCACCCGGTACGTGCGTCCTCGGGCACCCGCCCGCACGCTCAGACACGATTGACGCGGTACACGTCCCGTACGCAGAGGTTGAGGACCGTGGCGACCACGACGGCACCGGCACAGACCAGGAGCACGGTCCGGTCGGCCCAGGCATGTGCGGCGAGCGCGGTGGCGAGGTAGCCGAGCGGGATGGCGATCCGCTCCCCGACACCGTTGAACGAGCTCATCCGGCCCAGTTCCTCCTGCGGCACATGCAGTTGGAGCGCGGTGTTCCACGCCACGATGGTGATGTCCAGCCCGATGCCCGCGAGCACGGCGGCGAGCAGTACCCAGGGCAGGTCCAGGCCCAGACCCAGTGCAGCCAGGGGCAGACAGAGCCCGGCGCCGGTGAGCACGGCGACGGCCAGCAGCCGGTACGGCCTCCAGCGCAGGCACACCGCCGTCCCCGCCAGCAGCCCGAACGCGAACGCGCCCTGGACCAGCCCCCAGGACCGCGCCCCCGAGTAGTGCCCGGCCGCGACCACGGGGCCGAGGAGCTGGAATCCGGCCAGCCACGCGGCGACCACCACCGTGCCCGATGCGGTGTACGTCCACAGCCAGGTGCGGGACCGGAAGCCGGACCAGCCGGCGCGCAGATCGGCCAGTGCGCTGCTCGTCGTGACCGGTGCGCTCAGCCGCAGGCCGAGCAGCAGGAGCGCCGCGGCCAGGAAGCTGAGCGCATCCCACGACAGCGCCCACGCCGGTCCGCCGATCGCGACGATCACCCCTGAGACGACGGGACCGAGCACCTTGACGGCGTTGGCCGGCAGCCGGAGCAGGGCGTTGGCCTGCTGCCGGTGCTCCGCCGCGACGACCTGCGCCACGACGCCCGCCGCGGCCGGTGCGGTGAAGGCCACGGCGATCCCCGAGCCGAAACCGCACGCGGCGATCGAGGCGGTCGTCGCGTGGTGGGTGGCCACCAGCGCCGCGAGCACACCCTGAGCGGTCGCGGCCAGGAGATTGCCCAGGAAGAGGATCCGGCTGCGCGAGAGCCGGTCCGCGAGAACGCCGCCCACGAGGGTGAAGACGATCGTCGGGACCGAGTTCGTCGCCAGCACGACCCCGAGCGAACCCGCGCCGCCGCCCTGTCCGATCACCGCGTAGGCCAGTGCGACAGGGGCCATCGCGGACCCGGTCGTGGAGACCAGGTTGGCGAGCGCGAACCGCCGAAAGGCGGGAACCCGTAAGGGCGCCAGGCGGGGCGCGGAGGGTTCGACGCTGGTCTTCACGCCTCTCCCGCGACCGGGGCGCCGGGGCCGAGGGGCTGTCGGTCATCGGCCGGGGACCGGTCCAGCTCCCCGGTGATCGCCGCTCGCAGCGCGTCGTGCCGCGGGCCGAGTGCGAAGCGTCCGTCGCTCCACCGGTCACGGGGGTACAGCCAGACGGGCAGGCCCACCAGATCGCCCGGTTCCCACTCGTAGCGGGGCCACACATGTGCGTGCAGGAACCCGTCGGTGTTCCCGAGGATCTCCAGGTTCACCCGGCGGAACGCGGAGTCGGCACGGCGGCAGGCCCGTTCGACCGCTTCGCCGAGCCGGTCCATGTCGGACAGGAAGGCCAGCCGTCCGGCCCTCGGGAGTTCCGACAGGCGCTCCACCCCTGGTTCGTCGACCAGGAGCACCGAGTACCCCGGCAGGAACTGCACATCCCCGATCACGGCGAATCCCGCGTCCAGGCGGCGCATGACGGTCGGGTTTTCGCCCCGCAGGGCACTGCCTATCCGGTCGTTCTTCCAGTTGGCGATCACCACCGGAACCTACAGCGTCCCGCCCGTCCGGATCGCGGTCAAAGGCGCTGTTCGGCCAGATCCAGCCAGTGCTCGACCTCGCCCGGGGCGAAGTGACGGATCGCCCAGTCGGTCATGCGCAGACTCATATGGGCCCAGCAGGGACGCAGGATCTCCTCGGGCAGGGCGTCCAGGATGTCGTCGAGCCGACGCACGACATCCGGCGCCTGCCCCGTCGCGTGCAGCCCGAAGCGCAGGGTGACCAGGTCGAACCGGCGGTCTCCCCGTCCGGCGCCGTCCCAGTCGATGACCCCCGTGACCGTGCCGTCCACGGCGAGCAGATTGCCGTGGTGGAAGTCGTGGTGCACGACATCGTTCCCGGCGAGCCGGCCGGGACGACCGGCGCCCACGGATCTGATCCGCTGCTCCAGGGCGGCGCTGCGCCGGCTGTGCCGACGTACCGGCTCGTGGAGGCAGTAGCCGGGGCCGTCGTCGAGCAGATACAGGTTCATCGACGGGATCTCAGGGTGCTCGGCCAGCAGCTCCGCCTGTGACGCGTTGAGGGCGAGTGCCCGGTCCAGCCCGTGGTGGTCCAGGAACTCCACCGGTGTGCCCGGCAGAAGTTCCTGGACCAGTACCACCGCACCGTCCACCTGGAGCGCCAGCTCCGTCGCAGGGCAGGGGTACCCGCGGGCACCCAGCACCTCGCACACCGCCAGCGGACCCGCTCGCAGCTCCTCGATCCCGGCGCCCGGCCGCCACTTGAGGACCGACCGCCGGCCGTCGGGCCACCGTACGTAAGCGGCACCGACCGCACCGCCCGGACAGGGCCCCTCGACCTCCAGCCGTACGCCGGTCCTGGCCTGCACGGCGGCCGCCGTCCGGTCGGCGTCCAGGCGCTCGACGCGCAGCCGGTTCTGCGGTGATGTGGTCATCGGGACATTGTCCGGCACGGCCCGGCGCGGCTCAGTCCGCCGAGGCGGTCCAGCCCAGTGCCTCGATGCGTGCGGCGTCGCCGGACCGGCTCTCGTCGAAGACCGTACGGTTGCCGTCCTCGACCCGGACGGCGTTCACGTACACCCCGCGGCCGACGTACAGCTGGTCCGTCGTGTACCGCCACCGCAGCCGTACCTCCGTGCCGCGCCAGGCGGCGAGGTCCGCGTCGAGGCGGTGCCACACCCGGCCGGACCAGCCGGAGACCGCGCCGGTGGGATGCGGCTCGGCCCCGGTCCGGGGCTTCTCCGCCGTCGGTACGGTGGTGAACGGTACGGGCTGCCAGGTCGCTCCGGCGTCCGCCGACGCCTCCAGGAAGAGGAAGTCGGAGCCGGGTTCGGTGTCCCACCACAGGGCCGAGTTCAGCCGGGCGTGCGAGGAGGCCAGGCGCAGCGCGGGCAGCGTGAGCGTGGCCGATGCGGCGCTCGCCATACCCGAGAACCACGCGGTACGGCCGTGCGCGGGGCGGACCGCGACGGCGCGCGCCATCCGGTTGGCCGCGGCGACGCGCGGAGCGCTGCCGGAACGCCAATTGCGGACCGGGTGGACCGAGTTGCCGAGCACGATCAGGAACGAGTCGGTCGTCGGGTCCAGTACGAGACTGGTGCCGGTGAAACCGGTGTGGCCGGCGGTGCGTGGTGTGGCCATCGCGCCCATGTACCAGTGCTGGTAGAGCTCGAAGCCGAGGCCGTGCGCATCGCCGGGGAACGCGGTGTTGAAGTCGGTGAACAGCAGATCGACCGATTCCGCGGACAGGATCCGTGCGCGGCCGTACACCCCGCCGTTGAGCAGCGTGCGGGCGAGGATCGCCAGGTCCCAGGCGCAGGAGAAGACGCCGGCGTGGCCCGCCACCCCGTCCAGGCTGTACGCGTTCTCGTCGTGCACCTCGCCCCAGACCAGTCCGCGGTCCAGTCCGGACCAGGGCAGCCGGGCGTCCTCGGTCGCGGCGATCTTCGGTTTCCAGGAGGCCGGGGGGTTGTACCGGGTGCGGTGCATTCCGAGCGGAGCGGTGATCTCCTCACGGAGCAGGACGTCCTGCGTACGGCCGGTGATCTTCTCCAGGACCAGCTGGAGCGAGATCAGGTTGAGGTCGGAGTAGAGGTACACCGTGCCGGGCGGGCTGGCCGGCACCTCGTTCCACAGCAGTTGCAGCTTCCCCTCCCGCGTCGGCGCCTTGTACAGCGGGATCCAGGCGCGGAAGCCGGAGGTGTGCGTGAGCAGTTGACGGATCGTGATGTCCTGCTTGCCGCCGCCGGCGAAATCGGGCAGGTACGAGGCGACCTTCGCCTCCAGCTCCAGCGTCCCGCGCTCGATCTGCTGCACGGCCAGGATCGAGGTGAACAGCTTCGAGACCGAGGCCAGGTCGAAGACGGTGTCCTCGGCCATGGCGATCTGCCGGCCGGGCGGGAACTCCACTCCGGTGTCGGTCTTCTCGTCGTACGCCGCATAGCGCACGGCCTTGCCGATCGGCCGGTGCAGGGCCACCGTGCCGCCGCGCCCGGCGAGCAGCACCGCCCCCGCGTACCAGGGGTGCTTGGGGGAGGCGGAGAGGAACTTCTCCGCGTCGGCGACCAGTTGGTCCAGCGGTTCCTGGAGCAGCCCGGCACGGGCGGCCGGTCCACGCCGCAGCGTCGGCCGGCCCTGTCCCGACGCGGTACTCCCGACCGCCCCTGTACGCATCTGTGACGATCCCGTCCCCGACTCCATGGCCGACGCCCGCTCCGCGAACGGAATCGGCGCCAGGGCGAGTGCCCCGCCCAGGGCCAGCATCCCACCGCCCAGCCTCCGCCGGCTGATGCCTCTGCCCGCCGTGTCCTCGGTCATCCGGAACCCCTTCCCGCTGCGCGAAAGTTACTTTCGAAATTTCGTCCGACAATGAAACTTCCTGCCGCCGCAGAGATTACTGTCACCCCCGCCGCCACGGAGGCCCCCTGCGCCACAAAGAATCTGACACTGCATCAGAAAATCTCTTCCCTCGGGGGACCGGCTGCGGCATCCTGCGGCCCATGGAGACGGAGCTGAGCAAGAAACTGGGAGTCGAGCACGCCATCTTCGGCTTCACGCCGTTCCCCGCGGTGGCCGCGGCCATCACCCGGGCCGGCGGATTCGGCGTACTCGGCGCGGTCCGCTACACCGCCCCCGACGACCTCGCGCGCGACCTCGACTGGATGCAGGAGCACACCGACGGCAAGCCCTACGGCCTCGACGTCGTCATGCCCGCGAAGAAGGTGGAGGGGGTGACCGAGGCCGATGTCGAGGCGATGATCCCGGCCGGACACCGCCAGTTCGTCCAGGACACCCTCGCCAAGCACGGTGTCCCCGGACTGCCCGAGGGCGAGGCGTCCGGCTGGCGCATCACCGGCTGGATGGAGGAGGTCGCCCGCAACCAGCTCGACGTCGCCTTCGACTACCCCATCCGGCTCCTCGCCAACGCCCTCGGATCGCCGCCCCCCGACGTCGTCCGCCGCGCCCACGACCGGGGCGTACTCGTCGCCGCACTCGCCGGGAGCGCCAAGCACGCCCGCCACCACGCCGAGGCGGGCATCGACATCGTCGTCGCCCAGGGGTACGAGGCGGGCGGCCACACCGGCGAGATCGCCTCCATGGTCCTGGTCCCGGACGTCGTCGATGCTGTCGGGCCGCTGCCCGTCCTCGCCGCCGGCGGCATCGGCAGCGGCGAACAGATCGCCGCCGGGCTCGCCCTCGGCGCCCAGGGCGTCTGGCTCGGCTCCCTCTGGCTGACCACCGAGGAGGCCGACCTCCACTCGCGCGCGCTGACCCGCAAACTCCTCGCCGCAGGCTCCGGCGACACCGTCCGCTCCCGCGCCCTCACCGGCAAACCCGCACGCCAGCTCCGTACCGAATGGACCGACGCCTGGGACGACCCGGCCGGACCCGGCACACTGCCCATGCCGCTCCAGGGACTGCTGGTGGCCGAGGCCGTCTCCCGCATCCAGAAGTACGAGACCGGCGCTCTGCTCGGCACCCCCGTCGGCCAGATCGTCGGCCGGATGAACAGCGAACGCAGCGTGCGGGCCGTCTTCGACGACCTGACCCGCGGCTTCGAGCGTGCCGTGGACCGGATCAACCACATCGCCGGACGGAGCGCCTCATGAACCGGCCGCCCAACGGCTTCTGGGCCCAGGCCACCGCCGACCCCGACCGCACGGTCCTGACCGCACCCGACGGCGAGAGCTGGACCGCGGGCCGCCTGCACGCCGCCGCCAACCGCCTCGTCCACGGACTGCGCGCGGCCGGGCTGCGCAGGGGCGACGCGTTCGCCGTCGTGCTGCCCAACGGCGCCGAGTTCTTCACCGCCTATCTCGCTGCCGCCCAGGCAGGTCTCTACCTCGTACCCGTCAACCACCACTTCGTCGGCCCCGAGATCGCCTGGATCGTCTCCGACTCCGGCGCCAAGGTGCTCATCGCCCACGAGCGGTTCGCACAGGCCGCGACCGAGGCCGCCGACGAGGCGGAGCTGCCGGCCGCCCGGCGCTACGCCGTGGGCACGGTCGACGGCTTCCGCCCTTACGCCGACCTGCTCGAAGGGCAGCCCGGACACGCCCCGGACGACCGCACCCTGGGCTGGGTCATGAACTACACCTCGGGCACCACGGGCCGCCCGCGCGGCATCCGCCGACCACTCTCCGGAAGGCTCCCCGAGGAGAGCCACCTCGGCGGATTCCTCGGCATCTTCGGCATCAAACCCTTCGACGACAACGTCCACCTGGTCTGCTCACCGCTCTACCACACCGCCGTTCTGCAGTTCGCGGGCGCGTCCCTGCACATCGGACACCCACTGGTGCTGATGGACCGGTGGACGCCCGAGGAGATGCTGCGGCTCATCGACACCCACCGCTGCACCCACACCCACATGGTCCCGACCCAGTTCCACCGTCTCCTCGCCCTTCCCGACGAGGTCAAACGGCGCTACGACGTCACCGCCATGCGGCACGCCATCCACGGTGCCGCGCCCTGCCCCGACCACGTGAAGCGCGCCATGATCGACTGGTGGGGGAGGTGCGTCGAGGAGTACTACGCGGCCAGCGAGGGCGGTGGCGCCTTCGCCACGGCCGAGGACTGGCTGAAGAAGCCGGGCACGGTCGGCAGGGCCTGGCCGATCAGCGAACTGGCCGTCTTCGACGACGACGGCAAGCGGCTGCCGCCCGGCGAGCTCGGCACCGTCTACCTGAAGATGAACACCGGCGGCTTCAGCTACCACAAGGACGAGACCAAGACGCGGAAGAACCGCATCGGTGACTTCTTCACCGTCGGCGACCTCGGCATCCTCGACGAGGACGGCTACCTCTTCCTCCGCGACCGCAAGATCGACATGATCATCTCCGGCGGGGTCAACATCTACCCCGCCGAGATCGAGGGTGCCCTCCTCGGCCACCCCGCGGTCGCCGACGTCGCCGTCTTCGGCATCCCGCATCCCGACTGGGGCGAGGAGGTCAAGGCGGTCGTCGAACCGGCCGAGGGGCACGAGGCGGGCGAGGAGCTCGCCGCCGCGATCCTGCGTCACTGCGAACAGCGCCTGGCCGGGTACAAGCGCCCCAGAAGCATCGACTTCATCGACGTGATGCCCCGCGACCCCAACGGCAAGCTCTACAAGCGGCGGCTGCGCGACCCGTACTGGGAAGGACACACCCGGGCCGTGTGAGCCGCCGTCGGGCCGCGGCCCGACGAGCGCCCCCGCTCCCGCTCTGGCAGGGTGTGGCCCATGAACGCGCGCGCGACGGTCCGGACACTGGCGACCCGGTGGACGGTGGTCGTGCCGATCGTCGCCGCGCTCGCGCTGGTCTTCAGCTGGGGACGGGAGCTGCCGTCCCTCGCCGTCGCCGTGGTCGCGCTCTGCCTCGCGGGCGCCGTCCTGGCCGCCGTCCACCATGCCGAGGTCATCGCCCACCGGGTCGGGGAACCGTTCGGGTCGCTCGTCCTGGCCGTCGCCGTCACCGTGATCGAAGTGGCCCTCATCGTCACCCTGATGGTGGACGGCGGCCCCAAGACGTCGGCGCTCGCACGCGACACCGTCTTCGCGGCCGTGATGATCACCTGCAACGGCATCGTCGGACTGTCCCTGCTCGTGGGGGCCGTCCGCAGCCGCGTCGTCGTCTTCAACGCCGAGGGCTCGGGGGCCGCCCTCGCGACCGTCGCCACGCTCGCCACCCTCAGCCTGGTCCTGCCGACCTTCACCGTCGGCAAACCGGGACCCGAGTTCTCCACCGCCCAGCTGGCCTTCGCCGCCGTGGCCTCGCTCTTCCTGTACGGGCTGTTCGTCGCCGTGCAGACGGTGCGGCACCGCGAGTACTTCCTGCCCCTCACACCGGAGGGCGCGCTCAAACCGGAGGAGCACCACGCCCCGCTGCCCGGCCGGGGCGCCACCGCCCTGAGCCTGGTGATGCTGCTGATCGCCCTCGTCGCGGTCGTCGGCGACGCCAAGTCCGTATCGCCGACCATCGAGTCCGGGGTCGAGGCGGCCGGGATGCCCCAGGCGGTGGTCGGTGTCGTCATCGCGCTGCTGGTGCTGCTGCCGGAGACCCTGGCGGCCGTGCGGGCCGCCCGCCGCGAACGCGTCCAGACCAGTCTCAACCTCGCACTCGGCTCGGCCATGGCGAGCATCGGCCTGACCATCCCGGCCATCGCCCTCGCCTCGGTCTGGCTCGACGGACCGCTCCATCTCGGCCTGGGCGCCACCCATATGGTGCTGCTCGCACTCACCGTGGTGGTCGGCGCGCTGACCGTCGTACCGGGACGGGCCACCCTGCTCCAGGGCGGCGTCCATCTGTCGATCTTCGCCGCGTTCGTCTTCCTCGCGATCAGTCCCTGACCGCCCGCCGGGCGGACAGGGACCGATCGCGGGCCGGGAGCTACCGGCGCTCGTGGACCCGCACGACCCGCAGCGCGGGCGAGCGCAGGATGTCCTTCTCGCAGAACCGGGACGTCACCCACCGCTCACCCGAGTACAGCTCGGTCTGGTCGCTGTAGTGCGCCGAGCCCGGGTCGGAGGACTGGGAGTACGTGAGCAGGGTGCGCGCCACCGGGCACCCGCTGCCGTCCCAGCCGACCGCCTGGATGTAGCTGGACCCGGCCGACACCTCCCGGTAGCCGCCGGCCGCCGCGTCCCACACCGGCTCCGTCTTGTTCCAGATGCCGAGCGACTCCGTACCGCCGCCGATCGGGATGCGCTTCCCGTTCCGCTCCACCCACTGGTGCCGGCCCAGCGGGGCGTCCAGCGCGATCCCGGCAGCCCGCAGTTCGGCCACCGTGTCGGCGAGAGCCCTGGCGACGCCGGGTGCCGAGGTGTTCGGCGTGTTCGGCGTGGCGACCGGATCGGCGGGGGAGAAGGGCACCTTCCACAGCTCGGTCTGCGGGACCGCGGCCGTCGCCCTGCGCCAGAACCGGTCGAAGAGCAGCGCACCCCGGCTGCCGGTGTCGACCTTCCGGTCCCAGCGCCGCAGCACCTCGCACGCCGCCGACACGTCGACCGGCCTGCCGTCGCTGCCGGCCGCACGGCCGCCGGGCAGCGCCGAGCAGGCCGCCGCCAGGTCCGCGGCGGCCAGATCACCGGCCGGCGCCCGGTTGGCGAACTGCTGGCCCTGGAGATCGGCCACGGTCAGCCGGCCCTTCGCCACCATCGCGGAGACGTCCTCGATCGCGCCCCGGGTCCGCATCGAGCGGGGCGTGCCGACCGTGCCGAACACCCGCTCGTACCCGGTCAGTGGCGCGGCCGCGTTCGTCAGCCAGGCACTGTCGTTGGAGTTCTCCACGTACGGGGCGTCCTTCACGGTGGGCATCCGGCCCGGCCCGAAGATGCCCGGCTGCACGGCGTCCGGGTCCGAACCGATGGCGCAGTCGCTCCTCGAACCGTCCAGGACCGCCAGCCCCGACGACGGGTACGTTGCCCTGCCCAGCGGCGTGGAGCACCGTGCCGCGAGCTCGTCCGTGATCCTCGGCAGCACCTGCGACTGCGAGAAGAACGAATGCCCCGACGAGTCGGCGGCGATGGTGTTCACCCACGGCAGCCCCTGGGTACGGCGCAGCGCGGCCTGGATGTCCGCGGTGCTGCGCGCCCGGCCGAGGCCGAGGCCGGCGTCCGAGAAACGAAGATTCGCGGCGTTGGGGTCATTGAGCGCGTACGCGGTCGTCGCCGTCCAGGGCAGTGGCAGCCCGTCACCGAGCGAGGTGACGACCGGCCCGTACCGGGTCGACCACTGGGTGCGGGTCACGGGGGCGCCGCCCTTCACCGCGACCGACACCGTACGTTTCGTCATCCGCTCGGGCTCTCCGTCCACCAGGTAGACGGTCGGGTCCGCCGGGTCGAGGGCGAGCTGGTGGAGGTTGAGCGGGACACCGGTGGCGACGGTGTGGCTCCACGCGATGTCCGCGTTGTGCCCGATCGAGACGACCGGTGCGCCGAGCAGCGAACCGCCCGCCACGTTCAGCTCGCCGGGAATCGTCTGCTGGGACTGCCAGAACCGCCGCCCGCCCTGCCAAGGGTAGTGCGGATTGCCCAGCAGCAGGCCCCGTCCGTTCGCCGTGGTGTCCCCGCGGAACGCGACCGCGTTGGAGCCCATGTCCGCGTTCTGCGTCGACAGCAGCCGCCGGGCCGCGTCCGCCGCGGCGCCCGGCGACGGGACACCGGGCGCCCCCGCCGTGCCGGTGGGCGGCTGAGCGGCCGTGATGCCGTCGATGGCGCGCCCCTGCCCACCGAGCACCGAGAGCGCGTAGCCGCGCGTCACCACGTCCAGTGTCGTCACCGGGCGCACCCAGCCGGCGCCCCGGCAGGACGGATCGGTGATCCGGTTCTGCGCCAGCCAGGCGTTGTAGCCGGCCGCCCAGCCGCGCTCCAGCTCCCTGACGTCACGGCTCTGCCCCGCCGGCGCGGGCGCCCTCAGCAGCTTCTCCACGGTGCGGCTCTCGCGGACCCGGCGGAAGTAGAGGTCGCTGGAGAGGTTCTTCGTCGCGGAGGACAGCGAGCCGTCCGGGGCCGCGTCCGGGCCGAAGTACCGCGACCGCTCGCCGCGCAGGGTAACGAAGCCGTCGGCGAGGGTGCACACCTGGTCGGCGGCCTGGGCCCAGCCGTTGCCGAAGCCCAGGCTCGCGTAGTCCTTCGCCACGATGTGCGGAATGCCGTACTCGGTGTACCGGATCGTGGCGGACAGCCCGCCGCCCGAGGGACGGTGGGAGCGCGGGGCGTCGGCAGCGGCGGGTGGCAGCGACGCCGCGACGGTGAACAGCGCGAGGCCGGATATCGCGAGAAGTCTCAGACGGTTGCGGAGTGGCAACGGTCCTCCCAACTGTGCTGATACGAAAGGCGGTTGCCCGAGGATTCGAGTCGCCACGCGCAACTCAGCCAGCACCCGCGCACCCCTGTCAACAGCCCCACGGGTATCCGGACCCTTGACCCCCGGGTTCCGGCCGCACAGGATCACGCCATGACAGGTGTACGGAGCAGCACAGTCGACGGAGTCCTGGCGCGCAGCGCCCGGCGCGCCCCGGAGCACACCGCTCTGCGGTACGCGGACAGGTCATGGACGTACGCGGAGCTCGACGCGGCCGTCACCACCGCCGCAGCCGCCCTCACCGGCGAGCACGGACTGCGCCCCGGCGACCGGGTCGCCTGCTACGCGCACAACTCCGACGCGTACCTCATCGGCTACTTGGGCTGTGCCCGCGCGGGCCTGGTCCATGTGCCGGTCAACCAGAACCTCACGGGTGCGGACCTCACGTACATCCTGGAACAGTCCGGCAGCGCCCTCGTCCTCGCCGACCCGGACCTCGCCGGCCGGATTCCGGCCGCGTTCCCCGTACGCCCGCTGCGCGACGCACCGGACTCGCTCCTGGCGGCCACCGACGACCCGCGCCCCTTCGTCCCGGAACACGAACCGGCCGCGGGAGACCTCGCCCAGCTGCTCTACACCTCGGGCACCACCGCGCTGCCCAAGGGCGCGATGATGACCCACGGCGCGCTGGTGCACGAGTACGTCAGCGCGATCACGGCGCTCGGTCTGCGGGCCACCGACCGGCCCGTCCACTCGCTGCCGCTCTACCACTCCGCGCAGATGCATGTCTTCCTGCTGCCCTACCTCGCGGTCGGGGCGCAGAACACCATCCTCGACGCGCCCGACGCCGACCGGATCTTCGACCTCGTGGAGGCGGGGCAGGCCGACAGCGTCTTCGCCCCGCCGACCGTCTGGATCGGCCTCTCCCGGCACCCCGGCTTCGCCACCCGCGAACTCGGCGGCCTGCGCAAGGCGTTCTACGGCGCGTCGATCATGCCCGTGCCGGTACTGGAACGGCTGCGCGAACGGCTGCCCGCGCTCGCCTTCTACAACTGCTTCGGGCAGAGCGAGATCGGTCCGCTCGCCACCGTCCTCGGCCCGGACGAGCACGAGGGCCGGATGGACTCCTGCGGCAGGCCCGTCCTCTTCGTCGAGGCCAGGGTGGTCGACGAGGACGGTGAGGAGGTCCCCGACGGCACGGCCGGCGAAGTGGTCTACCGGTCACCCCAGTTGTGCGAGGGCTACTGGGACAAGCCCGAGGAGACGGCGGAGGCCTTCCGCGACGGCTGGTTCCACTCCGGAGACCTCGCGGTCCGGGACGCCGAGGGGTTCTTCACCGTCGTCGACCGGGTGAAGGACGTCATCAACTCCGGCGGCGTGCTCGTCGCATCCCGGCAGGTCGAGGACGCCCTCTACACCCACCCCGCCGTTGCCGAGGCCGCGGTGATCGGACTGCCGGACGAGCGCTGGATCGAGGCGGTCACCGCCGTCGTCGTGCTGAGCGGCGAGGCGACGGCGGCCGAACTCGTCGATCACGCCCGCGGGCGGCTGGCTCACTTCAAAGCCCCCAAACGGGTCCTCTTCGTGGACGAACTGCCGCGCAACGCCAGCGGGAAGATCCTCAAGCGGGAGCTGCGCGACCGGTTCGCGTGACCGGCCGTCTGCGGTCCGCCGGCACGGGCCTCGCTCCGAACGGGTTGATAGGCAAGTCCTGACTTGCCTATGGTGAGGTCATGGCGGAGGATGTCTTCAAGGCGCTGGCCGACCCCACCCGTCGGCTCATCCTGGACGAACTGGTGGAACGGGACGGCCAGACGCTGTTCGAGATCTGCACCCGGCTGGTCACCAAGCACGGTCTGGGGCTGTCCCGCCAGGCGATCAGCCAGCACCTGGCCGTACTGGAATCCGCGGGCCTGGTCCTTTCGCGACGCCAGGGCCGTTACAAGTTCCACGACCTCGACACCGAACCCCTTGAGCGCATCGTGACCCGGTGGCTCAGGCCCGACGCACCGGAGAACACCCCATGAGGATCCACCTGTCCAGCGTCTTCGTGGACGACCAGGACAAGGCCCTGCGCTTCTACACCGAGGTGCTGGGCTTCGTGAAGAAGCACGATGTCCCGCTGGGCGAGGCCCGGTGGCTGACCGTCGTCTCGCCGGAGGACCCCGACGGCACGGAACTGCTGCTCGAACCCTCCGGCCATCCCGCGGTGCAGCCGTACAAGACGGCGCTGGTCGAGGACGGCATCCCGGCCACCTCCTTCGCGGTGGACGACGTACCCGCGGAGTTCGAGCGGCTGAGCGGGCTCGGGGTGCGCTTCACCCAGGAGCCGCTGGAGATGGGTCCCGTCACCACCGCGGTCCTGGACGACACGTGCGGCAACCTGATCCAGATCGTGCACAGCGGCCGGTGAAACCGGCGCGGACACCGGCCCGGGAGCTGGGCGGCCCGGGCAACCGGGCCGCCCGGCAGGGGCCCTAGTTCCCGCCGCGCTCGTCCACGATCCGCTTGAACTTGCCGACCGACCGCTCCAGCGTCTCCGGATCGACGATGTCGACCGCGACCGACACACCGATCCCGTCCTTGACGGCCGCCGTGATCGACGCCGCGGCCGCCGCCCGCTGCTCCGGGGTGGCTCCCGGCCGCGCCTCCGCCCGCACCGTCAGCGCGTCGAGACGGCCCTCGCGGGTCAGCCGCAACTGGAAGTGCGGCGCCACGCCCGGTGTGCGCAGCACGATCTCCTCGATCTGCGTCGGGAAGAGATTGACGCCGCGCAGGATCACCAGATCGTCGCTGCGCCCGGTCACCTTCTCCATCCGCCGGAACACCCGGGCCGTGCCCGGCAGCAGCCGGGTCAGGTCCCGGGTCCGGTAGCGGATCACCGGCATGGCCTCCTTGGTGAGCGAGGTGAAGACCAGCTCGCCCTCCGCGCCCTCCGGCAGCACCTCGCCGGTGAACGGGTCGACGACCTCGGGATAGAAGTGGTCCTCCCAGATGTGCAGTCCGTCCTTCGTCTCGACGCACTCCTGCGCCACCCCGGGCCCCATCACCTCCGAGAGGCCGTAGATGTCGACCGCGTCGATCGCGAACCGCTCCTCGATCTCGCGCCGCATCTCCTCCGTCCACGGCTCGGCGCCGAAGATCCCGACCTTCAGCGAGGTCGTGCGCGGATCGACGCCCTGCCGTTCGAACTCGTCGAGGAGGGTCAGCATGTACGACGGGGTCACCATGATGATCTCGGGGCGGAAGTCCTGGATCAGCTGGACCTGGCGGGCGGTCATGCCTCCCGAGGCGGGGATGACCGTGCAGCCGAGCCGCTCCGCTCCGTAGTGTGCGCCGAGCCCGCCGGTGAACAGCCCGTACCCGTACGCCACATGGACCTTCTGCCCGGGCCGTCCGCCGGCGGCCCGGATGGAGCGGGCGACCACGTCGGCCCAGGTGTCCAGGTCCCGCTGGGTGTAGCACACGACGGTCGGCCGGCCCGTCGTCCCGCTGGACGCGTGGATCCGGCGTACGCGCTCCTCGGGGACGGCGAACATGCCGAAGGGGTAGTTGTCCCGCAGGTCGGCCTTGGTCGTGAAGGGGAATCGGGCGAGATCGGCGAGCGTACGGCAGTCGTCCGGACGCAGCCCGGCCCGGTCGAACGCGGCCCGGTAGTGGCCGACGTTCTCGTACGCGTGGTGCAGCGTGGCCCGCAGCCGCTCCAACTGGAGCGCTGCCAGCTCGTCCCGGCCCAGTCGCTCCGCCTCGTCCAGCAGAAACGTCATCCGGATCTCCCTCTTCCGAGCAGGCGACCGATCATTCGGTCGATCTTTCGGGAGTAGTAATTCAGGACGGGCCGCCACCTGGCAAGAGGGGTGACGCAGCTCATCCGTATCGCGGATTCGCTCATACCGAACATGGGTGCGCCGCCCATGGGGCCCTGTTTGGATGGCAGGCATGCCGATCTTCCACGCATACGACGGGACCGAACTCGCCTACCGCCTTCTGGGGGAGGGCGCACCGCTGATCTGTCTGCCCGGCGGCCCGATACGGGCCGGGGCGTACATGGGGGACCTCGGCGGGCTCAGCGCCCACCGCCGGCTCGTGGTGCCGGATCCGCGCGGCGCCGGGGACTCCGCGGTGCCGGACGACCCGGCGGCCTACCGCTGCGACCGGCTGGTCGACGACATCGAGGCACTGCGCGAACACCTCGGCGAGGACCGGGTGGACCTGCTCGCCCACTCCGCCGCGGGGAATCTGGCCGCGCTCTACGCCGCGCGGTACCCGGAACGGCTGCGCACGCTCACCCTCGTCACCCCCGGCACCCTGGCGGTCGGCATCGAGGTCACCGAACAGGACTGGTACGAGGCGAGCGAACTCCGGCGCGACGAACCGTGGTACCCGGCCGCACGGGCCGCCCTGGACGACTTTCTGGCGGGTGGCGCCTCGGACGAGGTCCGGGCCGCTGTCGCGCCGCTCGTCTACGGGCGCTGGGACGAGGCCGCCCGCGCCCATGCCGCCGCCGGGCCCGGGCAGACCAACTCCGCTGCCGCCGGCTTCTATTACGAGAACGGTGCCTTCGACCCGGCCGCCACCGTCGCGGCGCTGGCGGCGTTCACCGCACCGGTGCTCGTCCTCGCGGGGGAGTACGACGGGGGGCCGACCCCGGACCGCGCCGCCGAACTGGTGGCGCTCTTCCCGAACGCCGAGTTCGTCGTGCAGCGCGGTGCCGCGCACTTCCCGTGGCTGGACGGCCCGGGCGCCTTCGTCCGTACCGTTCAGGCCTTCCTCGACCCGGACGTGCTCAGTGTGCAGGCCGGTGGCATCCGGCTGGCCCACCGGGTGTGGGGGGACCCGTCGGCCCCGCCCGTCGTTCTCGCCCACGGCCGCTGCGGCGACAGCCGGACCTGGACCGCGATCGCCGAGCACCTCGCGGCCGAACACCGGGTGTACGCCTTCGACTTCCGTGGCCACGGGCTCAGCGACTGGCCCGGCCGCTACTCCTTCGAGCTGTTCCGGGACGATCTGCACGCCTTCCTGGAGGCCCGCAACCTGGCGGGAGCCACCGTGATCGGGCACTCGATGGGAGCTGCTGCCGCCTATCTGCTCGCCGAGCGGGAACCCGGGCTGATCGGCCGGCTCGTCCTGGAGGAGGTGCCGCCGCCGTTCCCGCTCGATCCGCCGCGCGCCCCCGCCCGACGGCCCGACGAGGAACTGGACTTCGACTGGCCGGTGGTGCCGTCGACCGATGCCCAGCTGAACGGACCGGACCCCGCCTGGCGGGAACGCCTCGGTGGGATCACCGCCCCGACCCTCGTCATCGGCGGCGGCCCCACCAGTCAGATCGCCCAGGAGAGACTGGTCTGGCTGGCGGGGCGGATACCCGGCGGCCGGTTCGTCACCATCGAGGCCGGACACCTCGTCCACACCGATCGGCCGGACGAATTCCTCGCAGAAATAAGGAAGTTCGGCCTGTCCTGAATGTCCGTCAGGAACGGTGAAGCAGGGTGGTCAGGGCTTCGTGGAGGGCGCTCTCGGCATCCGCCACGGGGCCCGTCGACCGCCAGGCCACGAAACCGTCGGGGCGCACCAGGACGGCACCCTCGGATGTCGTCCCGTGGAGCGCGGTCCAGTCCGCGCCGTTCTCCGGCTCCAGATCGGCACCCGGGCCGATGCCGTACGCCTGGAGCCGGACCGGGAGCCGGTCGGCGACCCGGGCCGCCGCCCGGCGCCACACCACGTCCTCACCGTCCGTGAGCAGTACCATCGTCTGCTCGTACAGATCCAGTGTGGACTTGCGCTCGCCGTCCTGATGGACCCACAGATGCGGTGCACGGCTGCCTGGTTCACCGTTCAACTGCACCCCTTGCGGCACCACCGGCTGCTCGGGGTCGGTGCCCAGCACCGCACCGCGGACATAGCGGTAGCCCAGCGCCACACTGAGCATGCCGCCCCGCTTCCCGCCGCCCACGCCGGGCGGCGCGGAGTACCCCGGGTGGCTGTGCTCGCCGGAGCGCGCCGAAGCCCGTGCGCTCGTGGCCCGCGCCACCGGAAGCCGCTCCGCCGCATACGTGTCCAGCAGCCCCGGACCCGCCTCGCCCTTCAGTACGGCGGCCAGCTTCCAGGCCAGGTTGTGCGCGTCCTGGATGCCGGTGTTGGAGCCGAACGCCCCGGTGGGGGACATCTCGTGGGCCGAGTCGCCGGCGAGGAAGACCCGGCCGGAGGAGTACCGCTCGGCGACCCGCTCCGCGGCGTGCCACGGCGCCTTTCCGGTGATCTCGATGTCGATACCCGGTGCGCCGACCGCCGTACGGATGTGCTCGGCACACCGCTCGTCGGTGAAGTCCTCAAGTGTTTCGCCGAGTTGGGGCTGCCACGGCGCGTGGAACACCCAGTCCTTCTTGTTGTCGACCGGCAACAGGGCACCGTCAGCAGCGGGGTTGGTGAGGTAGCAGACGATGAAGCGCCGGTCGCCCAGCACATCGGCGAGCTTCCGGGAACGGAAGGTGATGCTGACGTTGTGGAAGAGGTCGCCGGGCCCCGTCCGGTCGATGCGCAGCTGTTCGCGGATGGGGCTGCGCGGCCCGTCGGCCGCGATGAGGTAGTCCGCGCGCACGCTGATGTGCTCGCCGGTCTCCCGGTTCTTCAGCGCAGCGTCCACCCCTGACGAGTCCTGGTCGAAGCTCTGCATCTCGGTGGAGAACCGCAGGTCACCGCCCTGCTCCCGGGCCTGCTTCAGCAGCACCGGCTCCAGGTCGTTCTGGCTGCACAGGCACCAGCCGGTCGGACTGAACCGGGCGATCCCACCACCCGGGTCGATCTCCCTGAACAGCCACTCCTGGTCGTCCCCGGTGAGCGAACCGGCTTGCAGGATCCCGTGATTGTCGGCGAGGACCGAGGCCGCCCGCCGGATGCCCTCCTCGGCACCCGCCGTGCGGAACACCTCCATCGTGCGGACGTTGTTGCCGCGGCCGCGCGGGTGTGTCGAGGTGGCCCGGTGCTTCTCGACCAGCAGGTGCTCGATCCCGAGCCGACCGAGGAAGACCGAGGCGGACAGGCCCACCAGGGAGCCGCCCACGATGAGGACCGGTACGCGAATGTCGACGTTCTCGTTCATCAGTTGCTCCAGCTCGGACGCCGTTCGGATGCATTGTTCAATGCCCTGGTGAGAGCGGTTCGGACGGCTGCTCACCTGAACGGTTCATAAATCTCGCGCCACCCGGACCAGCGTTTCACGATCGGTCACGGAGACGATGCCCGCGGCCTCGGGGGCGGACCGTTCGCATCCGCCGGGAGAGTCCCCGCTCCGAATCCACTCGCCAACCGACGGTTGAGGGCATGCCACCCGGCTCGGCCCACGAAACCGTCTCGAAGGAGATCGAAAGATGACCACCACCCTCTCGGAACGGATCTCCCAGTCCGCCTTCGACGGTTCCCGGCTGCGCGTCGTGCTGCTGCTGGACCTCTACGACGGGGCCCAGAAGGAGTTCCTGGAGGCGTACGAGCACCTGCGCAACCAGGTCGCGTCCGTTCCCGGACACATCAGCGACCAGCTGTGCCAGTCGATCGAGAATCCATCCCAATGGCTCATCACCAGCGAGTGGGACAGCGCACCACCGTTCCTCGCCTGGGTGAACAGCGAGGAGCACGTCGCGACGGTCCAGCCGCTGCACAACTGCGTGCGCGACACCCGCTCGCTGCGCTTCAGCGTCCTGCGGGAGACCGGGAAGGGCTTCGAGATGACGCCCGAGACGCCCAAGGGGCGCCTCCAGGCGTCCCCGCGCCTGGGCGACGGGGTGGTGCGCCACGCGCTCACCTTCACCGTCAAGCCCGGCACCGAGGACATCGTGGCGAAGATCCTGGCCGACTACGACTCCCCGAACGCACGGGTCGACGAGGACACCCGACTGCGCCGTACCTCGCTCTTCATGCACGGGAACCGCGTCGTGCGGGCCGTCGAGGTCGAGGGCGACCTGCTCGCCGCCCTGCGCCACGTGGCCCGGCAGCCCGAGGTCAGGGCCGTCGAAGAGGCCATCAACCCGTACCTGGAGCAGGACCGGGACCTCAGCGACCCGGACTCCGCCCGGATGTTCTTCACCCGGGCGGCGCTCCCGACCGTCCACCACGTGACGGCTGGCCGGCACAAGGCGGAGGACATCCGCAGGCACGCCCTCTTCTACCAGGCCAAGGAGGGCTGCGGCATGGCTCTCGCCCGGCTCCTGGCCGAGCACGACGAGGAAGCGGCCGACGACCCGGCGAGCATCATCGACAGCAGCACCATCTTCCAGCGCGACGACGTCGTCGTCCGCCTCCTCGAAGCGGTCGAACCGATCGACGCGCAGCCCGCCCAGGCGGTGGGCATCGACGGCCCCGGAAAGGTGGCCAGACTCGGGCGTCTCCTCGACGGCGGCAGCAACGCCGTACCCATGGACGAACAGGGCGTCCCGAGCTTCCTCAAGCAGTCCGAGATGACCCTGATCACGGATCGGCGGGCCATGGAGTCCTGAACCGCGCATCCGCACCCTGGGGGGTTCTCGCTCAACCCGTCAACACAACGCGCAATGCGCCAGGAGGAAAACAGTCATGACCATGCACCGGCCACGCATCGTGGATCTCAGCGAGACGCAGCCCAACCGCAGGCGCGGAGGGGATCTTCGCGCCATGCTCACGCCGACGGCGGTGGGAGCCACCAGCGGCTTCATGGGGCTGGCGATCGTTCAGCCCGGTGACCGCATCGGCGAGCACTACCACCCGTACTCCGAGGAGTTCGTGTACGTCGTGAACGGTCTGCTGGAAGTGGACCTGGACGGCGAACCGCACCGGATGCGGCCCGACCAGGGCCTGCTGATCCCTCCCCATGTACGCCACCGATTCCGCAACGTGGGCGACGTCGAGGCACGCATGGTCTTCCACCTCGGCCCGCTCGCCCCGCGTCCGGAACTCGGCCACGTCGACACCGAGCACACCGAATCCGCCGGCCGCGTCGCGCCCCCGGAACGAACGGAGGCCGCCTCATGACACGCCGGGTGGCGGTCACCGGAGTCGGCGTCGTCGCCCCCGGCGGCATCGGCGTACCGGCCTTCTGGGACCTCCTCGCGAACGGACGCACCGCGACCAGGGGCATCACGCTCTTCGACCCGACCGGCTTCCGCTCCCGGATCGCCGCCGAGTGCGACTTCGACCCGGCGGCCCACGGGCTGGACGCCGGCACCGTCGAACGCTCGGACCGTTACATCCAGTTCGCGATGGTGGCCGCCAGGGAGGCCCTCGGCGACGCCGGTCTCGACCCGGAGAAGGTGGACCCCTGGCGGGTCGGGGTGTCGCTGGGCACCGCGGTCGGCGGCACCACCCGGCTGGAGCACGACTACGTCGCCGTCAGCGAGAGCGGTGCCCGCTGGGACGTCGACCACCGCTCGGCCGGCCCCCACCTGGAGCGGGCCTTCTCACCCAGCTCCCTCGCCTCGGCGGTGGCCGAGCAGGTCGGCGCGCACGGCCCGGTGCAGACCGTCTCCACGGGCTGCACCTCCGGCCTCGACGCGATCGGGTACGCCTTCCAGTCCATCGAGGAGGGCCGCGTCGACGTCTGCGTCGCCGGGGCGTCCGACTCGCCGATCACCCCGATCACCGTGGCCTGCTTCGACGCGATCAAGGCCACTTCGCCGAACAACGACGATGCCGAGCACGCCTCGCGGCCCTTCGACGCACGCCGCGACGGCTTCGTCATGGGCGAGGGCGGAGCGGTCCTCGTCCTGGAGGAGCTGGAGCACGCCCGTGCCCGCGGTGCCACCGTGTACTGCGAGATCGCGGGCTACGCCACCTTCGGCAACGCCTACCACATGACCGGGCTGACCCCCGAGGGCCTGGAGATGGCCGAGGCGATCAACCGGGCGCTGGGCCATGCACGCATGGACGGCTCGCAGATCGACTACGTCAACGCGCACGGCTCCGGCACCAAGCAGAACGACCGGCACGAGACGGCCGCCGTGAAGCGGGCACTGGGCGCGCACGCCTTCGACATCCCGATGAGTTCGATCAAGTCCATGGTCGGCCACTCGCTGGGGGCGATCGGCGCGATAGAAATCGCGGCCTGCGTACTTGCCCTGGAGCACCAGACGGTGCCGCCGACGGCGAACTACGAGAGCCCCGACCCCGAATGCGACCTCGACTACGTCCCGCGCACCGCTCGTCCCCTGAAGCTGCGCAGCGTCCTCTCGGTGGGCAGCGGCTTCGGCGGCTTCCAGTCCGCGGTGGCCCTGACCCGTACAGGTGGGAGGACACCATGAGAACCCGCAAAGCCCGGCGCACCGTCGTCACCGGCATCGGTGTGGTCGCCCCCAACGGCAACAACACCGAGGCCTTCTGGAAGCGGACGCACGAAGGAATGAGCGTCCTCGACCGGGTCACCCGCGAGGGCTGCGAGCAACTGCCGCTGCGGGTCGCGGGAGAGGTGCGGGGATTCGAGGCGGTCGAGCTGATCGAGGAGCGTTTCCTCGTCCAGACCGACAAGTTCACGCACTTCGCGATGGCCGCCGCGGACATCGCGCTCGACGACGCCCGGCTCGGCCGCGCCGACTACGAGAACTCACCCTTCGACGTCGGCGTGGTGACCGCCGCCGGTTCCGGCGGCGGCGAATTCGGCCAGCGCGAACTCCAGCGGCTCTGGGGACAGGGCTCCACCTATGTGGGTCCGTACCAGTCCATCGCCTGGTTCTACGCCGCCAGCACCGGCCAGATCTCCATCCGCGGCGGCTTCAAGGGGCCGTGCGCGGTCGTGGCCAGCGACGAGGCCGGCGGCCTGGACGCACTGGCACACGCCGCCCGTTCCATCCGCGGCGGCACGGAAGCGGTGGTGGTCGGTGCCGCCGAGGCCCCGCTGGCGCCCTACTCGGTCGTCTGCCAGCTCGGGTACGCGGACCTGAGCACCGTCGAGGACCCCACCCGCGCCTACCGGCCGTTCACCTCGGAGGCCTGCGGCTTCGTGCCGGCCGAGGGCGGCGCCATGCTGGTGGTCGAGGAGGAGCAGTCGGCGCGCCGGCGCGGCGCCAAGGTCCGGGCCGAAGTCGCCGGGCACGCCGCCACGTTCACCGGGGCGGCCAGGTGGGAGGAGTCCCGGGAGGGCCTCGCCCAGGCGATCATCGGCGCGCTGCGGGAGGCCGACTGCGCACCGGACGAGATCGATGTCGTCTTCGCGGACGCCCTCGGCGTACCCGCGGCCGACCGCGCGGAGGCGCTGGCGATCGCCGATGCCCTCGGCGCGCACGGCAAGCGCGTCCCGGTGACGGCGCCCAAGACCGGTATCGGGCGCGCCTACTGCGGTGCACCGGTGCTGGACGCGGCCGCCGCGGTGCTCTCCATGGAGAACGCGCTCATACCCCCGACCCCGAACGTCTTCGAGGTGTGCCACGACCTCGACGTGGTCACCGGCAGCGCCCGCCCCGCCGAACTGCGCACGGCGCTGGTGCTCAGCCGAGGGCTCATGGGCTCGAACGCGGCGATGGTGCTGCGGTGCTCCACCGACCCCCGAACGTGAGAAGGAGAAATCCCCATGACCGACCGACTGACCTACACGGAACTCGCCGTCCTGATGAAGAAGG
Source organism: Streptomyces sp. NPDC048295 (assembly GCF_040652135.1). Classification (NCBI taxonomy): domain Bacteria; kingdom Bacillati; phylum Actinomycetota; class Actinomycetes; order Kitasatosporales; family Streptomycetaceae; genus Streptomyces; species Streptomyces sp. NPDC048295. Next base: position 103,749 of record NZ_JBEZLL010000002.1, read on the forward strand.
GCGCCGGAGTCACCGTCGACCCGCGCGACATGGAGCAGCGCCCCGGTTCGGCCTTCGACGAGTACGGCCTCGACTCGCTGGGCCTCCTCGGCATCGTGGGTGTGCTGGAGAACCGGCACGGCCGGGCGCTGCCGGCCGACGCCGACCGTTGCAGGACCCCCCAGGAATTCCTCGACCTCGTCAACAACAGCCTCATGACAGGAGCCTGACGTGCCCGGACACACCGAGAACGAGATCACCATCGCCGCCCCCCTGGACCTGGTCTGGGACGTGACGAACGATCTGGAGAACTGGCCGCGGCTGTTCAGCGAGTACGCCGCGGTCGAGATCATCGAGAGGGACGGCGACAGCACCACCTTCCGCCTGACGATGCACCCCGACGAGAACGACAAGGTGTGGAGCTGGGTCTCCGAGCGGACCGTGGACCGCGCCGGGCGCACCGTCCGGGCCCGCAGGGTCGAGCCCGGTCCCTTCCAGCACATGAACATCCGCTGGGAGTACTCGGAGGTCCCCGGCGGCACCAAGATGCACTGGACCCAGGACTTCGCGATGCGTCCCGACGCACCCGTCGACGACGCCTGGATGACCGACAACATCAACCGCAACTCCAAGGTCCAGATGGAGTTGATCCGGGACAAGATCGAGCAGCGGGCCCGGGAGCGCCGCACCGCCTCGGTCGGGGCCAACTGACCCGCCAACCGCCCACGGTCCGGCACCCGGCCTGCGGGCCGGGTGCCGGACCGGGAACCAGAAAGGCATCTCCCGATGCATCACGCTCTGATCGTCGCCCGGATGGCCCCGGGGTCGGCGCCGGACATCGCCGACCTGTTCGCGGCCTCCGACAGCGGGGAACTGCCGCACCTCGTCGGCGTCACCAGGCGCAAGCTCTTCCAGTTCGGCGACGTGTATCTGCACCTGATCGAGTCGGAGAACCCGCCCGGCCCCGAGATCGCGAAGGTGACCGCGCACCCGGAGTTCAAGGACATCAGCGAGAAGCTCACCGCCTATGTGAGCGCGTACGACCCGCAGACCTGGCGCAGCCCCAAGGACGCCATGGCCCACGAGTTCTACCGGTGGGAGCGCGGCACTCCCGCCTGAGACCGGCGATCGCCCCGGGTCCGGCCTTTCGGCCGGACCCGGGGCGATCTGACGTCGTGCCGGGGAGCGGTGATCAGCCGGGGACCACGCACTCGAAGGCGTGGAGGTAGGCGTTGACCGGGACGACGTCACCGAGCAGCAGCCCGGCGTCCGAGATCCGGGTGACCAGGCTCTCCCTGGTGTGCTTGGCGCCGCCGACGTTGAGGAGCAGCAGCAGGTCCATCGCGGTGGTGAACCGCATCGAGGGGGTGTCGTCGACGAGGTTCTCGATGACGACGACCCTGGCTCCCGGGCGGGCCGCCGCGACGACGTTGCGCAGCGTCCGGCGGGTGCTGTCGTCGTCCCACTCCAGGATGTTCTTGATGACGTACAGGTCGGCCTGGACGGGGATGGCCTCGCGGCAGTCCCCGGCGATGATCCGGGTCCGGCCGACGAGCGCGCCCTCGTCCCGCAGCCGGGCGTCCGCCCGCGCCACCACGCCCGGCAGGTCCATCAGGGTGCCGTGGAGCGCCGGGTCCTTCTCCAGCAGGCTCGCCAGTACGTGGCCCTGGCCGCCGCCGATGTCGGCGACCGAGGTCACTCCGGAGAGGTCGAGGAGTTCGGCGACGTCCAGCGCGGACTGCATGCTGGAGGTGGTCATCGCGCGGTTGAAGATCTGCGCGGACTCGTGGGCGTCCTGGTGGAGGTAGTCGAAGAATCCCTTGCCGTGCACGTCCGCGAAGACGCTCTCGCCGGTGCGCACCGCGTCGTCGAGGTGCGGCCAGACGTCCCAGGTCCAGGGCTCGGTGCACCACAGCGAGATGTAGCGCAGGCTGTTGGGGTCGTCCTCGCGCAGCAGGCGCGACATCTCCGTGTGGGCGAAATGCCCCTCCGGGGTCTCGGCGAAGATCCCGTAGCAGGACAGGGCGCGCAGCAGCCGCCGCAGCGGCACCGGCTCGGCCTTCACCAGTGCCGCGAGCTCCTGCGCCGTGGCGGGCGTCTCGCCCAGCGCGTCGGCGACGCCCAGGCGGGCGGCGGCGCGCACGGCGGCGGCCCTGGCCGCGCCGAAGACGAGCTCACGCAGCTGCATGGCCGGCTGCGGGGGAGTGACGGGGTGCGGGAGGGCGGCGTGTACGGGTGTGGGGGTGGGGGTGGGGCTCACAGTGGTCATGCTGTTTCGCTTCTCCTCGTGCGGGGGTGCACCGGTCAGCACATACCGGCCGGTGCGGATTTGGCGCAGACGTTGTCGGTGAACGTGTTGCCCTTACCGGTGTCCCCATTGGCGAGGTCGGCCGGCTTGTTGTTGAGCACGACATTGCCGCTGATGGTGTTGCCGGTGTTCTTGGTGCCCACGAAGCTCTTGAACAGGACGACACCGCCGGACATCGGGGCGGCGCCGGAGTTGTCGCGGATCGTGTTGGCGCGCACCACGGTGTCCGCGGCGCCGGTGAGCACCACGCCGGAGCCCTGGAGGGCCGACAGCCGTTCGGTCGCGGAGCAGAACTTGTTGTTGCCGGTGATCTCGTTGGACTCGATCGTCATCGCTCCGGCCTGCGGCTTGCCCTCGTCGCCCACGACGAACACACCGGTGCAGTTGCCGGTGAGACGGTTGTCGTGGACCGACAGGTTGCGTACCCGCCTGGCGGTGAAGCCGATCCGGTTGTCGGTGAGTGTGTTGTCCCGGAGCTCGGTGCCCCGGGTGTCGGTCGCACCGCCCTCCTTGTCCACGGTGTTCGCGACGAAGATGCCCGCGTCGCCGTTGGCGCGGGCGGTGTTGCCGATGAACGCACCGCGGGTGGAGTGCTCCTGGGCGATGCCCCAGACGCCGTTGTGTTCGGCGGTCACCCGCCGGACGGTCATCCGGTCGGTCCAGGAGGCCCAGACACCGTTCTTCTTGAAGCCGGAGACGGTCAGCGAGTCGATGCGCACACCGTCCACGGTCCCGCCCGACTTGCCCAGGACGCAGATCCCGCTGCCGGTCTTGGCGCAGGCGTCGGCGGCCTTCGTGCCCGGCTCGGCCGGCCGCAGCACGGTCCCGCTGCCGGAGCCGCGCAGGGTCAGGTCGGGCTTGGTGACCAGCACGCTCTCCCGGTACGTGCCGGGCAGCAGGACGACGGTGTCACCCGGCCGGGCGGCGTCCACCGCCTTCTGGATCGACTCGCCCGGACGGACCTCGTGCGAGTCCGTGGCCGAGGCGGAGGGGATGGACATGCCGCATCCCGCGGCCGAGAGGACCGCGACGGGGACAAGGATCCTGATGTTTCGTTTCCTCATGAGCCGAAGCTATGGTCGATCTCCCCCGGTTGCCACATAGGGTGAGCGGATGGGTTCGGAGCGTGCCCGAATGGCTTACGCGTGATCCGCCGCCCGGTGGCCGGTCCGGCCGCACGGACGCCCGGCCCTCATTCCCCGGGTTCGCGCCGGGGTGCGACGACCGAGCGGGCCCACCGGTAGTCGGCCTTGCCGCTCGGCGAGCGCTGGATCCGGCGGGTGATCACCAGCCGGCGCGGGATCTTGTAGCCCGCCAGCCGGGTCCGGCAGTGGGCCTGGAGGTCGTCGAGCGTGGGTTCGGACGCTCCCTCGCGCAGCTGTACGACCGCCGCGACACGGTTGCCCCACCGGTCGTCGGGTACCGCGGCGACCAGTACGTCGTACACGTCCGGATGGGCCTTAAGGGCCTGCTCGACCTCCTCGGGGTAGACCTTCTCGCCCCCGGTGTTGATGCACTGCGAGCCGCGGCCGAGGACTGTGACGATGCCGTCCTCGTCGACCGTCGCCATGTCGCCGAGCAGGACCCACCGCTCGTCGCCGCGGCGGAAGAAGGTCTCCGCGGTCTTGCCGGGGTCGTTGTAGTAGCCGAGCGGCACATGCCCGCGCTGGGCGATCCGCCCCGGCTCCCCGGGTGCGACCGGCTCGTACGTCGCCGGATCGACCACCGCGGTACGGGAGTTGACCCGGAGCCGGAATCCCTTCTCCGGGCCCGAGTCGGCCGTCGCCGTGCCGTTGAAACCGGACTCCGACGAGCCGAAGTTGTTGAGCAGCATCACCGTCGGCACCAGTTCCTGGAACTCCGCGCGCACCGAGTCCGACATGATCGCGCCCGAGCTGGACACGGAGAACAGCGACGAGCAGTCGGTGCCCTTCAACGGGCCCTTCAGTGCGTCGATCAGCGGTCGCAGCATCGCGTCGCCCACCAGCGACACACTGGTGACCTTCTCCTTCTCGATCGTACGGAGCACTTCCTGGGGCACGAACTTGCGGTGGACCACGACCCGCTGTCCGAAGTTGAAGCCGATGAAGGCGGTGAGCGTCGAGGTGCCGTGCATCAGCGGGGGAGTGGGGAAGAAGGTGATCCCGTCACCGCCCGCGGCGACCCGTTCGGCCAGTTCCTGCGGGCTCTTCACCGGCTCACCGGTCGGCGCGCCGCCGCCCAGGCCGGAGAAGAAGAGATCCTCCTGGCGCCACATCACACCCTTGGGCATTCCGGTGGTGCCGCCGGTGTAGATGATGAACTGGTCGTCGGCCGACCTCGGCGGGAAGCCGCGCTCCGGGCTCCCGGCCGCCTCGGCGTCGGTGAACGCGACGGCCTCGGGGCCCCGGACCCCCGCCTCCGGCGCGCCCACCCGCACCAGATGACGCAGGCCCGGGGCCTTCGGTGCGGCGGCCGCGACCCGCTCGTCGAACTCGGCGTCGAAGACCAGCGCGGCCAGATCCGCGTCGCGGTAGAGGTAGATCAACTCCTCTTCCACGTAGCGGTAGTTCACATTGACCGGGACGATCCTGGCCTTGAGGCAGGCCAGCACGGTCTGGAGGTACTCGACCCCGTTGTAGAGGTGCAGTCCCAGGTGCTCGCCGGGGGCGATGCCCGCCTCGATCAGGTGGTGGGCGAGGCGATTGGCCGCCGCGTCCAGCTCCGCGTACGTCAGCCGGCGCTCCGCACCCGTGCCGGGATGGTCGAGGTGGACGAGCGCCTCGCGTTCCGGGACCGCGTCGACGACCGACTCGAACAGGTCGGCAAGGTTGTACTCCACCGTTCCTCCTGACGCCGGAAGCTGACTGGCTCGGCGGTCATTAGAGCGCCGGGAGGCGCAACTGGGAAGGGGTGCCGCCAAGGAAATCTGACTGGCTGTCAGAAAACTATTGAACTGGGGCACCGCCTACTGCAACCTGTTCTAGGTCTTTGGATGGGAGGCGGACAATGGCTGGTACGGAACACCTCGCCGTGCGGCGCGAGGGCGCCACACTGGTGCTCACCCTGAACAGACCGGAGGCGAAGAACGCCCTGTCGCTGCCGATGCTGGTCGGGCTGTACGACGGCTGGCTGGCGGCGGACGAGGACGACACGATCCGCTCGGTCGTGCTGACCGGAGCGGGCGGCTGCTTCTGCGCCGGAATGGACCTCAAGGCGCTGGCGGGCAAGGGGATGGAGGGCGAGCAGTACCGGGACCGGATGACCGCCGACCCCGATCTGCACTGGAAGGCGATGCTGCGCCACCACCGCCCCCGCAAACCGGTCATCGCCGCCGTGGAGGGCCACTGTGTCGCGGGCGGCACGGAGATCCTCCAGGGCACCGACATCCGGATCGCCGGGACAGGGGCCACCTTCGGGCTCTTCGAGGTGCGGCGCGGGCTCTTCCCCATCGGCGGCTCGACGGTCCGGCTGCCGCGCCAGATCGCCCGGACACACGCACTCGAAATGCTCCTCACCGGACGCGCGTACAGCGCCGCGGAGGCCGCCGGCATCGGACTGATCGGCAGGGTCGTCCCCGACGGCACCGCCCTGGAGGAGGCCCTCGCCGTCGCCGAGCGGATCAACGCCTGCGGGCCGCTCGCCGTCGAGGCCGTCAAGGCATCCGTGTACGAGACGGCCGAGATGACCGAGACCGAGGGACTGGCCGCCGAGCTGAAACGCGGCTGGCCGGTCTTCGCGACCGACGACGCCAAGGAAGGCGCCCGCGCCTTCGCCGAGCAGCGCCCGCCCGTCTACCGGCGTGCCTGAGCCGAGGAGGCAACCGTGCCCGAAGCCCTCAGCGCCCCGCTGGTGGTCGAATTCCCCTTCACCCGCTCCCTCGGACCCGTCCAGAGCGCCTTCCTCACCGGACTGCGTGAACGCACCGTCCTCGGCGTCCGCACCGCCGGGGGAAAGATCCTCGTCCCGCCGGTCGAGTACGACCCCGTCACCGCGGAGGAGATCAGCGAACTGACCGAGGTCGGGGCCACCGGCACCGTCACCACCTGGGCCTGGAACCCCGCCCCGCGCCGCGGCCAGCCCCTGGACACCCCCTTCGCCTGGGTCCTCGTCCGGCTCGACGGCGCCGACACCGCGCTGCTGCACGCCCTCGCCGCACCCGGCCCCGAAGCCGTACGCACCGGCATGCGGGTCCGGATCCGCTGGGCCGCCGAGCGCACCGGAGCGATCACGGACATCGCCTGCTTCGAACCGTACGAGGGTGAGGAGACGGGACAACCGGCCCCGCACGACGGTCGGTTCACCGACCCCGTCACCGGCATCGTCACCCCCACCAGGCTCGACTACCGGTACACCCCCGGTCGCGCCCAGAGCGCGTACCTCGACGCGCTCTCCCGCCGGCGCATCGTCGGCGAGCGCTGCCCCTCCTGCCGCAAGGTGTACGTACCGCCCCGCGGCGCCTGCCCCACCTGCGGGGTCGCCACCGCCGAACAGGTCGAGGCCGGCCCGCGCGGCACCGTGACCACGTTCTGCATCGTCAACATCAAGGCGAAGAACCTGGACATCGAAGTCCCCTACGTCTACGCGCACATCGCGCTCGACGGCGCGGACCTCGCCCTGCACGCGCGCATCGGCGGCATTCCCTACGACCAGGTGCGCATGGGCCTGCGCGTCGAACCCGTCTGGACCGAGGGCGGACGCCACCCCGACCACTACCGGCCGACCGGCGAGCCCGACGCCGACTACGACGCGTACAAGGAGCTGCTCTAGATGCGAGACGTGGCGATCGTCGCCTTCGCGCAGACGGACCATCTGCGGCGGACCGACGAACTCTCCGAGGTCGAGATGCTGATGCCCGTCCTGCACCGGGTCCTCGACGCGACCGGGCTCAGGACCAGCGACATCGGCTTCACCTGTTCCGGCTCCAGCGACTACCTGGCCGGCCGGGCCTTCTCCTTCACCATGGCGCTCGACGGCGTCGGCGCGTACCCGCCGATCTCGGAGTCCCACGTGGAGATGGACGGAGCCTGGGCGCTGTACGAGGCCTGGGTGAAGATCCAGACCGGCCAGGCGGACACCGCGCTCGTCTACTCCTACGGGAAGTCCTCGCCCGGCGAGGTGCGCGACGTCCTGACCCGCCAGCTCGACCCGTACTACGCCGCCCCGCTCTGGCCCGACTCCGTCGCGCTCGCCGCCCTCCAGGCCCGCGCACTGATCGACGCGGGCGACACGGACGAGGCCGCGCTCGCCGAGATCGCCCGCCGCAGCCGGGCCGCCGCGGCGGACAACCCGCACGCCCAGCTCAAGGGGCCGGTCCCGGCCGGCGAGTACATCGTGCAACCGCTGCGCACCGGCGACTGCCCGCCGATCGGTGACGGGGCGGCCGCAGTGATCCTCGCCGCCGGTGACACCGCACGGGCCCTGTGCCCCCGCCCTGCCTGGATCCGCGGCATCGACCACCGCGTCGAGGCCCATGGCCTCGGGGTGCGGGAGCTGACCGATTCACCGTCCACCCGGCTCGCCGCGACCCGCGCCGGAGTCTTCGAACGGCCGGTGGACACCGCCGAGTTGCATGCCCCGTTCACCTCCCAGGAGGTGGTGCTGCGCAAGGCGCTCGGACTCGACGACCGTGTGAACGTCAACCCGTCCGGCGGCGCGCTGGCCGCCAACCCCGTCATGGCCGCCGGGCTGATCCGCCTCGGCGAGGCCGCAGCCCGCATCCACCGCGGCGAGTCCGACCGGGCGCTCGCCCACGCCACCTCCGGGCCCTGCCTGCAGCAGAACCTGGTCGCCGTCCTCGAAGGGGAGAGCGCTCATGCCTGAGGAGCCCGTGGCCGTCGTCGGCATCGGCCAGACGAAGCACGTGTCCGCGCGCCGGGACGTCTCCATCGCCGGACTTGTCCGCGAGGCCGCCGTCCGCGCACTGGAGGACGCGGCCCTGACCTGGGCGGACATCGACGCCGTCGTCATCGGCAAGGCACCCGACTTCTTCGAGGGCCTGATGATGCCGGAGCTCTATCTCGCCGACGCCCTCGGCGCGGTCGGCAAACCGATGCTCCGGGTGCACACCGCGGGCTCCGTCGGCGGCTCCACCGCGCTGGTCGCGGCCAACCTGGTCTCCGCGCGGGTGCACCGCACCGTCCTCACGCTCGCCTTCGAGAAACAGTCCGAGTCCAACGCCATGTGGGGGCTCTCGCTGCCCATCCCGTTCCAGCAGCCGCTGCTGGCCGGAGCGGGCGGCTTCTTCGCCCCGCACGTGCGGGCGTACATGCGCCGTACCGGCGCGCCCGACACGGTCGGCTCCCTCGTCGCGTACAAGGACCGCCGCAACGCGCTCAAGAATCCGTACGCGCACATCCACGACCCGGACATCACCCTGGAGAAGGTCCGCTCGGCGCCCATGCTCTGGGACCCGATCCGCTACTCGGAGACCTGCCCGTCCTCCGACGGGGCCTGCGCGATGATCCTCACCGACCGTGCCGGGGCGGCCCGTTCTCCGCACCCGGCCGCCTGGGTGCACGGCGGCGCGATGCGCAGCGAGCCGACGCTCTTCGCCGGGAAGGACTTCGTCTCGCCGCGGGCGGGCCGCGACTGTGCCGCCGATGTGTACCGGCAGGCCGGCATCAGCGACCCGCGACGCGAGATCGACGCCGTGGAGATGTACGTGCCGTTCTCCTGGTACGAACCGATGTGGCTGGAGAACCTCGGCTTCGCCGACGAGGGCGAGGGCTGGAAACTCACCGAGTCCGGCGTCACCGAACTCGACGGGGATCTCCCCGTGAATCCCTCGGGCGGAGTGCTCTCCACCAATCCGATCGGCGCCTCCGGCATGATCCGCTTCGCCGAGGCCGCGTTGCAGGTCCGGGGGCAGGCGGGCGAGCACCAGGTACCCGGGGCCCGGAAGGCACTCGGCCACGCCTACGGGGGCGGGGCGCAGTTCTTCTCCATGTGGCTGGTCGGCGCCGAGCCCCCCACCCGCTGACACCGGGCCGTCCCGGACCGCCGCGGGCCCCGCCCGCGTCCGGTCCGGGACCGGACGGTCCGGCCCGGGACACCCGGCGGCGCGTTGGCCTGCGCGGACCCGGCTCTGCAACGTGAGCCCGGACACGTAACATGGCTGCATGTCCTTCCTCCGCCGCCGTAGCGCCGCCACACCCGCGGGCCCCGACTTCGACGTCCTGGCCATGGACCCGGGGGACTGGCCCGGAAACCTCGGCGCCGGTCTGCTGCCCGCGCCCGACGGAAGCTGTCAGGGTGTCTTCCTCCGCTACGACCTGTTCGGCGGCCGTGGCCCCGCGATGATCATCGGCAACCTCCCGGAGGGCTCGCCCGCCCGCGAGACCGAGGAGGGACAGGTTCCGTTCGAGGTCGCCCAGCTGCTGCTCGCGCTGGAGAACGACGAGCCGGTCGAGGTCACCGGGACCGAGGACATGCCCGTGATGCAGGGCGACAACCTGCTGATCGTCCGCCGGGTCAAGCTCTCCGAGAGCCGGATCTCCTGCGTCCAGTTCGACCGCAGCGACGGTGTGCTCGTCACCATCGCCAGCTGGGACCGGCCGATCACCGACGATCTGTACACCCTGCTCAAGCCCCTGCCCGCCGAGCTGTTCCAGCAGGGCTGAGACTCCCTCCCGTCGGCCGTCCGCGCCTTCCGGGCGGCTGTGGGCCTCTGCCCCCACCATCTGTCCAAGTGCTCGCGGCCTCCGTCCAAGAGGCCGCTTTGTCATGCTCCTTGTCGGGCCAGTCGTCGGACCTCTACGGTCGGCCGCATGACATCCGGGATCACGCGACGCACCACAGTGAAGACAGCGATCGGCGCAACCGGTGCTCTGGCGCTGGGAATTCCCGCCCTCTCCGAAACGGCGGCGGCGGTCAGCACCTCCGATGAATCGGGGAGTGCTGCCTATGCGAAGAAACGAGCGGAACCGACCCTCCGGTACGACGCGCCTGCCGCGAACTGGGAACGCGAGTCGCTGCCGATCGGTGGCGGTGCCCTCGGCGCGAGCGTGTACGGGACGCTCGCCTCCGAACAGCTCACCTTCAACGAGAAGACGCTGTGGACCGGCGGTCCCGGCTCCGTCCAGGGCTACGACTTCGGGAACTGGACCACACCCAGACCCGGCGCCCTCGCCGGTGTACAGCAACGGCTCGACAACGAGGGTGTGCTCGGTCCGGACGCCGTCGCCGCCGAACTCGGGCAGGCCCGGCGCGGCTACGGCGCCTACCAGGTCTTCGGCGACCTGCGGCTGGACCTGCCGAACGCACCGGCGGCCCCCGACAGCTCCTACCGCCGTACCCTCGATCTGCGCAGCGCCCTCGCCTCCGTGGCCTACACCCATCAAGGAGTCGGCCACACAAGGGAGTTCTTCGTCTCCCACCCGGGCCGGGTCATCGCCGGCCGTCTCGGCGCCGACCGCCCCGGGCAGGTGTCCTTCACCCTGCGCTACACCTCACCCCGCAGCGACTGCACCGTCACCGCCGACCGGGACCGGCTCACCGTGCGCGGCGCGCTGAAGGACAACGGACTGCGTTTCGAGGCCCAGATCCGCGTCCTGACCAGCGGCGGCACCGTCACCGCTGGCGCGGGCGGCACACTCACCGTCACCGGCGCCGACAGTGCCTGGTTCGCCCTCGCCGCGGGCACCGACTATGCCGACAGCCACCCCTCCTACCGCGGCGACGACCCGCACTCCGCGGTCACCGCCGCGGTGGACGCCGCCGCCCGGAGCTCCTACGAGAAGGTCCGCGACACCCACGTACGCGACCACCGCGCCCTCTTCGACCGGGTCGTCCTCGACATCGGCCAGGAACTGCCCGACCTGCCCACCGACCGGCTGCTCGCCGCCTACACGGGCGGTACGAGCCCCGCCGACCGGGCGCTGGAGGCGCTGTTCTTCCAGTACGGCCGCTATCTGCTGATCGCCTCCTCGCGGGCCGGCTCGCTGCCCGCCAACCTCCAGGGCGTGTGGAACAACTCCACCACCCCGCCCTGGTCCGCCGACTACCACAGCAACATCAATCTGCAGATGAACTACTGGCTCGCGGAGGTCACCAACCTCGCCGAGACCACCGCACCGTACGACCGGTACATCGAAGCGATGCGCGCCCCCGGCCGCAGAACGGCGAAGGAGATGTTCGGGACCGCCGGCTGGGTGGTGCACAACGAGACCAACCCGTACGGCTTCACCGGCGTCCACGACTGGTCCACCGCCTTCTGGTTCCCGGAGGCCGCCGGCTGGCTCACCCAGCAGATGTACGAGCACTACCGGTTCGGCGGCTCCACCGACTACCTGCGCTCCACCGCCTACCCGGCGATGAAGGAGGCGGCCGAGTTCTGGCTGGCCAATCTGCGCACGGACCCGCGCGACGGACTGCTCGTCGTCACCCCCAGTTACTCTCCGGAGCACGGCGACTTCACCGCCGGGGCGGCGATGTCCCAGCAGATCGTGCACGACCTCCTCACCAACACCCTGGAGGCCGCCCGCACCCTCGGTGACGCACCCGCCTTCCGCAGCCGGCTGGAGAACGCCCTCGACCGGCTCGACCCCGGGCTGCGGATCGGCTCCTGGGGCCAGCTCCAGGAGTGGAAGACCGATCGCGACGACCCGGCCGACGACCACCGCCATGTCTCGCACCTCTTCGCCCTGCACCCCGGGCGGCAGATCGAACCCGGCAGTGAGTGGGCCGAGGCGGCCAAGGTCTCCCTCCGCGCACGCGGCGACGGCGGTACCGGCTGGTCCAAGGCGTGGAAGATCAACTTCTGGGCGCGGCTGCGCGACGGAGACCACGCCCACCGGATGCTCGCCGAACAGCTGAAGAACTCCACCCTGCCCAACCTCTGGGACACCCACCCGCCCTTCCAGATCGACGGGAACTTCGGCGCCACCTCCGGCATCGCCGAGATGCTGCTGCAGAGCCAGCACGGCACCGTCGACATCCTCCCCGCCCTCCCGTCGGGCTGGCCGGACGGATCGGTGCGCGGACTGCGTGCCCGGGGAGGCTTCACCGTCGACATCGAATGGGCCGCCGGGCAGGCCCGCCGTGTGGTGATCACGGCGAGCCGCAGCCGCGAAGTGACCGTCCGCAGCTCGCTGTTCGCGAGTGGCGAGAAGGTGTTCAAGGCGCGTGCCGGGGGCCGCTACACGCTGACCGCCGAGGGCTGAGCGAACAGCGCGGTCACCCGCGCCGCCGAGACACCGAGCCCCGTGGGACCGCTGATGTGCCACGGGGTTCCGGTGCCGCGCACCAGGTCCTGCTCGCGGTAGCGCCGGCAGTCCCGGTGCCAGATCAGGATGCCCGCGAGCCAGTGCCTGAGCTCCTGCACGTACCCGGCCAGGACCTCTCTCGCCTCCGCGTCCAGCCCGAAGTCGTCGTAGAGCACCGGCAGTTCCTGCTCGGCGACATGCATGAACTGCCTCAGCCGCGACTTCATCAGGTCATACACGATCGCCACCCCGGTCGGATAGTCCACCCCGAAGAAGTTCTGCACGACCAGGACTCCGTTGTGCACCTCGCCCTCGAACTCGATCTCCTTCTGGTAGGAGAACAGATCGTTGAGCAGGCAGGCGTAGTCCGCCGCCGCGTTCTCCAGGGAGCGCAGTGGCCCGCTGCGGTAGATCTCCGGCGGAACCTTCTTGCCATGACCGAGTCGGCACAGGCTCATCGTCAGATCGGAGCCGAAGGTCATGCGCCGCATCTCGACGTAGTCCACCGGGTCGGGGATACGGTTCTGCACCTGGTTGGCCAGCTCCCACACCCAGCTCGCGGTCATGTCCTCGACCGCCTTGCGGAACGCGCCGCGCCCGCTCGCGTCCATCGGTGCCGAGGTCCGTGCCCAGAGATCGGCGAGCCCGCGCTCCAGGGCGTTGACCGGTTCGGGCGTCCCGGACCCGTCCAGTGGCATGAACAGCGACAGCCGCTCGTTGGCGAGCTTGGCCCCCGTCAGGTCGCGGGCCCGGCCGTGCACCACCGGGAACCAGTCGTCACCGTACGTCCCCCAGGTCAGCCACTGCGAGGAGAGGTCCAGCTCCTCCGGTGTCGCGTCCGGGTGCAGGCCCGCCGCGCACAGCGGCAGATCGGTCGCGAGGAGCCGTTCCTCGTCCCAGATGTGTGAACCGGGCACCCCCGGCTGCGCCTCCAGAATGCCCATCCGGCGCGACCAGTCCACGATCCGCGCCCGGGCCCCGTCCAGATGCGGGCTGAGCGTCGTGCCGAAGGGCAGCTCGATGTCGGGCAGCAGCGACGGGCCGACCCGCCGGTACGGCACATGGGTGTGGCTGCGCAGCCGGGCCGCCTCCGAGCGCGAGGTGAAGCGGATCGAGGCCGCGGCCATGCCGAAGCCGGTCGTGGCCGCTTCGACCGCGCCGTCGTTCATGTAGCGGCTGGAGCGCATGTGCCACTCGTGGCCGCCGGACTGCCAGTCCTGCAAGCCCTTGACGTACGCGAGAACCGCCGCCGCCTGGGCGGGGTCGAGCCCCTTCTCCGCGCAGAGCGGCCCGAGTTCGGTGAGCGCGGTGTTCTCGAACTGCTGCAGCCGGGACGTCAGCAGGTCGTTCACCGCGTCGGCGGCCTCCTGGGTGCTGCAGCCGAGGAAGTGCTCCAGCACCAGCACTCCGTTGCTGTTCTCGCCCTCGTCCTCGACCTCGCGCTGGTACGAGAACAGGTCGTTGCGCAGATGCACACCGTCGGAGAAGGCGTCCCGCAGCACCCGCAGCGCACGCTCGTCGGCCACCGCCTCGGGGACCTCGGCGTCCGCCGCGTACTCCACGAGACCCGCCGACCACGGGGCGCCGCCCACCTTGCGGCGCATCTCGATGTACTCGACGGGGTTGGCGATACGCCCCTCGTTGATGTTGGAGAGCTCCCACATCGACTCGTTGAGCAGGTTCTCCGTCGACACGGCGAACCTGGCCCGCCAGGCGTCGGACATGCTCGGCACCGTACGCGTCCACAGATCGGCCAGCCCCGCCTCGACCGGGTTCGTCGGCTCCGGCATCGCGGCCCCGCGGTCCATCGGCATGAACGCCGGCAGCCGGTCCAGATACCGCTTGGCGCCCGCACGGTCGGGGTTGCGCTTGAAGAGCTCCAGGAAGTGGTCGTCGAAGAAGAAGACCCACACGTACCAGTCGGTGACCAGGGAGAGCGCCTCGGCCGAGCAGTCGGGGTGGGTGTATGCGCACAGCAGCGCGTAGTCGTGGGAGTCGATGTCCTTCTCCTCCCAGATGCCCGAACCCTCCACCATCCCTATGCTGCGCGCCCACTGCTTGGTGTGCACTCGGGCCTCCTCGACATGAGGATTGAGCCTTGCCGGATACGGAACGTAGAAGTCCGGCAAGGCGAAGGGCTGAGCCATGTGCGTCCGGCCTTTCCTGGATCGCCGCGCGGATGTCGCACGGACGTGATCGTGTCGGCGCGAGCACTACCCTTCGGCCGTCCGGGGCACGCACATCCAGGATTAGTCACATAAAAAGCTCATTCATGGGAGGTGTCCCGGCGCGCCCCGGTGCGCTCCCGGCCGCTGAGCAGAACCCCGGCAACGAGGCGTCGTGGAAGACCGGTTGATTCTTTCCTTCGCAGGTCAGACACCCTGCCAGTGGTCTGGTCCACTGGCTCGAACCGTGACCTCCGCTGATCCCTTGACGTGCTGTCATCTCAGGTCGGAGAGTGTGCGCGCACAGCGGAACAGTGGGATCGGATCACGCACGGCTCCATCACGCACGGCTCCAGGAAGGGTTGTCATGACCTCCAAGCAGAGGACCGGACTCGCACTCGCGCTGACAGGTGTCGGCGCACTGAGCATGGCGCTGCTCAGTCCCGCGGCGCAGGCCGGCGCGGACGGGGTGCGACCGGAATGCCCGCGCAGCCTGGCATGCGACTGGGTGCCGGCGGCCTACCAGCAGACGGGTGACCCGGCCGACAAGGAGACGTACGGGAACTACGACACCGCGGACCGGCCGCACACCAACAAGATCAGGTTCATTGTTCTGCACGACACCGAGGAAGACTTCGACACCACCCTGAAGATCTTCCAGAACCCGCTGAAGCAGACCTCCGCCCACTACGTGGTGCGTTCGTCCGACGGCCATGTCACCCAGATGGTCAAGGGCAAGGACGTTGCCTGGCAGGCGGGCAACTGGTACGTCAACAGCCACTCCATCGGCATCGAGCAGGAGGGCGTCGCCGTCGAGGGCGCCAAGTGGTACACCCCCGAGATGTACCGCTCGACCGCCAGGCTGGTGCGCTACCTCGCGGCCAAGTACGACATACCGCTCGACCGCCAGCACATCATCGGCCACGACGGAGTGCCGCCCACCAGCGCGTCCGGCACCAAGAACATGCACTGGGACCCGGGCACCTACTGGGACTGGAACCGCTTCATGGCGCTGCTCGGCAAGCCCACGGTGCCGAGCGCCTCCAAGAGCAGCGAACTCATCACCGTCAGCCCGGACTTCAAGAAGAACCAGCAGGCGTTCCGCGACTGCGAGAAGGCCGTCGACCTGCCGGTCCAGGGCTCCAGCGCCGTCCCGCTGCACACCGCGCCGTCCACCGACGCGCCCCTCTTCTCCGACCCCGGCCTGCACACCGACGGCTCGCCCGGCACGAACTGCGCCGCCGACTGGGGCAGCAAGATCAGTGCCACCCAGCAGGCCGTCGTCGCGGACCACGCCCCCGGCTGGACGGCGATCTGGTGGTACGGCCAGAAGGCCTGGTTCCAGACCCCGGCCCACAGCCGCAACACCACGCCCACCTCCGGCTATGTCGTCAGGCCGAAGGCGGGCCGCACGGATGTGCCGGTGTACGGGGTCGCCTACCCGGAGAAGTCCGAGTACCCCGCGGACTTCGCGGACAAGCGGGTGGGCGCGCCGCTCCAGTACACGATCAAGGCCGGCCAGTCCTACCCCGGCGGCGGCGAGGCGCCGACCGGCTTCTTCTACGCGCCGACGATCGACTCCTCGTACCCGCTCGACCACGCGTACTTCCGGGGCAAGGAGAAGTACGTGACGGTCCAGATCGGCCACCGGATCGCCTTCGTGAAGGCGTCCGACGTGGACATCGCGCGCACGCGCTGAGACCACGCCGCACCCCTCGCAGCGGCGGACACGCCGGGTGTCCGCACCACCAGAAGGAGGCCTTCATGCCCAAGCCGATCAAGAACGCCGCCACCGCGGTCGCGGGCCTTGCCATGGCGCTCGCACTCACCGGCGCCGGAGCCGTCGTCACCGTCGCAACGGCCTCGGCCGCCGCCGCGTCCGAGACCGGGGCGCAGGGCTGGGACGTCTCCGGCTCGTACGGCACCCAGCAGGAGTGCGTGGCCGCCGGGGACGCGGGTGTCGCCGACGGGAGCTGGGCACAGTACCGGTGCGTACTGTTCGAGGCCCGGTGGGACCTGATGACTCCCGCGTGACCGCACGGCCGAGTGCCGTCGTGGCCGGCGCCCCCGCGCACACCGTCCGTGCGCGCGGGGGCATCCGCGCTCAGCCCCCGACCAGCCGGTTCACCTGCTCGGGAGACAGCGCGTGCTCGATGGCGAGGATCCCCGCACCCACCGCCGCCGCGTTCTCACCCGTACGGCTCGGCTCGATCCGCAGCAGCTGGGTGGCCAGCGGGTGCGAGCGCCGGTACACCGCCTCCCGTACCCCCGCGAGCAACTGGTCGTGTACGGCGGCCAGCGCGCCGCCCATCACCACTGTGTCCGGGTTGAAGAAGTTCACCAGCCCCGCCAGGACCTCGCCGACCGCCCGTCCGGCCTCCCGCACCATCCGTACCGCGTCCCGGTTGCCGGACCGCACCAGCCGCACCACATCGCTGCCCGACGCCGCGTCCAGCCCCAGGGCGACCAGCTTCGCCGCCAGTGACGCGCCACCCGCGACCGCCTCCAGGCAGCCCGAATTGCCGCACCGGCACGGATCGTCGAGATCGGCGACCCGGATGTGGCCGATGTCGCCCGCACACCCCTGCGCGCCCCGGTGCAGCTTGCCGTCGGCGACGATCCCGCAGCCGATCCCCGTACCGACCTTGATGTACAGCAGATAGCGGCAGTCCGGGAAGGCGCGCCGCTGCTCGCCCAGTGCCATCACGTTCACATCGTTGTCGACGAGCGCCCGCACCCCGAACCGGGAGGCGAAGAACTCCGGGATCGGGTACCGGTGCCAGCCCGGCATGATCGGCGGATCGACGGGACGGCCGGTGGAGAACTCCACCGGACCCGGCACCCCGACGCCGATGGACCGCAGCGTCCCCGGCTCCCGGTGGGTCTCCGCCAGCAGGGCGCGCACGGTGCGCTCCACGTGCCGCAGCACGGAATCCGGTCCGTCCCCGATCGACAGCGGCTGCTCGTGCGTGGCGAGCGTGGTCCCGCCGATGTCCATCAGAGCCACCCGGCAGTGCGAGGCCCCCAGATCCACCCCGGCCACCGCGTGCTCACGGGTGCGCAGCGCCAGCCGTCGCGGCGGTCGGCCGCCGGTCGAACCGCCGTCGGCGTCCTCGTCCACGAGACCGTGCGCGATCAGGGCGTCCACACGCTGGGAGACCGTCGAACGCGCCATTTTGGTGACCCGGGCGATATCGGCCCGGGTCGTCACCGCCCCGGAACCGATCAGTGCGAGCACCTCGCCCGGCGAGTGCGATGCGGCAGCGGAATTGCGATCCGACGGCGAAGACATGGCAGTCACCCTAGGGACGACTTTCGCTGCTCACAAGGCATCCACTGTTCGTTCATCGGCATAAGTGGCGGCCAAGTCACCGGAAAACAAAGGTGCTTGAGACCTTGACACTCCCAATGCCTGTCACGACTCTGCTCTGCAGACCACTGAGCGAGGAGCAGTTCGATGCTGACGATGCAGGGTGTGTCCAAGAGCTTTCTCGGGGTGCGTGTGCTCGACGGGGTGGGGCTCGACCTCGAAGCCGGAGAAGTGCATGCCCTGGTGGGGGAGAACGGCGCGGGGAAGTCGACACTGATGAAGATTCTCGCGGGCGAGCACTTACCCGACGCGGGAACCCTCACCATCGACGGCACCGCCCACTCCTTCAGCCACCCGGCCGAGGCCCAGGCCGCCGGGATCGGCATCATCCACCAGGAGTTCGCGCTCCTGGAGCACCGTACGGTCGCCGAGAACGTCTTCCTCGGCCGCGAACCGACCCGGTACGGACTCGTCGACCGGCGCACCATGGAGCGGCGGACCGCCGAACTCCTCGCCGAACTCGACGAGACCGGCATCACCCCGAGGACCCCCGTGCACGAACTCTCCGTCGCACGCCGGCAGACCGTGGAGATCGTCAAGGCCCTCGCATCCGAGGTCCGCATCCTGGTGATGGACGAACCCACCGCCGCACTCGCCGACCACGAGGTCGAGCGGCTCTGTGCCCTGGTCCGTCGTCTCACCGCCCGTGGACTGGGCATCCTCTACGTCTCGCACCGGCTCCGCGAGGTCTTCGAGCTCTCCCGGCGCATCACCGTTCTCAAGGACGGCCGCCGCGTCACGACCCTCACCACCCGCGACACCGACGTCGACACGGTCGTACGCGCCATGGTGGGACGGGAACTCGGCGCCTACTACCCGCCCAGGGCCGGGCCGCAGGAACCGGGCGGGATACGGCTCACGGTGCGCGGCGGCGGCAACTCCCGGATCTTCGGCATCGATCTGACCCTGCGGGCCGGCGAGGTCGTCGGCGTCGCCGGCCTCCAGGGCTCCGGCCGGACCTCCCTCGCCCGCGCCCTCTTCGGCGCCGACCCCTTCACCACGGGCACCATGACCGTCGGCGGGGAAGAACTGCGCCCGGCCCGGCCCCGGGAGGCCGTCCGGGCCGGGATCGCCCTGGTCAGCGAGGACCGCAAGGGGGAGGGCCTCGCACTGCACCAGTCGGTCACCGACAACGCGCTGCTCGTGACCCGGGCCGTCCCCGCACGTGGCAGGCCGGCCGTCCGCCGCGAGGTGACCGCCCTGCTGGAACGCGTACGCCTGCACGCCCACGGCGCCGACCAGCAGGTCCAGTACTTGTCCGGCGGCAATCAGCAGAAGGTCGTCATCGCCAAGTGGCTCGCCGCCCGCCCACGGGTGCTCCTCTTCGACGAGCCGACCCGGGGTGTCGATGTCGGCGCCAAGGCGGCCATCCACACCCTCGTGCGGGAACTGGCGCGCGAGGGCCTCGCCGTACTGATCATCTCCTCCGAACTGCCCGAGCTGATCGGCATGAGCGACCGCGTCCTCGTCATGTCCGAAGGCCGGCTCGCCGGTGAACTGCCCGCCGGTGCCACGGAGGAAGCCGTCATGCGGGTCGCCACCGGCGGCGACCGCACACGGGAGGGAGCAGCATGACCGCACTCCGGCCCGACCCGGGCACCCGGCTCCGCGCCGGCACGCCGAGGGCAGCCCGGACGAGTACCCCCGGCCCCGCGGCCGGGGTCTGGCTCGCCGCCCTCGCCGTCACCGTGCTCGGCTGGACCGTCGTCGCGGCCCGCGGCGGGGAGTTCCTGACCGTGACCAATGTGGTCACGATCCTCCAGAACTGTGTGGCCCTCGGTCTCGTGGCCCTCGGCCAGTCCGTGGTCATCCTCAGCGGATCGCTCGACCTCTCCGTCGCCTATCTCATCAGCCTGGGCACCCTCGTCGCCGCGGAGACGATGGAGAGCGGCGGCGTGCTCGTCGCGGTCGTCACCGTCCTCGCCCTGTGCGCCGCCGTCGGTCTGGCCAACGGGCTGATCGTCACCGGACTCAAGGTCAACGCCTTCATCGCCACCCTCGGCGCGGCCTTCATCCTGCGCGGCTGGATCGAGGACAACTACACCGGCCCGGCCGGCAAGGTCCCCGCCTCCTTCCAGCACCTCGGATACGACCGGATCGGACCGGTCCCCGTCTCCCTCTTCCTCCTTCTCGCCCTCGCCGCCGTCCTGTGGCTGATCACCCGCCGCACCCGGCTCGGCCACCACATGTATGCGACCGGCGGCGACGAGCACGCCGCCCGGCTCTCCGGTGTACGCACCCGGCGCACCGTCGTCACCGCACATCTCCTGTGCTCGCTCTGCGTCGGCGCCGCGGCCCTCTTCCTCGCCGCACGGCTCGGCGCCGGGGCCCCCTGGGCGGGCACGGAGGCCCGCTACGACCTGGAATCCATCGCCGCCGTCGTCCTCGGCGGCACCGCGCTCGCCGGCGGGCGCGGCGGAGTGGCGGGCACCCTCGGCGGAGTCCTCGTGCTCGCCGTGCTCGACAGCGTCTTCAACCAGCTGTCCGTGGACCCGTTCTTCAAGAACGTGGTCCGCGGCGTCGTCATCATCGCGGCCGTCGCCCTGTACGCGCGGGGCCGCCGCACCCCGCAGGGGAGGACCGCATGACCACCGCCGCCCAGGCGCCCGCCGGCCGCCGTGTCCTGCGTGCCCTCACCACCGGCACCCCCGTCTACCTCCTGCTCGCGGTGCTCCTGGCCGCACTCGCCCTCACCGACCCGGGCTTCTACGAACCCGACCGCCTCCTCTCCTTCGTCAAGCGCGCCGCACCCCTCGTGATCCTCGCGGCCGGCCAGTACCTGGTCATCGTCTGCGGCGAGTTCGACCTCTCCGTCGGAGCGATCGTCACCGCCGGGGTGGTCGTCGCCGCAGAACTCTACGGTTCGTTCCCGGCCGCGCCCTGGCCGCTGGTCACCGCGGCCCTGCTGCTCGCCGGAGCCCTCGCCGGTCTCGTCAGCGGACTGATCACCACCCTGCTGCGCGTGCCGTCGTTCATCACCACGCTCGGCATGATGCTGATCCTCGAAGGCGCCGTCTTCTTCTGGACCGGAGGCTCCCCGCACGGCGCGCTGCCCCCGGAGTTCCGCGGGCTCGGACGGGGCACCGCCTTCGGCTGGCTGCCGTGGGCCGTGCTCGCCTGCGTCGTCGCGGGGCTCCTGGCCGTACGCCTGATGCGTTCCGACTTCGGCCGCACACTCCTCGCCACCGGCGACAGCGAACGCGCCGCGGCCCTGGCCGGGGTCCGGGTCGCGCGCGCCCGGACCATCGCCTTCATGCTCTCCGGCGGCGCGGCCGCACTCGCGGCCGTACTCGTCGGCGGCTTCTCCGGGGTCTCGGCGCAGGCGGGCCGGGGTTACGAGTTCGAGGCGATCACGGCCGTCGTGCTGGGCGGCGTGGTGCTCGGCGGTGGCCGGGGCTCCGTCGTCGCGGCGATGGCCGGGGCGTTCTCACTCCAGGCACTGTTCACCCTGCTCAACCTCCAGGGCGTCTCCGGAGCCCTGGAATCGACCGTGCAAGGCGTCATCGTCATCGCCGCCGTCGCCCTCGGCGCAGCCGACTGGTCCCGGCTGCGCCGCCGCGGCCCCCAATCCCCGGGAGCGAAAACCTCATGAGTACGCGAAAGATCGGACACGTCCTCGCGCCGGTCGCCGCACTGCTGGGCGCTGCGCTGCTGGCCGGCTGCACGAGCGACACACCGCCCGCCACACCCGCCGCCGGAGCGAGCGGCAGCACGGGCGAGCCGGGAACCGGCGCGCAGTCGAAGTTCTTCGACCGGGCCGAATACGAGCGCCAGATCGCCCTCGCCGAGGTCACCCCGCAGGGACCCGCCGGGAAACCGTGGGAGCAGATGCTCCGCCCGGAGCCGGTCGACACCACCCAGTACCGGAAGAAGGGCGGCGCCGGGATCCGGCTCTGCTTCTCCAACGCAGGGGTCTTCAACCCCTGGCGCCAGGTCGGCCTGAAGAACATGCGGGCCGAGGCCGCGCTCCACAAGGAGATCACCGAGTTCACCGTGCTCGACGCGCAGGGCAAGGACGACAAGCAGATCTCCGACATCCAGGAACTCGCCGGCCAGGACTGCGACGCCCTGATCGTCTCGCCGAACACCACGGCCACCCTCACACCCGCCGTCGAGCAGGCCTGCGGAAAGGTGCCCGTGATCGTCTTCGACCGCGGTGTCGAGACCGACTGCGCCGTCACCTTCATCAACCCGGTCGGCGGCTATGGATACGGTGCGGTCGCCGCCGACTTCCTCGTCGGGAAGGTCAAGCCCAGGGGGAAGATCCTCGCCCTGCGGATCTCCCCGGGCGTCGATGTGCTGGAGACCCGCTGGTCGGCGGCGAAGCTCGCGTTCGACCGGAGCGGACTCGACGTCGTCGACGTGAAGTTCACCGACGGCGACCCGGCGAAGACGAAGGCGATCGTCACCGACGCCCTCACCCGCAACGGCGACATCGACGGCGTCTGGATGGACTCCGGAGCGACCTCCGTCGCCGCCGTCGAGGCCTTCGAGGACGCCGGCAAGGACGTACCGCCCATCACCGGCGAGGACCAGCAGGACTTCCTCCAGGTCTGGAAGGAGAAGAAGCTCACCGCCATCGCCCCCTCGTACCCCACCTTCCAGTGGCGCACCCCGGTCATCGCCGCGCTGCGGATCCTCAAGGGCGAACAGGTCCCGAAGGAGTGGAAGCTCCCGCAGCCCACCGTCACCCAGGACACCCTCGACCAGTACTACAGGCCGGGCATGCCGCCCCTGCACTACGCGATGTGCGGCTGCGAGAACCTGCCCGGATTCCCGGAGAAGTGGGGAGGCAAGAAGTGACCGCCGCCTACCCGCTCGGCGCCAATCCGTGGATCTGGCACTCGCCGGTGACGTACGGAACACTGGGTGACGTCCTGCCCCGGCTGTCCGCATGGGGCTTCGACTGCGTCGAGATCCCGCTGGAGAACGAACGGGACTGGGCACCCGGGTCCGTCGCCAAGCTCCTCGACGCCTCGGGGCTCGCCCCCGCCGCGGTGATCGCCGTCATGCCGCCCGGCCGCGACCTCGTCCGCGCCGATCCGCGGGCCGTCCGGGTCACCCAGGACTACCTGTGCCGCTGTGTCGATGCCGCCGCGGCCCTCGGCGCCCCCACCGTCGCCGGACCCATGTACGCGGCGGTGGGCCGCACCTGGCGGATGGACCGGGCCGAACGCGCCGCCGCGTACGAGGAGTTGCGGGAGAACCTCGCCCCGGTCGTCGCGCACGCCCGCGCGGCCGGGGTGCGCCTGGCCGTGGAACCCCTCAACCGGTACGAGACGTGCCTGCTCAACACCGTCGACCAGACCCTCGAGGCGCTGGCCGGCCTCCCCGGGACCACCATCGGCCTCGCGCTCGACGTGTACCACCAGAACATCGAGGAGCGCTCGCTGCCCGACGCCGTGCGCCGCGCGGCCGGCAGCATCGTCCATGTCCAGGTGTGTGCCAACGACCGGGGCACCCCCGGCGCCGACAGTCTCGACTGGCCCGGCTTCCTCGCCGCGCTCACCGCGAGCGGCTACTGGGGCCCGCTCTGCATCGAGTCGTTCACCGCGCACAACGACGCCATCGCAGTCGCCGCCTCGGTGTGGCGGCCGCTCGCCGGTACCCAGGACAGCATCGCGACCGACGGTCTGGCCTTTCTGCGCCGGGCCCTGAGAACCGCCCCCTGACCCCACCCGTCCGCAACCCGCAGAGAGGACCCGCTCGTGAGCCGTCACCGATTGCGCTGTCATGTCCTTGACATGCAGCGTACGTTCATCGCGCTGGTGGGCGCACTGCTCCTCGCGCTGACCGCACTGCCCGCATCCGCAGCCACCACCGGGAAGGCCCCCGCCTTCCGTGCCCTGCTCTTCACCCGCGCCGTCGGCTATGTGCACGCCTCCATCCCGGCCGGCGTGCAGATGTTCAAGGAGGAGGCCGCCGCGGGCGGCTTCGAACTCGTCGAGACCGCCGACCCCGCGGTCTTCGACACCACGAAGCTCAAGGACTTCGACGTCGTCGTCATGCTGCAGAACTCCGGCATGGTCTGGGACACCGACGCCCAGCGCGAGGCGATGCAGGCCTACGTACGCGGAGGCGGCGGCGTCGTCGCCATCCACAACACCCTCGACATGGGCATCGAGGACACCTTCCCCTGGTGGGACGAGGCCATCAACGGCGGCGTCCACATGCCCGCCCACTCACCCGGCGTCCTCCAGGGCACCGCCAAGGTCGCCGACCGCGTCCACCCCTCCACCGCGGGACTCCCCGAACGCTGGGAGCGCCCCGAGGAGTGGTACAACTTCGACCGGAACCCCCGCGGCGACGTCCACGTCCTGGTCACCGCCGACGAGACCACGTACAACCCCGGCGGCTCCGCCATGGGCGCCGACCACCCGATCTCCTGGTGCCGCAACACCGAAGGCGGCCGGGTCTGGGCGACCGCCATGGGCCACGACACCGCCTCGTACGGCGAGGCCGCCTTCCGCACCCATGTGATGGGTGGCGTCAGGTGGGCGGCGGGCAACAAGGCCGGCGACTGCGGCGGCACCGTCTGGAGCGGCTACGAGAAGGTCGCTCTCGACGACAACACCGCCGACCCGATGGAACTCGACGTCGCCAAGGACGGACGGGTCTTCTACGTCCAGCGCAGCGGCGAGGTCAACATCTACGACCCGGCGACCCACGCCACCACCACCGCCGGGAAGCTCGACGTCTACACCGGCGGCGAGGACGGCCTGGTCGGCATGGAGCTCGACCCGGACTTCATGAAGAACCACTGGATCTACCTCTACTACGCCCCCGCGGCCGCCACCGAGGACGTCAACCGGCTCTCCCGCTTCACGGTCAAGGGCAACACCCTCGACCGCGCCAGCGAGAAGAAGCTCCTCGACGTCCCCGCCTACCGCGACCGCACCTTCCCCGAGCCCGGACACACCGGAGGCGCCGTCGAGTTCGGTCCCGACCGCACCCTCTACCTCGGCGTCGGCGACGACACCCCGCCCAACCTCGACCCGAACTGGCAGGGATACGCCCCGCTCGACTGGCGCGAGGGCAAGCAGATGCTGGACGCCGCCCGCACCGCGGGCAACACCAATGACCTGCGTGGCAAGATCCTGCGCATCAAGCCCAAGGACTCCGGCGGCTACACCATCCCCAAGGGCAACCTCTTCGCCCCTGGAACCGCCAAAACCCGCCCCGAGATCTACGCCATGGGCTTCCGCAACCCCTTCCGCTTCACCGTCGATCCGAAGACCGGCTACGTCCACGCCTCCGACTACGGCCCCGACCGCGGACTGCCCACCACCGACCGGGGGCCCGAGGGACTCGTCGAGTACAACGTCATCAAGAAGGCCGGCAACTTCGGCTGGCCGTTCTGCCACGGCAACAACCAGGCATACGCGCCGTACAACCCGGACACCAAGGAGGTCGGCCCCAAGTTCGACTGCTCCGACCCGGTCAACCCCTCGCCCAACAACACCGGTCTGACCAGGCTCCCGACGATCCAGCAGCCGGAGATCTGGTACGGCTACGGCGCGTCCGAGGAATTCCCCGAGGTCGGCAGCGGCGGCTCGGCCCCGATGAGCGGCCCCGTCTACCACTACGACAGGAAGAACCCGTCCACCACGAAGTTCCCCGCCTACTTCGAGGGCGCGAGCTTCTTCTACGAGTGGTCGCGCGACTTCGTCAAGGAGATCCGCTTCGACAAGGACCAGAAGCTCCTGAAGATCAACGACTTCCTCTCCACCCAGAAATTCAACAAGCCCATGGACATGACGTTCGGGCCCGACGGCTCGCTCTACGTCCTCGAATGGGGCAGCTCCTTCGGCGGCGGGAACAACGACTCCGGGCTCTACCGCATCGACTACGCACAGGGCCAGCGCGCACCGGTCGCCAAGGCCGCCGCCTCCGCCACCGACGGCCCCGTCCCTCTGAAGGTCGACTTCTCCAGCCAGGGCAGCAACGACCCGGACGGCGACACCCTCAGCTACGCCTGGGACTTCGACGGCGACGGCACCTACGACTCCACCGAGGCCGACCCCAGCCACACCTACACGGTCAAGGGCGATTTCTCCGCCCAGCTGAAGGTGACCGACTCCTCCGGCAGGTCCGGATACGCCAACATCCCCGTCACGGCGGGCAACACGGCACCGAAGGTGACCATCGAATTCCCGGTCAGCGGCAAACTCATCGAGTTCGGTGACAAGATCCCGTACAAGGTCACGGTCACCGATCCCGAGGACGGCCCGGTCGACTGCTCCAAGGTCACCGTCAACCCGGCCCTGGGCCACGACGACCACGAGCACCCCACCACCGACATCCCCGGCTGCGAGGGCACCGTGGACACCGGTGACCTCGGCGGCCACCCCGAGGGCGCGGACCTCACCTACGTACTCAACGCCAAGTACACCGACAAGGGCGGCGACGGCGTCTCCGCCCTGACCGGCTACGGCCGCGCCGTGCTCCAGCCCGCGCACAAGCAGGCGGAGTACTACGACGCACAGTCCGGCACCCGGATCGTCGCCCAGGAAGGAGCCGAGAACGGCAAGCGGATCGGAGACGTCTCCGACGGCGACTGGGTCGCCTTCGACCCGATGAGCGTCGAAGGGATCGGTACGGTCGCCTACCGGCTGTCCTCACCCAACGGGGTCGGCGCGATCGAACTGCGGGCCGACGCCCCCGACGGCCCGCTCCTCGCCACCACCCCGGTCCCCGACACGGGCGGCTGGGACAACTACCGGACGACGCCGCCCGTGCCCGTCCAGGAACTGAAAGGAACCCACAAGCTCTACCTCGTCTTCACGTCCCCGCAGGACAATTCCTTCGACGTGGACGCGGTCGACTTCAGGAGCCCCTGACAACGCATCGGCGCGCTGCGGGTCCGGTGTGTCGGCACCGGACCCGCAGCGCGCACCCCCCTGGCAGGGTCAGCGAGTGCCGACCGCGGCACGTACGGCCCTGCGGGCCATCGCGCAGTCGTCGTGCAGCCGGCGCAGCAGCAGCCGCTGCTCCTCGCTCGACGACAGCGCACCCGGTCGGTCCTGACCGGCGCCCGACGCCGAATCGCGCATGGCCCGCTGAACGGCCGTCTCGTACGTACGGATCTCGCGGGTCAGCACCAGCATCAGGTTCACCAGGAACGCATCCCGCGCCGCGGGACCGGCGGCCTGCGCGAGCTGGCTGATCTGACGCCGCGCCGCCGGTGCGTCACCGAGCACCGTCCAGAGCGTCGCCAGGTCGTAGCCGGGCAGGTACCAGCCCGCGTGCTCCCAGTCCACCAGCACCGGGCCCGTGGGCGACAGCAGGATGTTGGAGAGCAGCGCGTCACCGTGACAGAACTGTCCCATGCCCTGCCGGCCGCCCGCGTGGGCCAGACCGTGCAGCAGCTTCTGCAGATCACCCAGATCCCGGTCGGTGAAGAGCCCCAGCTCGTGATAGCGGGCGATCCGCGAGGCGTAGTCGAGCGGAGCGTCGAAGAGCCCCGGTGCCGGCCGCCAGGCGTTGACCCGGCTGATCGCGCCCAGCGCGGCCCGTACATCGGCACGGGGCGGAGCCTCGGAGGGATGCCGGGTCAACGCGGCCACCCGGCCGGGCATCCGCTCGATCACCAGTGTGCAGTTCTCCGGATCGGCCGCGATGAGCCGCGGCACACGCACCGGCGGACGGTGCCGGACGAACGCACGATATGCAGCTATTTCGTGCCGGAACCGCTCCGACCACGCGGGGGAGTGGTCCAGTAAACACTTGGCGACCGCGGTCGCGCGGCCGGTGGAGCCGACGAGCAGCACTGAACGGCCGCTGCGGCGCAGCACCTGAACCGGGTTGAACTCGGGGCAGATCCGGTGCACCGAGGCGATCGCCATTCTCAGCTGCGCGCCCTGCGCTCCCGACAGGTCCAGCCGGCCGCTGAGCGGGGGACCGGCCGGACCGCCCACGGGCCGTCGCGGCCGGACCGCGCCGGGCGCTGGTGCGGCGGCATGCGGAGCGAGGTACGGTCCGCCGCCCGCGCCCAGGGGACGGAGCGGCCGGGGCGGGGCGGTCACGGAGGACGATGCTGTGTACATGGGCGAGACAGATCCCTTCGCGCGCCGACAAGTTGCGTACACCGCCCCGGCCGGCGGCCGTTCGGCACCCTGGGGAGTACCTAGGGCTGCCGGGCGGGGTGGCGCTTTCCTACCTGACACCGATCGGCAGGTGGCAGACCACGTGGCGCACCCTGGCGAACCCTGGCGAATAGTCGCAAGGCGTCTGACAGGGGGTTACTGTCAAAACAGCCGAGAACCTGGGGGCTTGACGTGACCGGAGAACCCAACACCCGCCTGTCCGACCTGTTCGGCCTCGCCGGCTGGTCCAAGGGCGAACTCGCGAGAATGGTGAACAGGCAGGCGGCGGCCATGGGCCACCCGCAACTGGCCACCGACACCTCGCGGGTGAGGCGTTGGATCGACATGGGGGAGTCCCCCCGCGATCCCGTGCCCAAGGTGCTGGCTGCCCTGTTCACCGAGCGACTCGGTCGTGTCGTGACCATCGAGGACCTCGGGTTCGGCCGACGCGGGCGTGTGGGGAAGCGGCGAGAGGCCGGGACGCAGGACAATCCCGACGGACTGCCGTGGGCGCCCGAGCGGACGGCAGCGGTCCTCACCGAATTCACGGGAATGGACCTCATGCTCAACCGACGCGGCTTGGTGAGCGCGGGCGCCGCGCTCGCCGCAGGATCGACCATCACCGGCCCCATGCACGACTGGCTGCACTCCGACCCCGTGCTGGCGGCCGACGCGCCACGTATCGACGACCCGCTGTACGCGGACCAGGCCGGTTTCGACCGGTACGAGGCCGCGCCCATCGGGTCGGACGAGATCGAGGCGCTCGAACGCTCCGTCGAGGTGTTCCGCGCCTGGGACGCCTCGCGGGGCGGCGGACTCCAGCGCAAGGCCGTGGTGGGCCAGCTCAACGAGGTGGGCGGCATGCTCGCCTACCGCCACCCCGACCATCTCCAGCGCCGGCTCTGGGGCGTCGCGGCCAACCTCGCGGTGCTCGCCGGATGGATGTCCCACGACATCGGCCTCGAACCGACCGCCCAGAAGTACTTCGTCATCGCGGCACACGCGGCGCGCGAGGGCGGCGACCGTCCCCGGGCGGGTGAGGCACTCTCCAGGGCGGCCCGCCAGATGGTGCACCTCGGCCGTCCCGACGACGCCCTGGACCTGATGAAGCTTGCCAAGTCCGGCTCCGGGGACATGGTTCTGCCACGTACCCAGGCGATGCTGCACACCATCGAGGCATGGGCCCAGGCGTCCATGGGCCGCGGCCAGGCGATGCGGCGCACGCTCGGGAAGGCCGAGGAGCTCTTCACCTCGGACAAGAGCGAAGTACCGCCGCCCAGTTGGATGCAGATGTTCGACGAGGCCGATCTGCACGGCATGCAGGCCCTGGCGTTCCGTACGCTCGCCGAACACGATCCGTCGGTGGCGATCGTGGCTCAGCGCCATGCCAAGCGGGCTCTGGAGCTACGGGCCAACGGACGCCAGCGGTCCAAGATCTTCGACTACATCTCGCTGGCCTCGGCGTGCTTCATCGCCGATGACCCCGAGCAGGCCGACCGGTACGCGCGGCTCGCCCTGGTGACCATGGGAGAGACCTCCTCGCACCGTACCTGGGACCGGCTGCGCGAAATGTACCGGCTCACGGGTCAGTTCGCGGGGTACGCGAAGATCGAGGACCTGCGTGAGGAGATCAAGCTCTCCCTGCCGCAGAGCTCCATCATCAAGCAGCCCAGGCGGTCTTCTCAGATCTGAGACGAGGGCGCCGCGATGAAGGGGCGCCGACACAGGCCGTCCGAGCACCGCACCCACCCGTAGGCGGGCCTGCCCTCCTGCGTCGTCGTGCCGTGTCCGGTGTTCCGTGTGCCCGAGTGGTTCTGTACGGGTGCCACCGTGCCGCTACGCCCCGATGCGGGCGATCAGCACGCAGGCGTCGTCCGGCCGCTCGGTGTCGCCGAACTCCGCGACGACGGTTCGCAGGCACTCCTGTGCCGAACGGGCCTGCGCGAACCGCGGTGCCAGAGCAAGCAGTGCGTCCGGGCCCGCACCCCGGTCGCTGTGACGGTTCAGCCCGTCGGTGTGCAGTACCAGCACGTCGCCGGGCAGCAGATGCACTTCGTCCTGCTCGTACGCGACCCCGGAGGCCGCGCCGAGCAGGACCCCGTCCGGCGCGGGCAGCGGCCGCCCCTCCCCGTCGCGGAACAGCAGCGGAGCGGGGTGTCCCGCCTGGG
Organism: Streptomyces sp. NPDC048295; assembly: GCF_040652135.1. Lineage (NCBI taxonomy): Bacteria > Bacillati > Actinomycetota > Actinomycetes > Kitasatosporales > Streptomycetaceae > Streptomyces > Streptomyces sp. NPDC048295. Next base: position 134,008 of record NZ_JBEZLL010000002.1, read on the forward strand.
CCCAGGCGAGGGTGCCGGTGGCCGGATCGACACGGCAGCACACCGCGCTGCCGAGAGCGGGTTGGACGGAGGTTTCGAGTAACTGATTGAGGTGCCCCATCAGGACACCGGGCTCGATGCCGGCCACGGCCATGCCACGGAGCGCACCCAGCAGCATCGCCATGGCGGAGGTGGCCTGGATGCCGTGGCCGGTCAGGTCACCGACCGTGAGGACGGTCCTGCCGTCCGGCATCTCCAGCGCGTCGTACCAGTCACCGCCGATGTGGGAGCTCGACTCCGAGGGAAGGTAGTGGGCGGCGATGTCCAGCGCGCCCTGTCCCTGCGAGGAAAGCCGGAGCGAGCCCCGCCACGGGGGGAGGACGGCTTCCTGGAGCTCGACGGCCAGACGGTGCTCGGACCGGGCCCGGTGTTCCCTGTGGCGCAGCGAGTCATGACTGCGGTGCACCGCCTGCTGGCTGCGCCGCAACTCGCTGACGTCGCGCAGGACGGCCCACATGGAGGCGGTGCAGCCGTCCGGGTCGAGGACGGGCTCGCCCATCATGTGGAGTGTGCGCATCCGGCCGTCGGTCCGCAGGATGCGGAATTCTCCGTCTATCGGCTTCCCGTCCACCAGGCAGTCCGTCACCAGAGCGGTGAGCAGGGGCTGGTCCTCGGGAAGCAGCATGGACGGGAGCTCGTCCAGGGAGAGCGGTCCGGCCTCGGGCGACCTGCCGAAGATCTGGAACAGCTCCTCGGACCAGCTGACGCCGTCGGTGAGCAGATTCCACTCCGCGCTGCCCACGCGGCCGATCAGCGATCCCGGCTGCGGCTCGTCGTGACGCTGCTGCGCGCCTGCTTCCGCCGCGTCCGGCGTCGCCTCCGGTGCCGAGGTGTCTTCGGCATGGATCGTCCGGGGCGCCAGGCCCTCCCTGAGCTGTCCCAGGTGTGCGCCGAGATCGTCGAGATGGTGGACCGCCAGATCGCAGAGCGCCCGTCGCCAGCGCAGCTGCGCGTCTTCCTCGTCGATCAGCACGGTGTCCCGGCGCACGGCATCCACATCGCCACGGAGCCGATGGGCCTGGTTGATCAGCGAATCGACGGCCTCGCGCTCGGACGGCTGTGGGGCGGGGCGGTCCGCGAACAGAGGGGACGGCATCTCGTACTCCGATACAGGCGCGGCACGACCAGGTCTGAGAGGTGGACCGAGGACGACTGTCGCACAGCCGACAGGAGCCCGTAAGGGATTTGGCAACACTCGATGCGTTGTTGCTTCTGGCATGTGCCACAGGCTGCTCTGGGCCCTGATCCGTCGAACAGCCTTGCTGTCTGCGGACGTTGACGCAAGTCATCCGGCGCGTGCGGACGGTTGTGCGCCCGCGCGTATCGCCCTTGCGTCGTGCGCCCGGCTCGGTCAGGGCGTGTGCGAGACGTGGGGGGCGTGCGGCGGGAATGCGGCCATGGCTCGCCGCGTTGCATCAGCAGAACGAAAACGAAACCCATTCCCAGAAGGGGAATGGGATCGTGCGGAAGTGTGGAGGCGCCCATGGCCCGCAGTGAGGCCCGTCCCGTGGTGACGCTCCGGTCGACGGCCGGAACGGGGCAGAGCTATGTCACCCGAAAGAGTCGTCGGAACAACCCCGACCGGCTGGTGCTGCGCAAGTTCGATCCCGTGGTGGGTCAGCATGTGCTCTTCCGTGAGGAGCGCTGACCGGGGAGCCGCCGGAAGGTCCGGTTCCGTGCCATGGATCACAGTGCGGGGTGTGCGTTTCCGGGAACGGGAAGCAGTGGTTTATCGTTCACCTATATGCGGATGACGCGCACCGCGCCCGCGCTGCAGACCGCCCCGGCTGGATTCCCCCGATCCGGCCGGGGCTTTCCTCTTGCCCCGGGCTCCGGTCCGGTCAGCCCCGGGACGGCCGTCGGCGCAAGATCTCGATCAGCAGTGTGCCCGCCGCGGGCAGGGCGGCCACCGAGGCCGCCGCGTCCGGCCACAGGCGTACGGTCAGCGCGGTCACTGCGGCGCCCGCCACGACCGCGATCAGCCTCCCGGCCACCCAGTGGTCCCCCTTCTCCCACGACCGCAGAGCCGCCCGCCCGACCAGGGCCGTGAGCGTGCCGGTGAAGTAGTTGGTGGGCGTCGCGCGGATCCGGCCCTGGATGCCCATGGCCACGGCGATGAGCACCAGCAGCCCCAGCCGGTCCCCGTCGGAGGTGATCAGGTCCAGCGCCCAGAGCACCGCCCCCGCCGTCAGCAGGGCCACCTCGGTCAGCAGCATCACCGGAAGCGACCACCGCAGACGCTCGTTCATCCACGCGCCGCAGACGACACCGATGCCGTAGGCGACCAGCGAGGTGATCACCCGTAGCGCCACCCCGTCCTCCCCGCTGCCGGCGGCGGCGGCGCCGAGCAACACCAGATTTCCGGTCATGACGCCGGCGAAGACCTGGCCGACACAGATGAAGACGAACGCGTCGGCCGCCCCGGAAGCGGCGGACAGGAGCAGCAGTGACCATTCGCCCCGCGGATCGGGACCGGCACCGCGGGCGGGAGCGGAGGGGCGCGTGGGAGTGGACACGCCTGCATTCTCGGTTCAGGCCCTGCCGGCGGCAGCCATCGGCGGCCCGTACGGCGCGCCGGGGCGCCGGGGCGCCGTACGGGACGGATCGGCACCGGGGCGCCGCTCCATCCCGCCGCACCGCCCCGGCGGCGGGCCGGGGTGCACGTCCGGCCCGAGGCCTTCTCCGGCGACGACGATCTCTCCGTGCCGTGGCGGCGGACACGCTCCGTCACCCCTCGCCTTCCTCGTCGGCGGTGTGGGCAAGGGGCTGCTCGTCGCGTTCCTGGTGCCCGGGGCGGCCGCCTCCGTCCCCACGTCCACCACTGCCACCTGGTCGGACGAGCCCGCCGACGGCCGGTGAAAAACCCTGTCCGGTGCCACCGCGGACGAGGCATGATCACGCCATGACATGGAAAGCACCCGACGTGACGCGCACCCCCGGTTCACTCGTGGCCGACGAGCGCGAGATGCTCACCGGCTATCTCGCATGGTTCCGCAGCTCCCTGCTGCACAAGTGCGCCGGGCTGACCGGGGAACAGCTCGCCGAACAGACCGTGCCGCCGTCGAACCTCACCCTTCTCGGACTGATCCGCCACATGGCGAAGGTCGAACGCGTCTGGTTCAGGGAGCGGTTCGCCGGCCAGGAGCACGACCCGATGTACGACCCGGAGAAGGGCAAGGACGCGGACTTCGAGGATCTGGACCCGGCCCGCGCGGCCGAGGACTACGCCCGCCTCGTCGAGGAGAGCCGGCTCGCCGACGAGATCGTGGCCGGTGCCTCCCTGGACGACACCTTCGTCCATGGCGGCGAGGAGTACTCGCTGCGATTGATCCATCTGCACATGATCTCGGAGTACGCGCGCCACACCGGCCACGCCGATCTGGTGCGCGAGCGCGTGGACGGTGTGACGGGCGGATGACGCAGCGCTGAATGCGACCCGGCGCGACCCGGAGCGGCCGGGCGCACGGGTGACGACGGGCGGCACGGGCACCGTACGACGGCGGCACTGTACGGCACCGACACCTTGACGTGGACGCGTCGTTGGGTATGGTCTGGTCCAAGTGCAGTGCCCTGCCGGACGTCCCGGGGTTCCGGGCGTACGCGGCAGTGGTTCCTGCCGTGCCCTTCGCACCTCTTGGCCCCCACACTGGAGAGGCCGGTCCGTCACTGCCGGGCCCCCACAGCCCGCTCGTGTGCGGCGACGCCTCAGGTGAAGGAGAAGCATGCACACGAAAAGGAAGACGGCCGCAGTCATCGGTGCCTTACTCGCACCCGTACTGGCCCTGAGCCTTCCGGCAGGTTCGGCCAGTGCCCACGGATACATCTCGTCGCCGCCGAGCCGCCAGGCCCAGTGCGCCGCCGGGACCGTGAGCTGCGGAGAGATCAAGTACGAGCCGCAGAGCGTGGAAGGTCCCAAAGGGCTGACCAGTTGCAGCGGCGGCAACAGCCGGTTCGCCGAACTCGACGACGACTCCAAGGGGTGGGCGGTCACCCCGGTCGGTCGCAGCACGTCCTTCCAGTGGACGCTGACCGCCCGTCATGCCACGAGTACCTGGCAGTACTTCGCCGGCGGGCGGAAGATCGCCGAGTTCGACGACCACGGCGCGCAGCCCGGCGCCACCGTCACCCACCAGGTCGACTTCGGCGGCCTGACGGGCAGGCAGAAGGTCCTCGCCGTGTGGAACATCGCGGACACCGCCAACGCCTTCTACGTCTGCATCGATGTGAACGTCGGCTGACCGGCGATCCTGGCCGGCGGTGCGCCGGAGCCCTCACTCGCCCGTGCGGGCCCCGGCGCACCGCCACCGGCGCATCAGCGGGCGGACAGCTCCCGCGGCCGGCTGCCGATCATATGGAGCACCTCCGCGAAAACCCGCTCCGCCGCGTGCTCGTATCGGCTGCTTCCCATCCGCAGACGGCGCAGGCGCCGATCGGCAACGGTCGTGAGCGCCGCCCGGTGCCGGGGAGTTCCCGGATGAGTCATCCGATCCTTGTCACGGGGCATCCGGTCGGCAGAGGTCAACTGCGTAAATTCCACCGGTGCATATCCGTGCTTCCGACTGCTCGATGTTGCAAGAAGAGCAAGACATCCGATCAAAGTCTTTCGCGGCGGCCTCACTTCGCACCATAGTGCTCTCAGCACTGCACGGAGCGTGCACAGAGGGAGCCGAAACGAATGCATCGATGGCGCATACGTAACCGTCCGATCCCCGTGGCCGTGGCCGCCACGGTCCTGTCCCTGCTCGCAGCCGCCGTACCGACGGCCGCCGCCGACGGCACCCGGACGAGCAACCGCGAGACCCAGTACGTCGACTGCTCGGCGGACGCGTCCACCCGGACCGGATCGCCGGCCTTCCCCTGGCAGAACCTGGACGAGGTCAACCGCCTCTCCCTCAAGACCGGTTCGCGGATCCTGCTCAGGCGCGGCACCCGCTGCACCGGCACTCTCGCCCCGAACGGATCGGGCCGCCGGGGCAAGCCCATGGTCATCGGGGCCTACGGCACCGGAGCCAAGCCCGTGATCGACGGCGGCGGCAATGCCGAGACGCTGCTGCTGAAGAACACCCAGTGGGTCGAGGCACGCGATCTGGAGATCACCAACTCGGGTGCCCCGGGCCACAACAAGCGTGGTGTACGTGTCCAGTTGGACGACTTCGGGACCGGCACCCATTACCGTCTGACCGGCCTGGACATCCATGACATCCGCGGCGACGACACCAAGGGAACCGAGGGCTCGGCGGGCATCCTCTTCTCGGTCACCGGATCGAAGAAACCGACCAGGTTCGACGACGTGGAGGTCGCCGGGAACACCGTCACCGGTGTCGACCGGGAGGGCATCTACTTCGGATCCACCTGGAACAACCGCCCCGTGCACGGCGATTACGACCCCGACGGCCCCGAGTACCTCCCGTCCACCCGGGTCGTGGTCCGCGGCAACACCCTCAAGGACCTGGGCGGTGACGGCATCGTCATGACCGCCACCGACGGTGCTCTCGTCGAGCACAACCGCCTCGACGGTTTTCAGCGCCGCTCGGCCGGCTACAACGCGGGCATGTGGCCGTGGAACGCGGACAACACCGTCTTCCAGTACAACGAGGTGTCCGGCGGCGAGACCACCCGCGACGGCATGGCGTACGACATCGACGAGGGCACCTTCGGCACCGTCTTCCAGTACAACGTCAGCCACGACAACGCGGGCGGCTTCTTCCTCGTCTGCACCGCCACCGGCAAGCTCGGCGACGCGGTCATCCGGTACAACGTCAGCCGCAACGACCGCTTCCGCTCCATCGAGACCTGCTCGGGTTCCTTCGACGGCGTACGCGTCCACAACAACACGGTCTACGTGGGCGACGGGATCAGCCAGACCGTCGTCAACGAGAACACGACCCAGAAGCACGGCCTGACCCTGACCAACAACATCGTCGTCAAGGAAGGGGAGGGAACGGCCTCCTTCAGCCTGAAGAGCGGCGCCGTCACCCTGTCCCACAACACCCTCGTCAACGTCCGCGGCGCCCCGGCCGACCCGGGTGGGTCCACCACCGACCCCCGGTTCACCGACCGCACCGGCGCGCTGCCCGACGGCCTGAGACTGCACACCGGATCACCGGCACTCGGAGCCGGTACGGCCGTGGCCGGCGACGTGGACAAGGACCTGTACGGCAACCCCGTTGCCGCCCCGCCGAACACCGGCGCGTACCAGGGGCCCGGCGTGGACGGCACCGCCCCCGACCCCATCGAGGCCGCCCCGGCCGGACTGGCCAACGGAGGCTTCGAGAAGGGACTCGCCGACTGGTCCACCCGCAACGCCACGGCGTCCACCGACGCCCGCACCGGTTCCGGCGCCCTCCGGCTGGACGCCCCCGAGGGCGGCTTCGCCACCGCCGAGCAGATCGTCACCGGACTCGAGCCCGCCACCGTGTACGAACTCAGCGGCTGGATCCGCAGCGACGGCACCCCCACGGCCCTGGGCGCCAAGGGCTACGGCGGCAGCAAGGACAACCAGGTCTCCGCCACCGCCTGGACCCGTACCGCACTGCAGTTCACCACCGGTGCGCACAGCACCACCGCGACCGTCTACTGCTACCGGGAGAAGCCCGGCCAGGCCTCCTGCGACGACCTGGAACTGACCGGGTCGGGCCCCGAGGCCGTGCTCGACTCCAAGGTGAAGGTCGGCTTCGGCGGCTCCTTCACCAGCGCCACCGGATACACGCCCTCGACCGGGGAGCGCGTCGACGGCACGCTCGGCCGGATGGCCGGCAGCGAAGAACTGGACGGCGGTGCCGTGACCCTCGCCGGCGGCGGGCAGGGCATCACCTACAGCCCGCGTGAGGCGCTCGGTGACGGCAAGTACCTCACCAAGAACATCCTCAGCGAGGCCCTGGTCCGCCGGACCCCGGGCGCGAAACTGGATTTCGACACCGTCCTGAGCCTCGCCGGCGGTGGCTACTACCGCTACAGGTCGGGTTCCCAGAACGTCACCCAGTTCGGCATGTACGGCCCCGAGGCACCCTGGTACGAACAGAAGCAGGACGGCCCCGACCTCTCGTCCGACACCTACACACATGTGGCACTCGCCTACTCCACGACCGGTACCACAGGACCCGGTGTCGCCCGGCTCGCCGCGTACATCAACGGTTGCCTGAGCGGCACGGCCCTGGTGAACCAGGTCGCCGCCGCCGACGCGGCCAAGGGCGTCCTCGCCTTCGGCAACGACGCGGGCACACGGAACCGCGGCCTGCACGGGAGTCTGGACGGCGTCGCCGTCGCCACCTACACCGGTACCGTCACCCCCGACGACTTCCAGCTCACCGCCCCCGGATCCGGCTGCGGTGGCAAAACCCCGCCGCTGCCGCCGGGCTGCGACACCGACCCGGGCAGCTCCGGTCCGGTCACCCCTTCGTCCGTCATCACCGTCGCCGAATGCGACCGGCCGGACCGGATCGTGGAGAAGGCCGCCAACGTGGTGCCCGACGCCAAACAGCTCGCCTGGCAGCAGAAGGAGCTCACGGCCTTCGTGCACTACGGCATGAACACCTTCACCGACAAGGAGTGGGGCGACGGCACCGAGGCCGAGTCGGTGTACAACCCCACCGGTCTCGACCCGGACCAGTGGATGTCCTCCCTCAAGGCCGGCGGTTTCAAGCAGGTCATCCTCACGGTCAAGCACCATGACGGATTCCTGCTCTACCCCTCCCGTTACAGCGACCACTCGGTGAAGAACAGCCCTTGGTGGCAGGGCGGTGCCAATCCGCAGGGTGACGTCTTCGGAGCCTTCGTCAGGGCGGCCCGTTCCGCCGGACTCGGCGTCGGTGTCTACCTCTCACCCGCCGACGGTGCGGAGATCCCGGCCGCGGGACACCGGGGCAAGGGCCGCTTCGGCAACAACAGCGCCAAGAAGACGGTCACCGTCCCGACACTCGTCAACGGCGACGACCGCACCCCGGCCACCACGTACACCTACGAGGCCGACGACTACAACGCGTACTTCATGAACCAGTTGTACGAGCTGCTCACCCAGTACGGGCCGATCGACGAGGTCTGGCTCGACGGCGCCAACCCGTGGGCCGGACAGTACGACCAGCCGTACCAGACCACGGACTGGTACGACCTGATCGGGAAGATCGCCCCGCAGGCCAACGTCGCGATCAACGGCCCCGACATCCGGTGGGTCGGCACCGAGACCGCCTCGGGACGCGACGACGAATGGAGCGTCATCCCGTTCACGGGCGACCTCGCGTCCCGCAACCGTGACGACGACATGGTGGTCGCGCCCGAGGGAGGCGACCTCGCCTCCCGGGACGTCCTGACCGCCCACCACCCGGACTACCTGGCCTGGTACCCGGCGGAGTCGGACGTCTCCATCCGGCCCGGCTGGTTCTGGCACGCCTCCCAGGACAGCCAGGTGAAGACGCCGGCCAAGCTGCTCGACCTCTACCGCACATCGGTCGGCCGCAACTCCGTACTGCTGCTGAACGTGCCGCCCGACCGGGCCGGCCGGATCAGCGATCCGGATGCCGCCGCACTGGAGTCCTTCGGACAGACCGTACGCGCCACCTACGGCACCAATCTGCTGGCCCCGCCCGGCGGCTCCCCGCTCACGGACGAGGAGCTGACCTCCGCGTGGAGTCCGGCCGGCGACGCGCACTCGGGGGAGGTGGTCCTGGAGTCCCCTCAGCCGGTCACGTTCGACCGGGTCGTGCTCCAGGAGGACATCACCCGCGGGCAACGTGTCGAGTCCTTCGCCGTGGACGTCTGGGACGGCACCACGTGGAAGACCGCTGTGCGGGCGGGCACCATCGGGTACAAGCGCATCGAGTACCTGAGCGCACCCGTCACCGCGTCCAAGGTCCGGCTGCGCGTCCTCGGTTCGCGCGCCAACCCGCACGTGGCGGAACTGGGTCTCTACAAGGCCTCCTGACCCGTCCCGCCCGATGCCGGAGCCGGCGCCCCGGCATCGGGCCGGACGCTTCTACGCCGTGAGGTCCTCCCGGTCGTCGACGCGCCGGGCCTGCGGAACGCCGGGACGGGCCGCGGCGGGCGCCGGTGCAGCCGTGATGTGCTCGGTCTGTGTACGGCGCCCCGGATCGTCGTCGAGCGGCTGGGTGTCGGTCCAGTAGATGCTGAGCATCGTGCGGAGGGTCGTCGGATGCTGGCCGGGGCCGGTGGGCACGGTCAGCCGGTCGAGATGCTGCCACAGCTCGTGGTCCACCTGCTCGGCACCGCCGCCGTTGCGGGCGTGGACCGCCTGGTGGCGCTGGACGGCCACGGCCAGCTCGCGGAGCGTCTCCCGGCTCTGCTGCCCGGCGTTGTGGCTCTGCGCGCGGTTCACGTTCCGCTGCTCCTGGCCCAGCTCGGTGATGGCCCGCTGGACCCGCTGGTGGAAGTTGGCCGTGCGGCGGCGCAGCGACTCGAAGTCGGCCCGGGTGGTGAACCATTCACGCTTGCCCGCCTCTCCCCGGGCGAAGCACTGGACGCGGAACTCCTCGCGCTCGGTCTTGCGGCGCCGCAGGACGCTCGCGGTCCGTTCGTGGACATGCGTGAGGATCCGCCGGGCCCGCGGAAGGTTGTCGGGGTGGGTGATCGCCGCCCACGTTCTGGCGTCGCGGGTGGGCGGGTGGATGTTCGAGGTGAGCATCTGCTCGAACTCCTTGTCGGCGAGCTGCGCGAGGTCCTGGGCGTCCACTACTGGCCTCCAAGCCGGTGTTGGGCGGTATGCGTCCAGCGTGGCGTATGACACTGACAAGCACGTAGAAATCCGGAAATAGAACGCACCAGTGGTGAACGGCACGACCGGTGGGTTCAGATGTGACAGTGCGTCAGCAGGAAGCCCGTCAGGGCGGTGTACGCACGCCGGCTGCGCCGCGACTGCCGAACGCGTAGCCATGAACACGCAGCTCAGGGCGGGGGCAGGGGCACCCCTCGCATGTCCGAAACTGTACGCCGCGCAACGTGCGGGAAAGGTACTAGGCTGCCGCCCATGACTCGGAGCCCTGTCGAACTGGTGATCTTCGACTGCGACGGTGTCCTCGTCGACAGCGAGCGGATATGCATCGAGGTGGACGCGATGATCATGGCGGACCTGGGGTGCGCGTTCACCGAGGCAGAGATCATCGAGCAGTTCGTGGGCTCGTCCGACGAGGTCTACACGGCCGCCGTGGAGCAACGGCTCGGACGGCGGCTGGAGAAGGGCTGGCAGCAGAAGTACGCGCATCTGTACCGGACGGCCTTCGATGCCGGGCTGACGCCTGTCGACGGCATCGCGGAGGTTCTGAACACGCTCGTCACACCCGTCTGCGTGGCATCGAACGGCGATCGCGACGGCATCCGGCGCAATCTGGAGATCACCGCCCTGAGCGAGCACTTCTCGGGGAACATCTTCAGCGCCGAAGACGTCGCGACCGGCAAGCCCGCCCCCGATCTCTTTCTCCATGCGGCCGGTTCCATGGGTGTGGAACCCGGACGGTGCGCGGTGATCGAGGACAGCGCGTACGGAGTCCAGGCGGCCCGCGCCGCCGGGATGCGTGCCTTCGGATACTGCGGCGGTCTCACCCCGGCATCGCGGCTCGAAGGACCGCGCACCACCGTCTTCGACGACATGCGAGAACTGCCCCGGCTGCTGGCGGCCGTCGGCATCTGAGGCCGGCAGGGGATCGACCAGCGGTGCCGAGCCCACGATGTGCGGTCCTCGGGAGCGTCACCACGGCACGCACGATGTCGCCCCCGGAACCCCGTAGTTGACGAAGTCGACGGTCTCGTCGCCTTCGATGTCCCAGGCGACGACACCGTCGCCCTTGCGGCCCGATCCGACGTGACGTGCGTGTTCGTCGCCCTGCCCGGTGTCGACGTCACAGGCGACGACGCTCGTCCAGGAGTGGCCGTCCACCGCCCGATCGGCGCGAAGGCGACCGGCGCGACGGCGGCCCGAGGCAACACGTGAGCGGCGGGGGTGCGGGTGCGGACCCGGGTGCTTCCTCCGGCGGCGAAGTGCGCGTACGAGGTGTGCGGGACCACGACGGCGAGCACCGAGGAGAGCAGCGTGTCGTCGAGGAGCTTGCCGATCAGGACGTCGGACCGGGTCGACGGCTCCATGGCGGCGAGCGCCTCGCCTGCCGCGCCATCGCCGCCTGGCGTCCGGACCGGATCGAGGACGGGCACGGCGAGGACGATCGCCGAACAGCGCGATGTGGCCGGTCCCGCCCATGAGGTCCTCGCGCTTTTCGTGGTCGCCCACGGCCCGGGTCCTGGCGCGGTCCGGGCGCACGGTCAGGCGGTGGACGGCCGGCACGTCACCCGATCGGCGTACTTTCGGCCGGTCGGTCACCGGGGCGGGAGGTCAGTGAAGCCGTGGTGCGTGCTGATCGTGGGCGCTGAGTGAGCGCCCGCGCCGTTGCGTGACGGGTGGCGCGTTGGTCTAGTGAAACCACCTGCCCATGGGGCCACGAGGCGATCCCGCTGATCCGTGGGCCCCCGGGCACCCCACGTCCGCGTCCGGCGCAGGGCGACCCCGGCCGGCCGGCCCACGCGCCCCCCACCCGCACTCACTGGACGGTGACCATGACCATGTCCTCCTTCGGTTCCTTCGGCGGCCCGGACCCGTTCTCGGAAATGCTCAACCGGTTCTTCGGGATGTCCCCGGCATCCTCCCCGCCACAGGTGCAGCGGGTCCCCATCGGGCGGCTGCTGACCGAATCGGCCCGCGAGCTGATCGGCCGGGCGACCACACGCGCGACCGACGACGGCAGCCGGGACCTGGACACCGAGCACCTGCTGTGGGCCGCCACCCAGGTGGATCCGGCCCGCACACTGCTCGCACAGGCCGGGGCCGACCCCGACGAGCTGGGCAAACGGATCGCCGGGATCCTGCCGGGGGAGAGCGCCACCCCGTCCGCGGAGCCGAGCCTGACGCCCGCCGCCAAACGCGTACTGCTCCAGGCCTACGAACGTTCCCAGGCGGCCGGGGTCTCCTACATCGGGCCGGAGCACATCCTCGGCGCGCTGCTGGACGCCCAGGACTCCGGTGCGGCCAAACTGCTCGGTGCGTACGGCACGGACACCGGCAGGCTGCGGCGTGAGGCCGACAACGCGGCACGGGCCGACGGCACCCCGGCGGCCGGAACGAGCGACACCCCCACCCTCGACCAGTACGGCCGCGATCTGACCGAGGAGGCGAAGGCAGGGAAGCTCGACCCCGTCGTCGGCCGGGCCGAGGAGATCGAGCAGACCGTGGAGGTCCTCTCGCGGCGTTCCAAGAACAACCCGGTACTGATCGGTGAGCCCGGCGTCGGCAAGACCGCGATCGTGGAGGGAATCGCCCAGCGCATCGTGGCCGGCGACGTCCCCCGTACCCTCAAGGACAAACGGGTGATCGCCCTGGACCTCTCCGGCCTGGTGGCGGGCTCCCAGTACCGGGGCCAGTTCGAGGAACGGCTCAAGAACGTCATCGAAGAGGTGAGTGCCGCCGCGGACTCGACGATCCTGTTCATCGACGAGCTGCACACCGTGGTCGGCGCCGGGGCGTCCGGCGAGGGCGCGATGGACGCGGGCAACATGCTCAAACCCGCTCTGGCACGTGGTGAGTTGCATGTCGTCGGAGCCACCACCATCGACGAGTACCGCAAACACATCGAGAAGGACGCCGCACTCGAACGCCGCTTCCAGCCCGTCATGGTGCCCGAGCCGACGGTCGAGGAGACCATCCAGATCCTGGAGGGCCTGCGCGACTCCTACGAGGCCCACCACCAGGTCCGCTTCGCCGACGAGGCCCTGGTGGCGGCCGCCGAGCTGTCCGACCGTTACATCAGCGACCGCTTCCTGCCGGACAAGGCCATCGACCTCATGGACCAGGCGGGCGCCAGGGTACGGCTGCGCTCGCTCGGCAGGTCCACCGAAGTCGTCTCCCGCGAGGACAGACTCGCCAAGCTGAGGCGGGAGAAGGACGAGGCGGTCGCTTCCGAGGACTTCGAGAAGGCCTCCGGGCTGAAGGCGCAGATCGCCGGGACCGAGGCCGAACTCGCAGGTATCGAGGAACGCCGCGAGGGTGTCATGGACGTCACCACCGCCGACATCGCCGATGTCGTCTCCCGCCGCACCGGCATCCCGGTCACGCAGCTCACCGCCAGCGAGAAGGAGAAGCTCCTCAAGCTGGAGGACGCCCTGCACTCCCGGGTGGTCGGCCAGGACGAGGCGGTCACCGCGATCGCGCAGGCGGTACGTCGCAACCGGGCCGGAATGGGTGACCCCGACCGGCCCGTCGGCTCCTTCCTCTTCCTCGGGCCCACCGGAGTGGGAAAGACCGAACTCGCCAAAGCTCTGGCCGAGTTGCTGTTCGGCGACGAGCACCGTATGGCCCGCTTCGACATGAGCGAGTTCCAGGAGAAGCACACCGTCTCGCGGCTCGTCGGCGCACCTCCCGGATACGTCGGCCACGAGGAGGCCGGCCAGCTGACGGAGAAGGTACGCCGCCAGCCCTACAGCGTGCTCCTGTTCGACGAGGTGGAGAAGGCCCACCCCGACGTCTTCAACACGCTGCTGCAGGTCCTCGACGACGGACGTCTGACCGACGCACAGGGGCGGACGGTGGATTTCCGTCACACCGTCGTCATCATGACGTCCAACATCGGTGCCCAGCGCATCCTCGCCCACAAGGGCGATGTCTCCGAGATCCGCGAGGACCTCATGGGCGATCTGCGCCGACACTTCCCGCCGGAGTTCCTCAACCGCGTCGACGAGACGATCATCTTCCACGGCCTCGACAAGGACGACCTCGGCCGCATCGTCGACCTCATGCTGGATGGCAGCAAACGCCGGGTGCGGGCCCAGGACATGGAGCTGGAGGTCACCGAGGCGGCGAAGAAACTCCTTGTCGCGCACGGCCACCAGCCGGAGTTCGGAGCCCGCCCGCTGCGCCGCACGATCCAGACCGAACTCGACAACCGCATCGCCGCCCTGCTGCTGAGCGATGAGGCGGAACCGGGCGACACCATCGTGGCCGACGTCAAGGACAACGCTCTGGTCTGCTCGATCGGACGCCCGGAGACCTCTGCCGGGGCAGCCGCCGAGGCCGGGAGCGAGACGGCCGCAACCGAATAGTCCCCGCCGCCCCTACCGCAGGGCCTGCCGTGCAGTTCCGCGAACTGCACGGCAGGCCCCGCGCGTCGTGCGGGCTCCGCGCGTCACTGCCGAGCACGACAGGTTGGCCGGTTCCGGGCGGCACGGTGCGGATGCTGTGGGTGAATGAACGGCTACTGTTCGTCAGTTACCGGTGAATGATCCGCAGCATCCGAGGGGACATCTGAATGAACCGCATGCGCAACGTACTTGCCGTGCTCGGCCTCACCGCCGGGCTCGTCGCGGCTCCCGCCGCGAGCGCCTCGGCGAAGCCGGAGGAGCGGTCGCCCGCGTTCCCGGCCCGTCATGAGCCCTGCACCGGCGAGTTCCGCGGCGATGCCCGACTCGGCCCCAAGTGGCTTCCGAACAACCGGCTGGCCCCCGTGGGCCCGCTCCTCAAGGGGTACAAGCGCACCGGGCCGCTGTCCCCGCAGGCCTTCCTCAAGAAGTACTGGGAGGGCCCTGCCGACTCCGGCGGCTGGAAGTACCCGCCCAACGACGGATTCGGCCAGGTCAACGGGCAGATCGACAAGGAGCCGACCAAGCTGCGTCCGGGCCAGCGCCTGGACCGCTTCGGCTCCGAGTACGGCGGCTACCTGGCGCCCGCCGGTGACGCTTACGCGGAACGCGCGCTGCCGCCGCAGAACCTCAACACCCGCGAGGGGGATGTCGCCTGTGACTACCGCGTCTACAAGGTGGCCAAGCCCTTCTGGGTGTGGCAGGGCAGCATCGCACCCTGGTTCGAGCAGCCGGGAGGCGGTCAGCAGATCAAGCTGGACGCGGTCTTCCTCGACCCGGGCGAGGGGCAGCGGCTGAACGTCAAGTGGCTGCTGGACCACGACTACCTCGCACCCGCCGGCGCGTAGGTCCGCCGTGGACCGTCGTGAGCTGCGCGCGGCGCTGGGCCGGGCAGGCGTCGCCGACGGCTATTACCGCATCGAGGGCGTTCACGAACCGGTCCCCACCCCCACGGACTTCCTGTTTCTGCGACAGGCGTCCGACGGGGGGTGGGAGACCGGCGCGTACGAACGCGGCATGTACGAGGTCATCGCCCGGCACCCGAGCGAACAGGCCGCCTGCGAACATCTCCTCCGCCTCCTCCTCCGAGGAGGCGGAGGCGGGGGCGGGCATGCGGTCCGAGGGTGAACATCGCTCCCCGTACGGGTGATTGACCCTCCCATGGGGCGACGCCGTGTCGGAGCCCGGCCGACTCTGCTGCTTGTGATCGAGAACTTGCTGCGCGCCGCCACGGCGGTCGCCCTCACCGCCCTGCCCCTCACCCCGGCGAGCCCGGCGTTCGCCGGGCAACGCCCCCTCTCACCCCGGGCGAGCCCGTGCGCCGCCGTCGTGGCACCTGCCGGACGTGTCTGTGTGCCGTCGCCGAAGCAGTGCTTCACGACACCGTGCCCCCAGTACGACCTCGTCGCCATCCCGTTCTATCAGCCGCCCTCGGACGGAGGAGTCGTGCACTCCCGAGGAGCAGCGGGCACTCCCTGACACCGGCGGTGGCATGAGGAGTACGGCCCGGGACCGAAGAGCCGAGCCCCGTGCATCCATGTGTGACCAGTGGCAGGACCCGTCGTCCGTCCGTGGCCGGGCGTTGTCAGTGCCCGCAGGTAAGTTCGATCGTGTCCTGCCGTTGTGGCGCGGAAGTCGCCATGGTGCACAGAGGAGTGGTGCGTTGTCAGACTGGGAGAGGTCGAGCACGGCACGGGTGACAGCACCCGCACAACCGCGCAAGCTGGCCAAAGTCCCGTTCGTCGAACTGGCCGACGGACGCCTGCAGGGTGTGGTGTCCAGCGGCTCGGACATCGGACGGGTCTATGTGTCGTCGGTCGCGGCCGGTACGTACACGTTCGCCTGCAGCACCAACAACAACCGGCCCTGCGGTGGCGCGCGGGGGTCGTTCTGCAACCACATACGGGCGCTGATCAACGAGGCGGTGCTGCAGTACGGCGCCGAGCGCGTCGCCCGCTATCTGGGAGTCGAGACCGCGGACGGGGAGGCGAACGCGCACGGCATCACCGCGGGCATGAGCGACACACGTCCGCCGCAGGGCGACACCAAGGCCGCCGCGCCCGTCTTCAGCCGGTTCCTGCGCCACCTCGCCTACCTGGAACTCACCCCGACCACCTCGCCGCTGCCGGAGATGCAGTGGTTCCCGACGACCAGGGCGGTGGCCTGATGCGCGCCGGCCTGCTCTCGGAGACCATCGCCGGGCTCGACGAGGCCCTGACGGCCGTCGACGCCTTCGACCAGGTTCTCGTCGCCGGTCTGCTCCGTCCACAACCCGCCCGGACCACCGGGCTGACGGGACTCGCCGACGCGGTCGCCGGGACACCGCTCGCCGCCAGGGTCGCCGAGGCGGCGGAGAAGGCGGCGGGCGGAGCCGCGAGCGAGGACCACTTCGTCGCGCTCGCGGCGGCCCGCGCCGCACTCCTCGGCTCCGCCCACGACGCGCTGATGGTCCGGATCGAGGAGGCGACCGGCCGGCCCCGCGACGAGGAGACCGTCCCGCGGCCCGGCGGACAAGAAGCGGTGAACCTGCTCGTCGCCGCCCGCTCCTGGCTGTCCGACCTGGCGCGCTCCGGATGGCGGGGCATCGACCACGATGTGGTCTCGGGGGCGTCGTCGGTCGTCTCCGCGATGCTCCCCGACCCCGCGCTGCGCCGCCTGGCGACGCTCCTCGACGGCTTCGCCGCCGAACTGGCCGCGTCCTGCCCCGGCGCTTCACTGGAGAGAATCCCGGTACGCCGCTGGGCCGACCTGTGGTCCCGTGCGCTGCTGCTCACCCTGCCCGGCGCGGCCGATGTGCCCGTGGTGGGTACGGTCAGCGGCCGCCTCCTGCCCCTCGGCGTCGATGTCCAAGAACACGCGACGGCCGTACAGGCCCAGGTCCACGCCGTTCTCGAACCCGCGGACGGCGGCACGCCCCGCCTGGTGCGGGCCGGGGCCGCGGTACCGAAGCCGGACACGGTCGTCGGAGCGGGGCTGTGGCAGCTGCTCCGCCCACACTTGTCGCTGCTGGCCGCTGTCGGCGAAGGCCGCTCGATGGACCTCACCGACATGCCGGTCACCGCCGAGGGCGACCTCGTCTGGGACGACGAGCACGCACGCCGGGGCGAGCCTGCCGACGCCTTCGTCACGGCCCGCGTCGCCCTGCCCACCGCCGCCGCCGCGGCGACCGCACCGCTGGACCGGCATCCGGCACGCATCGCCGTCCCTGTGTTCCTGGAGGGCTACACCTCCCACAAGGAGGACGACGCACTGACGTTCACCCTCGCCGGAGGCCCGCTCGTCGTCGACACCGACCGCATACCGACCGCCGGACCCCTCACTCCCGAGGCCGTCGCGGCATCCGGCGCGTGCATCGGACTGCTCCGCTGGGACGCCGGGACGTATCTCCTCCAGCCCCTGGCCGTCGAGACGACCGTACGGAAGAAGGCCGTCGCGATCCACGCCGGAGGATGGGCCGGGGGCACGACCGACAAGGCCGGTGCGAAGGCAGAGAAGGCCGCCACCGACGCCGTGGCCGTGCTCCGGGAGCGTGCGGGAAGGCTGCTGCGTAAATGACGGAGCACACGACGGAACGAACCGGCGGGAACACCGGCCCACAGAACCCGGACATCCAGGAGATCCCGCAGAACCCGGAGATCCAGCAGAGCCAGGTGATGCCGCAGAGCCCGGAGCTCACGCTGAACCGGGAGACTCCCCGGGCCCCGGAGCCGGATCCCGACGAGAACCGCCGTCAGGTCCTGTACTGGCGGCTCCTCGCCCGCCTCTTCGACCAGGAGGAACAGGGCACGCTGGAATCCGCGAGCCTCGCCGTCGTCGAGGACATCGGCCTGCCCTCCGCGCTGCTGGACCCACAGGCCTCCGTCGACTCGGTCGTTCAGCGCCACCCGGAGCTGGCAGCCGAGTTCGACGGTCTGATGACAGCCGCCCCGGATCCCGACGGGGACGGAACACGCGACCGGGCCGCCGAGGTACGACGGGCGGCGCTGGTGTCGAAGGTGCTGCTCAATGTCTTCGCCTCCGGTCCGGGCACGGTCACCGCCGGACAGCTGGCACGCTGGCAGTCCGACGCGGGCTGGCTGGAACGCGCGCTGGGCTGCAAGCCCGGCGAGCTGCGCGGCGGCCGTGCCGGGGGAAGGGCCGCAGGGCCGGGTGCCAGCCCGACGGGGACCGGCGGTGCCCGCACGAACCCCGACCTGAGCCGGCTGATTCCGGCGATCGGCCCGGAACTCGGCAGCATCGAGGCCGAGCTCGTCAAGCGGATGCGCCTGCGCGAAGTGCTGGCCGACCCCGCACTCGCCGCGCAGCTGACCCCGAGCATGTCACTGATCGAGCAGCTGCTGCGCGACAAGAACAACCTCTCGGGCGTGGCCCTCGCCAACGCCAAGGACCTCATCCGCCGCTTCGTCGACGAGGTCGCCGAAGTACTGCGCACGCAGGTGGAGAAGGCCACGGTGGGCGCCCTGGACCGCTCCGTCCCGCCCAAGCGGGTCTTCCGGAACCTCGACCTCGACCGCACGATCTGGAAGAACCTCACCAACTGGAGCCCGGAGGAGGAGCGGCTGTATGTCGACCGCCTCTACTACCGGCACACGGCCCGCAAGACGACACCCCAGCGGCTGATCGTCGTCGTGGACCAGTCGGGCTCGATGGTCGACTCGATGGTGAACTGCACCATCCTGGCGTCGATCTTCGCCGGGCTGCCGAAGGTGGATGTCCACCTCATCGCCTACGACACGCAGGCCCTCGACCTCACACCGTGGGTGCACGACCCCTTCGAGACCCTGTTGCGCACCAACCTCGGAGGAGGCACCGACGGCACGGTGGCCATGGCACTGGCCCAGCCGAAGATCGCCGAGCCCCGCAACACCGTCGTGGTGTGGATCTCAGACTTCTACGAATGGCAGACCGAGCCGCTGTTCGAGAGCATGGCCGCCATCCACCGCTCGGGAGCCAAGTTCATCCCGGTCGGCTCCGTCACCAGCTCCGGCCGCGGCAGTGTCAATCCGTGGTTCCGCGAACGCTTCAAGGACCTCGGTACGCCGGTGCTCTCCGGTCACATCCGCAAGCTCGTCCACGAGCTCAAGACCTTCCTCGCTTAGACGTTCCACGCTCATACGCTCTGAAAGGCCCTGTCATGTCCGACCTGTTGCGCGCCCCCGCCGAGATCAAGTACGCCGAGGAACTGGAGTGGCTCGAGTCCATCGACGACAACCCCAAGCCCTTCTCCTGGCGGCTGTCCCCGAAGATGGTCCGTCTGTTCATCCTGGGCTCCGAGCGCTCCGACGGCCTGGACCGGGAGATCTCGCAGAAGTGGTACGGCGACCGCAGCTTCGTCGAGCGCTCCATCGTCACGCTCGCCTCGGACCGCGGTCTGCTGCTCATAGGTGACCCCGGCACGGGCAAGAGCTGGCTGGCCGAGCTGCTGTCCGCCGCGATCTGCCGGAACTCCACGCTGGTCGTGCAGGGCACGGCCGGCACCACCGAGGACCACATCAAGTACTCGTGGAACGTGTCGATGGTCATCGCCAAGGGCCAGTCGAGGGAATCGATGATTCCCTCGCCGATCATGACCGCGATGGAGTCCGGTGCCGTCGGCCGCTTCGAGGAACTCACCCGTTCCACCAGCGACGTGCAGGACGCGCTGATCTCGATCCTGTCCGAGAAGTACATCTCGGTTCCCGAGCTGGACAGCGACAGCATCGTCTTCGCCAAGCCCGGCTTCTCGATCATCGCCACCGCGAACAGCCGCGACCGCGGCGTCAACGACCTGTCCTCGGCGCTCAAGCGCCGCTTCAACTTCGTCCGGATCCCGGTAGTGACGAACAAGAAGAGCGAGGTGGAGATCGTCCGCTTCCGCACCGAGGAACTGCTGCGCCGTCACCAGATCGAACTGGAAGTGCCGCCGACACTCCTCGACGTACTGCTGCAGAGCTTCGCCGACCTGCGGGCCTCGGCCGCCGCAGCCGGCAGCGACGACGAGAAGCTGGAGTCCGCGCTGTCCACCGCGGAACAGATCGGTGTGCTCGAGGACGCGGTGCTGCACAGCAACTTCTTCGGCGAGCGCGCCCTGACCGCCCGCACACTGGCCTCTTCGCTCGTCGGGTCGCTGGCCCGGCGCGAGCCCGAGGACCTGGCCATCCTCAACAAGTACCTGCACGGCGTCGTCGAGCCGCGCAGCAAGGAAGAGGGCGGGTCCTGGCCGGAGTTCCTGGAGGGCGGCCGCGACGCGATCGCCACCCTGTCATGAGCGGCGGCGCCCACGAGGGAACCTTCGAGGGACTGCGTGCCCAGCTCCAGGAGGCCGCCGCGACATTCGCCGACGGGCCCGACGCCCTGGAGGGCATCCTCCTCGGCATCGTCGACGACGTGGACCACGCGGTCCGCGAGCCGCTCGAAATCTTCCCGGTCTGCCATCACTCGCCCGCATCGGCGATCGCCATGGCCCGCCGGCTGCGGGAGAAACAGCCCAAGGTCGTGTACCTGGAGCTGTGCGAGGACATGGCACCGCTGCTGACCGAACTGCGCAACTGCAAGCTCCCGGTGGCGGTCCAGTCGTTCGCGACCGACGTCGACGGCTTCCCGGCCGAGTGGTCCCCGCTGTCGGTGGTCGCACCGATCACCGAAGCCTCCGCCGAATACCAGGCGATCGCCTACGCACTGGACACACCGGGCGTCGAACTGGTCCTTGTCGACCGCTCCTCGGACCACGTCTTCCAGTGGGACACGCGAGGAACGGCGACGGCCGAGCCGGCCGACCCGGACGCCTCGCCCGTCGAGGAGGAGGCCGCGCTGCACGGCGATGCCGTCGGCGTGGAGATCGGCGACCTGAGACCGCGCTTCGCCGAACTGGAGGAGCACCTGCTGCGCCACGGCAAGGTGCGGCACTGGTCGGAATGGTGGCACCAGTACGTCGAGCTGCCGCTCGGCGACAGTGACCACGACACCTACCGCCAGGTCATGCTCCTGATCGGAAGCCTCTTCCGGCGACTGGCGCCCGGCGACCCCCAGCGGGTCCGCGTGGACGAGGACCGCGAACGCTACATGTGGACCAGGATGCGCGAACACCTGGCCGCCACCGGAGCCGACCCCGCGGACTGCCTCTACATCTGCGGCGCGTTCCACGCGGCCAGCCGCGTCGCCGAGTTCGGCGTCCACGGCACCGACACCTTCGAGATCAGCCCGCCCTCCGCCACCACCTGGCAGCACGGTCTGATTCCGTCCAGCCACGCGGCGATCGAGGCGCAATTCGGCCTCGCCGCGGGTTCGGTCTCGATCGCCGCGACCGTGTGGGCGAAGAACGTCAGACGCACACGGGTGAAGCCGTACCGTCTGGTGGGACAGACGGGCGCGAAGAAATCGAGGGCCAGGAAGGCCGTGGCCGCGGTGGATCCCGTGCCGGATCTCCCGCCCTCGGACAAGCTGACCGGCTTCCTGCAGCAACCACCCGCCCTGGACCGGCTGGACGAGGCCGAACTGCTCGGCTGGTCGGTGGAGATCGTGCGCGCCGCGCGCCGCAACGGCTACCTCGCCTCCACCGCCGACGCCATCGCGGTGTTCGAGACGTCGATCCTGCTGGCCGGAATGCGCGACCGGGCCAGGCCCACGCCGTACGACTTCCAGGACGCCGCCGTCACCTGCATCGAGAAGGACACCGTGCCCGGGTGGCGCGATGTGCGGCGCCTCGTGGAGATCATGATGGGCGGCGACCGGGTCGGCCAGGTCGGCTACGACGCGCTGCCGCCCCTGGCCCGCGATGTGCACGACCGCCTCGCGCCGCTCGGTCTGAAGCTCCAGCAGAGCGGCGTCAAGCGAGCACTGCTGGACATCGCCTCCCAACCGGAACTGCAGCGCTGCTCCGACGTGTTGTGGATGCTGCGCCAGCTGATGCCGCAAGGCGCCGCACGCCCGATCATGGGCGAGCGGAAGCTGGGGGAGCGGCCGATCCAGGAGTCGTGGGACCTCGCGCTCGGCACCCACCAGCGGGCGCTCATCGAGCTCGGTTACGAGGGCGTGAGCATCGAGCAGGTGCTGGAGCAGCGCCTGCGCCGTACGGCGTACGACCGGCGCGCCACCGCGGCGACCGTCCTGGAGACCGTCGAGGACGCGACGCTGTACCTGCGCAGCCGCCGTCTCGCCGACGAACTGGGCACCCACGCCCTGGAGGTGCTGTCGGCCGAGCGCAGCGTCGACGGCGCGCCGGAGGTGTTGCGCCGTGTGCGGAGGCTGCTGGCGTACTACCGCACCGGTGAGCCGGTGCTGCCGCCATGGATCGAGTCCTTCGTCAAGGCCGGGTACGCCCACTACTGCACCCTGCTGCCGAAGGCGTTCACCGACGAGGACGCCACCGTCCGCCAAGTGGCGGCCATGCTGGGCTTCCTGTTCAGCATGGAGAGCCTCGCGCTGTCGCTGGGATGCGACCGGACCCAACTGGAACTGGCGGTGGGCCAGTCGCATCCTCAGGAGCCGGCGAAGACGGCTCTGCTGTGGGCGGCCCAGGTGCAGCTCGGGCACCTCTCCCGTGCGGACCTCCGCGCGAGGTGCGACGAACTGCTGGGCAACCCCTTGGTGGTGCCCGCCTATCCGCGCTACCTCAGCGGATTCGTACAAGCGCTGGATCCCGTCCCGGGCCTCACCGACTTCGTGGTGGAGACGGTGTCGAACGCGTTCGGACGGCTGCCGGATCCGGTGCTCCTGCCGTGGCTGCCGACCCTGATCACCACTCTGCGATCGAGCGGTTCGGAGCTGGCCCCGCTGCTGATCCGAGAGGCCGGGCGGACCTTTCCCGGCCGGCTCGCGGCGCTGGACTCATGGGTGCCACCGTGGCGGGCACAGCCGGACTCGGAGACGGTGGGTTCGGCACGCCGGGTGGAAGGCGGCCACGGTTGCGCGCTGCTTGCCGCACATCCTGCGACGTGCGATGCGGCGGCGAGTCTGCTGGGTTGCGAAGGGAAGTGGGAGGCGGCGGATTCCGGCCCGGCAGGTGTGGCACTGACCGGCCGCCATCCGGAGACGGCGGCCGCGCTGGAGGCGCTGCTGGCCGGTATATGACCCGGGGCACCGAGCCCACGCGACGGCCCCGCCGACGGTGGCATCGGTCCGCGACGCCCAAGGACAGCCGGCTGTACGGCGGACGGCTGCCCTCGGGCCGGCTCAGTGCACCTCGCCGCACCGAGCCGGGTGGATGACGGCACCCGCCGCACAGGGACCCGAGGGGGACGTTCCCGCCAGCCGCAGACATGCTTCGCCGGTCTCGTGGTCCACGGGGTATTCGAGAGCGACCGACGCCAACCGTGCCGTTCCACCCGAACGATGGATCTCTCCACCTGGCGGGGGCGTGGGGATCCGGCCGCCGAGTACGCCGAGAGCGAGCGTGTCGTTCCCGGCCGCGACTGCTTCGCGGACCTCGAAGCGCCAGTGCTCGTCGCTGTTCCCGATCAGGGACAGTCCGGGCCTGCCCAACTCCGAGACAGGTTCACGCCGCTGTCGAACGAGTACGGCGACGGCACAGCACAGTGGGGTGGGACGACCGTCGACAGCGGTGGTGCGGTCGAAGCCCGCGATCGGCAGCGATTCCATCATGTCGCCGAGCAGGGTCAGCGCCGCCCCACGTGCCGGGGCGAAGTCGTGTCGCTCGGCAATGTCGAGCAGGAACGGCGCCGCCACCACGGCTGCCGGAAACACGGCTCCCATATGGCCCCACAGCACAGCGCTGTTGGCCAGGGAAGATGTGGCGGCCGCGACCTGCGGCAGACTTCCGGCAGCGGCCAGGGCGAAGAGCCCGTCGCGCGGGCTCGGAAGGTCACGCCACTCGGAACGACCCCGGTCCGCCCGCGTCATGCGCAATCCCGGTGTCGGGATCGAGCGCCAGTCCACCGAATCCAACTCGTCGAGGAGCATGCCCACATGGTCGCACCCACGCGCCCTCGGTGCCGGTAGTGGCCTCCTCCTACGGCCGTACCACGAACCGGTGGCCCGTGGATTCGCGGGCCCGGAATCCCAGCCGCTCGTACAGTCGATTCGCCGCCTGCCGGGAAGGACGCGAGGTGAGGTCGACGGTCCGGACCCCGGCCGCCTCGGCCAGGCGCAGTGCCTCCTCCGTCAACACCGCTCCCACGCCGTGTCCCCGGGCCGTCTCGTCGACCACGACATCCTCGATGCGGCCCCGCAGTCCGGACGGCAACGGAAACACGATCAGAGTCAGCATGCCGACCGCTCGGCCATCGACCCTGGCCAGGAGCAGTGTGTTGGCGTCGCTGCGCAACAACCGGGTCACCGACTCCCGGTCGGGCGCGCAGGCCGACCCCGAGAGCTGGGGCAGGAGCATGGAGACTGCTTCGACCACTTCGTCGGTCGCCTCGCGGACGACCTCCACTTCGACACTCATGGACGTGACCCTACCGACGAGCCCCGCAGGGCGAGGGACGGCGGCCCATCGGTCACGGGCGCCAGTACAGCGACGGGTCGGGGTGGTCGGTGAAGCCGAGCTCGCGGTAGAGCGGTTCCCCTTCGGAGGAGGCGTAGAGGTCGACCCGGGCGACATCGCTCTCCCGGAACCAGCCGAGCAGGCCCCGCATGACGGAGCGGCTGTGACCGAGCCGCCGGTACTCCGGATCGGTGATCACACCGATCACCTGCCCGATCCGGCCATTGCGCAGATGGGGGCCGGGCAGCCGTTGCTCGATCGTGCCGATGCCACAGGCGGCGAGGCCGCTCTCACTGTCCACGACCAGGATGTGTACGGCGTCCGCGGTCAGCTGCTCCTTCAGCACCACGGCCAGGGCGTCCAGCCAGTCGTCGTCGCCCGACGCGGGGCTGAAGAACTCGCCGCCGAGGTTCTCGAAGAGCATCGCCCGCAGCCGAACGAGCTCCGGAATGTCACTCTCCACCGCCTGCCGTACAGCGGTGTGATCTCCAGTGCGTTGTCTCATGCCGACCACACTGATGTAATGATCTTATGCACCTCAACCCTTACGGCGAGGATGTGGTGAACCTTGCCGCGGACCTGGCCAACCGGCGCCCGGCCGACGCCGGGGAACTCGCGGACCGCTGCCGCGCGGCAGGCCTGGTGGTGGAACTCCCGGTCACGCCGCAGGACCTCGCGCGCACCCGGGAAGTGCTGGACGCGTGGGAGAAGGCCGTCGACGCCGACGACGAGCACGAGCGCGCCGAACTGCTCAACCGGATGCTGGCGGCGGCCGCCGCGTACCCGCGGCTGACCGACCACGCCGGAGACGGCTGGCACCTGCACTTCCGCGACGACCGGCAGCCGCTCGGCTCCCTGCTGTTCTCGCTGATCTCCGTCGGCACCGCACTGCACCTGGCGGGGCGGGGCATGCACCGGCTGCGGCGGTGCGCCGTGACCGAGTGCACCACGATTTTCGCCGACACCTCGCGCACCGGGCGGCAGCGCTACTGCTCCCAGCGGTGTGCCAACCGTGACGCGGTACGTCGACACCGCGCGCGAGCCGCCCCCTGACCGTATCCGGGCCGAGCGACGGGGCACCCCCGACCCCGTCGGGTGACGGGCCCGGTTCGAGAAGCGGAGCCTGCCGCACCTCGTGCATTCCAGCCTGCCCTGCCGAAAACGCGGCGGTTCAGCGCCATGGGAGGCGCCGCGGTGGCGACCGGCCACCTGGTCGCCCTGCTGTTCGGCCCGCACGGAATCGTGGGGCCGCCCCGGGACCGCCCCGATGTCCACCCGGGCGACGAGGAGCTGTTCCGGGCGCCTTCCCTGCCGACCACGGCCGGTCCGCTCACCTACCACTCGTCATACCGGGCCACTGCCGCCCGCTGTACGGGCTGCCGAAATCCGGTGGCGCGGGTGCGTCGGCGCACGGACACTGACTGGTCATGCCCACCATGCCCGCAGCCGGCCCAATGTGTACCGGTGATTCGCTCGCCTCCGACCTCCGCGCGCTGGGCCTGCGCCCCGGTGAGACCCTCCTGGTTCACTCCTCGCTCAGCTCGCTCGGCTGGGTCTGCGGCGGTCCCGCCGTCGTCGTCTCGGCGCTGCTCGACGTTCTCGGCGACGCCGGGACGCTCGTGGTACCGACCCACTCCGGTGGCAATTCCGATCCGGCGGACTGGGGGAATCCACCCGTGCCCGAGGCGTGGTGGGCGGACATCCGGGCCTCGATGCCTCCCTTCGACGTCCGGATCACTCCCACCCTCGGCGTCGGCGTGATCCCGGAGACCGTCCGCAACTGGCCGGGCGCCGTCCGCAGTTGCCATCCGCAGACTTCCTTCGCGGCCGTGGGCCCACGGGCCGCCGCGATCGTCGACGGACACGCACTCGACTGCCGGCTCGGCGAGCACAGTCCGCTCGCCCGGCTGGAGGCAGCCGGGGCGCGGGTGCTTCTGCTGGGCGCGGGCTTCGACTCCTGTACGGCGTTCCACCTGGCCGAATACCGCATCTCGTCGCCGCAGGAGGACAACTCCTTCGCCGTCATGACCCCGCAGGGCCGCGAATGGGCGACCGTACGCGATGTCTCGATCTCTTCGGACCGTTTCGACGAGCTGGGTGCGGCCTTCGAGAAGGAACATCCGGTGGTACGCGGCGCGGTGGGCGGTGCGGAGGCCCGGCTGTTCGACCTGGCGGACGCCGTCGCCCACGCCGAGGGCTGGCTGCCCGAGCACCGGCCGCACACCGCCACGCCCTGATCACAACGGTGCCGTTTCCGGACGTCCGCAAGTCCTTCCGTCGCTGGTGAGGAGGGCTGCGGCCGGTCGTGGCGCGGGATCGGGCGCGGGGGATCGGGTGCTGAGATGCGGGGGAGCAGCCCGGGGTACACCGTTGGATCACGAACTCGACCCTGCCGAGCGCCGTGCATGCGGGTCACCGACCGGGGACACCGTACGACGCTCGGTCACGGACACAGAGGCGAGTCCATTGGTCCGGCCCGTTCCGACCCCGATGTGCTGCTCTTCACGGAGCGGGCCGAGCCCGAAGAACCGGAGGCGATACTCGGCCCGAGGATCAGGGGATCGCGGAACTCACGGCGGACCGTGGCGACGTGGGGGACTGTTCGCGCAGGTGGAGGCGGAGCGCGTGAGCCGTCGGCGGCGGGAAACCCGAAGGAGCATCGAATGGCGGCCCTCGGAAGGATCAGGCCCGTAAGCGGAGCTCCCTGCTGGGTCAGCCTGCCGACGGGCGATCTGCGTGCCGCCCGGACCTTCTATGCCGACGTCATGGGCTGGGAGTTCGTCGCCAGTGCCCTCGGCAGCAATTTCTGCGTGGCCATGGAGCACGGCCGGCCCGTCGCCGGGATCGGCTGCTGCTCTCCCGACGCCAGCCCGCCCGCGGTCTGGACGCCGTACTTCGCGGTGGACGACGCCGATGAGACCGCGGACCGGATCAGGGAGCGCGGTGCCACGCTCGCCGTCGGGCCCGTGAAATTGGGCGTGGGCCGTGCGGCGATCGCCGCCGACCGTGACGGGGCCGTCTTCGGCTTCTGGGAAGGCACGACCCTTGCCTGGTCGGTGGGGCAGGGCAGCGCCCCCGCGCGGCTGGACCTCCAGACCCGGCATGCCTTCGAGGCCGCTATCTTCTACGCGGAGATCTTCGGCTGGGCCGAACCTCCCGGCATCTGTACGGTCGACTACGCACAGGACCACGTACGCGTGCAGGCCGAAGGACGCACCGTCGCCACCCTGCGCGGCGGAGGCATCGAAACCGCCGCGGACCCCAGAATCCGGCCCCGTTGGGTCGTCGACTTCCGCGTCGAGGACAGCGGACGCGCCGCGGCCGCCGCCGTCGACGCCGGGGGCGAATCGTCATTGGTTCCCGCACGCGACGGTCCTTCGAAGGACGCCTTCATCATCCGTGACCCGGACGGCGCGCTCTTCACCGTATCCGGCCCATGACACCGACTGTCATGCGACTGATCCCGTACGGCATGAGGCCGGGGAGGGGGTCCCGGTCGTCGAACCCGAGGTCGCCCGAGGTCGCCGATCGAGTACGCGGACGCGGGTGGGCTGCTACGGGGCGCCGGCGGTCCTTCCCATCAGCCCCTGCACACGTCTCCCGTCCCGAATCCTCACAATGTCTACATAACCACCTATATCGTGACCACGCTCCGGAGCTGCACATCTACACTGTGCTGAAATCTCGGCTGACACCTCGCGGAGCGGCGAGGTGCTTGAGCATCACGGGGGCCCCATGGGATTCGGCTTCGGGCAGCGGCGCAGTGGGCAACCCCCTGCCGAGCGGACCAGTTTCGTCGGACGTGCCGAGGAGATCGCGCTGATTCGGGCGGCTTTCCGCGAGGCGCGGCTCGTCACCCTGGTGGGCCCCGGCGGCGTCGGCAAGAGCCGCACCGCGCTGCGCGCGGCGGAGGGTCTGCGGGATCGTTTTCCGGACGGGGTGTGGCTGGCGGAGCTGTCGGCCCTGTCCGACCCGGAGCTGGTCCCCGCGACCCTGGCCGCCGTGCTGGGGGTCCCGGAACACGCCGGGATGGAACCCCTGGACGCGGTCGTCGCCCACCTCCAGGGGCAGCAGCTGCTCATCGTGCTCGACACCTGCGAGCACATGGTCGACGCATGCGCCGTACTCTGCGACGTCCTCCTGCGCGAGGCCGCCGAGGTATGTGTCCTGGCCACCAGCCGGCAGCCGCTCGATCTGGCCGACGAGCAGACGATGCCGATCACCCCCCTCGGGGTGGGTGACGCCCTGGAGCTGTTCGCACAGCGGGCCGCCCGCGTACTGCCGGGCTGGACCGTGACCGAGTCCAACCGGGCGCAGACGCTGGCGCTGGTGGAACGGCTCGACAGGATTCCGCTCGCGCTCGAACTGGCCGCCGTGCGTCTGCGCGTCGCACCGCTGGGCGAGTTGGTGGCCCGGCTGGACCGTCGGTTCGAGGTGTTCACCGGCGGGCAGCGTGCCGCCTGCGCCCGGCATCAGACACTGCGCACCACCATCGGCTGGTCCTACGAGCTCTGCACCCCGGCGGAGCGACTGCTGTGGGCGCGCCTGTCCGTCTTCGCCGGGCCCTTCGAGCTGTCGGCCGCGGAACGGGTCGGCGGGGGCGACGGACTCCCGTCGGACGCGGTCCTGGAGGCGCTGTTCGGCCTGGTGGACAAGTCGGTCGTGCAGCGCGTCGGCGAGGACGGAGCGCGTTACCGGCTCCTGGACACGATCCGTGAATACGGTGCCGAGCGCCTCGACGAGGACAGCAGCGCGGCCTGCGTACGCGGACGGCACTTCGAACACCATCGCGACACGGCCGGGCGCCTGTGGAACCAGCTGATCACCCCCGCCCAGGCCGAGCTGCACCAGGTGGTGCGCAGTCAGATCGCCGACATCCGGGCTGCGATGAAGTACGCCTTCACTGCTGGGGGCAGTGCTGCGGAGGGGCTGAGCCTCGCCGTGCGGCTCGCCCCGCACTGGAGGGCGACCGGCACCCTGTCGGAGGGGCGGTACTGGATCGGCAAAGGGCTCCGTCTGGTGCCCGAGGACTGCCCGGAGCGGGCCTGGGGCCTGTTCATGACCGGAGTTTTCGCGACCTGGACCGCCGATCTCGCAGAGGCGCCGACCTTCTTCCAACGGGCGCGGGAGTCGGCGCTGAACTGCGACGAACAGCGAGTGGCGCTGTTCACGGAACCGTACATCGGTGCGATGCGGGCGCTGTGCGGCGAGATCGACGAGGGACTGGCCGAGCTGGAACAGGGGCGTCGCCGGATCGTGGCCGTGGGCGACTTGCTGGGCATCAGCATGGTCCATTACGAAGGCGCGCTGCTGAGGGCGGTGCTCGGGGACACCGACGGGGCCCTGGAACTGTGCGAGTTGGGGCTGGCCCATCTGAACGGCACGGGTGACCGTCAGTTCTACGGATCCACGCTCATGGCGCAAGGCCTCATTCTCTGGCTCGCCGGACGCCATGAGGAGGGTGCCGACGCGCTGCGGCAGGCCCTGGACGCCATGAGCGAGATCGGTGACGTGCTCGTCGCGGCGCTCTGCTGCCTTGGCCTGGCCTGGCATGCCGCACAGCAGGAACGCCACGCGAGGGCGGCGTGGCTGCTGGGGTACGCGGAAGGCGCGCGGCGGTTGAGCGGCGACCCGGTGGCCATGCT
Source organism: Streptomyces sp. NPDC048295 (assembly GCF_040652135.1). Classification (NCBI taxonomy): domain Bacteria; kingdom Bacillati; phylum Actinomycetota; class Actinomycetes; order Kitasatosporales; family Streptomycetaceae; genus Streptomyces; species Streptomyces sp. NPDC048295. Next base: position 164,239 of record NZ_JBEZLL010000002.1, read on the forward strand.
GACGTCCGTGCTGGAACAGCAGGAGGCAACCCGTGACGCCGTGCGGGAGGCACTGGGAAACGTGGAGTACGAACGCTGGCACGGTGTGGGGGCGCGGTTGTCGGGGACCGAGATCCTGGAGGCGGTGCGGGCGGACAGCGACAGACCGCCGGCCGCGCCGCGCCTGCCCCGCAGCCCTCAGGAGCCCATGGCGACCGAGACGCTCACCCCGCGAGAACGGGAGGTCGCCACACTGGTCGCGCAAGGACTGTCCAACCGGGAGGTCGCCGAGCATCTCGTGATCTCCAAGCGGACCGCGGACACACACGTCGAACGCATTCTCACCAAGCTCGACATCGATTCGCGCACGGAGATCTCACCGGTGCTGAAAGCCTGGGCCACGGCTTCGCCTCAGCCGCGCCGCGGCGAGTGACTCCCCGCTTCGGAGCCGCCCGGAGCACGAGACGCCGGCACGGCCGTACGTATGCCGGTCGGGCCTCCGGTACGTATGCCGACGCCGGGCGGGTGACGGGGGCCGATCGCACAGATACGTGTACCGACCTGCGATTCAACGCCCGTCGGGGGACCTCGCCGTGCGGCAGGCTGGACGTGCCGCTGGGGGCATGGAGTATCTGCACAGCACGGGTGGGTGCGGCTGTCGCAGGCCCGAGTGCTCCCGACCCCAGCGGCGCCGGAACCATGTGCCCGCGCTGTCGGCAGTGCAGGCGCATGATTCCGGCCACTGCGACCTGTGCCCGGGCGGGAGGGCCGCAGGGGCCCGACGGAGGCGTGAGGGCCGGCCGTTCGCCTTCGGGCGGCAACCCGGCGGACCGGCCTCGCGCCGCACCTACTGGCGGCGGATCTCGACCATGAAGCAGCCGAATTCCACTGCGCGGACGTGCACCAGGGCCACTGCCGGATCGGCGAATACCTCGTGCAACGCGTGGTCCACCTCGGTGGCCCGTTCCCTGGGGATCTCGATCAGCCGCCCACCGAGGATGTGCCCCTGAGCGTTGTAGGCGCGCAGCACCCGGCGGGCGCCGTGCAGTTCGACCGGATAGCCGGGGCCGGAAGCCGGCCCGCCGCACTCCTCGGCATGAACGAACACCGGACCGCACTCGTCGTACGGGCCCGGCTCGGCACCGGTCTCCAATGCCCAGCGGCGCAACGGCGCGTAGGAGACGAGGGCAATCCGCTCACCTGCCTCGCTGTGCCGCAGACAGCAGCGCAGCGGGGCACCGCCCTCCGGATCGGTGAAGGGTGTCCGGGTGCGGCCGGCGTCGTCCTGTTCCCGCAGTTGTTTCAGCACGGCCCGGTCGATGGCCCGAGCCTCGTATGTCGTGGTCATGGCTCCAGCATCCGCGGGCGCGCGCTCCGGGGCTGGCGGAAATCGGACATCGCCCTGAGGGTGCAGGCGCCTGTTGTGGCATGCCGCAAGCGATCGGCTCCTGCGGTCCGGGCTCCACTCGTGGATCATCGGAGTGGTCTGGACGGGCCACGCTTGGCCGGATCTGCCGGATCTGCGAGATTCGGTATCTGTCGGATCTGCGAGATTCGGACGAGCCGGAGCCGGTGGTCCTGGCCCCAGCCTGCCTGTGGCCGGACGGTGAAGAGGGTGGGGAGCCGGTCGGGGCCGCGGAGCGTCACCGGCGACCAGCGGTTCCGGAACCCGGGCCGCTACCGAGAACCGACCACGAGGAAAGCAGGGAGAGCGCGCCGTGGCAGACCGGAGAACCGAGGTGCCGGACAGCACCGCCGTACGGGTCGCACTGTGGCGGGCCATGCACGTCCAGGCCGATCCGCCGCCCCATGTGTTCGAGGACGAGACCGGCCTGCGGCTGGCGGCCCCCGACGACGACTGGCGCCGCCGCCCGGACATGGACCCGCGCGCCACCAGCGGATTCCGGGCGGCCGTCGTGGCCCGTGCCCGGTTCATCGAGGACCTGGTCACGGAACAGGCCGGCCACGGCGTGGACCAGTACGTGATCCTGGGTGCCGGTCTGGACACCTTCGCCCAGCGCAGGCCTGAACTCGCCTCCCGGCTAAGGATCTTCGAGGTCGACCAGCCGGGCCCCCAGGCCTGGAAGCGCCGCCGCCTGATCGAACTCGGCTGCGGCATCCCCGACGGGCTGCGCCTGGTGCCGGTCGATTTCGAGGCGAGCGAGTCCTGGACGGAGCAGCTGACCGCGGCCGGTTTCGACCCGGGCCGGCCGGCCGTCATCGTCTCCACCGGTGTGACGATGTACCTCACCAAGGACACCACCGCCGCCACCCTGCGCAAGGTCGCGTCGTTCGCCCCCGGCTCGACACTCGCCATGACGTTCCTGCTGCCGGCCGAACTCCTGGCCGACGCCGACCGCTCCGGGCTCCAGACCTCGGCAAAGGGCGCCCGGGCATCCGGAACACCGTTCGTCAGCTTCTACACCCCGCAGGAAATACTGGCGCTGGCCCGCGGAGCCGGGTTCGCGGATGTCGGGCACGTGCCCGGTGTGCTGCTGGCAGAGCGCTACTTCGCCGACCGGACCGACGGACTCCGCCCGTCGAGCGGGGAAGACCTGCTCATGGCCACCACCTGACACCCCCTCCGGTCCGGCATGCCGTCCCGGGACGAGCCGACTTGCCGGACGACGTGCACCAGGGGAACGCCGTCAGGGAGATTCACGTGACACCTCGTCAAGACCACAACAGGCCGACCCGGCTGAAGAGAGCGACGGCACCGGGCGGCACAAGGATGGCGCAGAGGCCGCGCGCCTACCGGCGCCCGCTCCGCTAAGGTGACGGCTGGGCCGTGACTGGCGCTGAGGTGGAGTACCACCGGGGAGCGGCCCGGCACTCCGTCGATGCCGTGCGCCTGGGCAGCTCACTGCGAGGCTCAGGAGAAGCACGTGGCCCCGACACAGGCAGCTCGACCGATGTGTGGCACCGGACTTGCCCGGCGCATCATCGAATCCAGTTCCGCGACCGCTGCGGAGATCCAGGACCGCACCGGGACAGCCCCGTGCCTGGCCACCGTGCTGGTCGGAGAGGACCCGGCCTCGGTCACGTACGTCCGGATGAAGCGTGCCCGGTGCGAGAAGGCGGGTATCCGGTCACGGCATGTGGCCCTGCCCGCTTCGGTCAGCACCAGTGGTCTGATCGAGAGGATCACCGAACTCTCGGACGATCCCGGTGTGCACGGAATCCTGCTGCAGCATCCCGTCGGCCCGCACATCGATGAACGTGCCGCCTTCGAGGCAATCGCTCCGGACAAGGACGTCGACGGGGTGACCATGCACTCCTTCGCAGCGATGAGCTTCGGCCTTCCGGGCTTCGTCTCCTGCACCCCGGGAGGAATCATGCGTCTGCTGGAGGAGTACGGAGTGGAACTCGCCGGCAAGCACGCGGTGGTGGTGGGACGCAGTCCCATTCTGGGCAAGCCCGTGGGCATGCTCCTCCTCGGGCGGAGTGCCACGGTGACCTACTGCCATTCACGCACTGTCGGCCTGTCCACCCTCGTCCGGCAGGCGGACGTCCTGGTCGCAGCCGTCGGGCGACCGCGATTCATCAAGGGGGCGGACATCAAGCCCGGCGCGGTGGTGATCGACGCGGGATACAACCCGGGCAACGTCGGCGACGTGGATTTCGAGTCCGCCAGGGAGCGGGCCGGCCTGATCACCCCTGTCCCCGGCGGTGTGGGGCCCATGACCATCGCTGTGCTCCTCGCTCAGACGGTCGAGGCAGCAGCACGCCGGCTCGGCACGGGCCGACCGTAGGGACCGATCGTTCCCGCCGCCCCGGCGGCAACGCTCAGCCGGGTCCCAGGGCGTCACGGACGATGGCGGCGGAGGCGCGGGCGGCGGTGTGGACCGGGGCCGTGTCGTGGGCGGCACGGGCGAGCATGAAGGCCCCTTCCAACAGGGCGATCACCGAGCCCGCGGTGTCCCGGGCGGTGTCCGCCTCCATGCCCGCACCGGCGTAGAAGCCGGTGAGGGCCTCGATCCACGAGGCGAAGACCTCCGCCGTCGCGCCGCGCAGGCCCTCGTGCGTACTGGCGACCTCCAGGGCCACGGTGGCGATCGGGCACGGGTCGGTGAAGTCCAGCTCCCGGAGAGTCTCCGCGGCGCCCGTGAATGCGGCGGCGGTCGCGGTGGCCGGATCGGCCTCCGGGTCGTCGAAGAGGCTGCCGATCAGCTCCAGGTAGGCGGCCCCGGAGGTGCGGATCACCTCCTCGCCGAGCTGGGCCTTGCCGCCGGGAAAGAAGTGGTACGCCGAGCCGTAGGGAGCCCCGGCCTCCGAGACGATCTGCTTCATGCCGGTCGCCGCGTAACCCTGGCGCCGGAAGAGTTCGGTGGCGGCGGTGACGATCCGCTGCCTGGTGTCGCCGGTGGTCCTCATACCGGATAGTCTCTCACTAGATCGGTCTATCAAGTAGCGGTCACGGGGAGGGCACGCGATGCCGGAGATCGGACTGGGCGCCGGAACCATCGAGTACACCGACACCGGGAACGGCGTGGGCGGGACCGTGGTGCTCGTCCACGGGCTCGCCTTCGACGAATCGGTCTGGGACGCCCTCGTGGCGGAACTGCGCGAGGACTTCCGCGTGGTGGTCCCCGTACTGCCGCTCGGCAGTCACCGCCGCCCGATGCGGCCGTCCGCGGACCTGTCGGCCCAGGGCGTGGCGGACCTGCTGGCCGAGTTCCTGGAACGGCTGGACCTGCGCGAGGTCACACTGGTGCAGAACGACGCGGGCACGGCCCAGCTCCTGCCCGGCGTACGTGACGAACGCATCGCCCGCCTGGTGCTCACCTCCTGCGAGGCGCTCGACAACTACCCGCCGGGAGTCCAGGGCCGCGCCCTGGTGGCCGCGAGCCGAGTGCCGGGCGGCCTGTTCCTGCTCCTCCAGTCCTTCCGGGTGCCCTTCCTGGCTGCGATGGGCAGCTCGCTGGGCGGCATGACGGCGTGCGGGATCCCGTACGAGCGGGTGCGCCGCTGGTACCGGCCGCTGCTCACCGACCGGGCGATCCGCCGGGACCTCGCCCGCTTCCTGCGCTCCACGCGGAAGGACACCTATCTGCGGGCCGCGGAACGGCTGCGGCACTTCGACCGGCCCGCGCTGGTGGCCTGGGGGGCGGAGGACCGGATGATGCCGCCCGAGACCGGCCGACGCCTCGCCGAACTGCTGCCGCAGGGGCGATACACCGAGATCCCCGGGGCCGGAACGCTGGTACCCCTGGACAACCCGGCCGCACTCGCCCGCGAACTGCGCAGGTTCATCGCGGAGAGCGGCTGAGGGCGGGAGGCCGGGGCCCTGCCGGTGCCGTCTCCTCGTGCCGTCCGGTCCGGCGCCGATTCACTAGGCTGTACGGAGCACCGCGAGGGGGAGGAGCCGCCGCCCCGCAACGCTTCGCCGGTACGCCCCAGACCGAAAGGAGTCAGCACCGTGTCCTTCGCTCCCCTCGGCCGGCACAACGGCGAGCACAGCGACTACTGCAACACCAGTCTGTGCTGCCGCTGCCAACAGCGGAACTGGACGACCCAGCAGGGAAACGAGCGGCTCTGCGGCCTGTGCGCGGCCTGCTGCCGTGAATGCGGCAGGGCGCCGGCACCCCACCTGGACGGGCTCAACGACGGGATCTGTGTGGACTGCCGGGGACTGTGCACCCGCTGCCACAACCCGCTGCCCGACGGAGTCGTCTGCCACTGCCAGCAGTGGAAACAGAGTCCGGGCGGCGACCCGATGCGCTTCATCATGCAGGGCTTCCCGCAGCCACTGCTCCAGGCCCTGGGACACCGGGTACCCCGCACCCTGCCCGACATCCTGTTCGAGGAGCTCACGCACCGGACGGCCGCCCAGCTCCTCGACCGAATCGAAAGGCGCTGGAGCAACCGCTGGTCCCACGCGATCCACGAACGCGACGAGGAGAACCGCCGCCGCTGGGCACCCCAGGAGATCGCCGAGGCCCTGGTGAGCCCCGGCGCCTGCTCGAACCGGGCGTGCGAGGACGGCTACCTCCTCGCCGACGGCGCGCCCTGCCCGTACTGCCGGCAGCCGGCCCACCGCTTCGTACCCGCCACCGCCGACGCGGTCGCCACCTCGGAGCACGCACGAGCGACCGCCGCGCAGATCCGGCAGGCGCTCATCGGCAACCGTTCCGCCGGGAGGAAACCCAGGCGCGGGGCGCAGCCGGGCTCCTGGCCGGTTTCTCCCGTCGGCTGAACCGAAGAAGGACGCAGGCCACCGTGCGCGGCACGTCCTCACGCGTACGCCTGGTCCTGCGCGTCCGCGGAGTCCGGCCGGTCACGGCGGACTGCGTCCTTCTCCTCGTCCCCTCCGGGCTCAGTGAGCCGGGGTGGCCGGAGTCTTCGCCGCGGCGGCGTTCTCCTGGGCGAGCCGTTCCATACCGCTCTGCGTCTTCAGCGGCTTCTCCTTGATGAACAGCACCGCGACCAGGGCGAGCAGCGCGAAGGGGGCTCCGATCAGGAAGACATCCGCGGTCGCGACCCCGTACGCGTGCTCGACCACCTGGCGGGCCGGTTCGGGCAGGGTGGACAGGTCGGGGACACCGTGGCCGGCGCCTCCGTTGTCCGCCGCCCCGCCGAAGCCCTTCGCCATCTCGCTCGCCACCCGGTGGCTGAGCACCGCGCCGAGCGCGCTCGTGCCGATCGCGCCGCCGAGGCTGCGGAAGAACGACAGCACCGAGGTCGCCGCGCCGAGCTCCGAGGCGGGTACGTCGTTCTGGGCCGCCAGCACCAGGTTCTGCATCAGCATGCCGACGCCGACGCCGAGCACCACCATGTAGACGCTGAGCAGGCCGAACGAGGAGTCCGCGCTGATCGTGGACAGCAGGCCCATGCCTGCGGTCATGATGATGCCGCCCGCGATCAGGAAGCCCTTCCACTTGCCCCGGGCGGAGATGATCTGCCCGGCGACGGTCGTGGAGACCATCAGACCGAGGATCATCGGGAGGCTCATCAGGCCCGCGACGGTCGGCGTCTTGCCGAGCGAGATCTGGAAGTACTGGGAGAGGAACACCGTGCCGCCGAACATGGCCACGCCGACCAGGAGGCTCGCCACGGTCGTCAGCGTCACGGTGCGGTTGCGGAAGATGTCCAGCGGGATGATCGGTTCCTGCACCCTGGACTCGACCAGCACCGCGACGGCCAGCAGGACCACACCGGCGGTCACCAGGGCGGCGGTCTGCCACGACGCCCAGTCGAAGCGGTTGCCCGCGAGGGTCACCCACAGCAGCAGTGCGCTGACTCCGCTCATGATGAGGAGGGCGCCGAGATAGTCGATCTTCACCTCCCTGCGGACCGTGGGCAGCTTCAGGGTCAGCTGGAGCAGCACGATCGCGAGCAGTGCGAACGGCACACCGATGAAGAAGCACCAGCGCCACCCCAGCCAGGAGGTGTCCACGAGTACACCGCCGATGAGCGGTCCCGCGACGGTGCCGACGGCGAACACGGCGCCGAAGATGCCGGAGTACCGGCCGAGTTCACGCGGCGGAATGATCGCCGCCATCACGACCTGGGCGAGCGCCGTGAGACCGCCCGCGCCGATGCCCTGCACGACACGGCTCAGGATGAGCAGACCGACGCTGTGCGAGAAGCCGGCGACGAGCGAGCCGACGATGAACATCGACAGCGACAGCTGGATGAGCAGCTTCTTGTCGTAGAGGTCGGACAGCTTGCCCCAGATCGGGACGGTCGCCGTCATCGCCAGCAGCTCGGCGGTGACCACCCAGGTGTAGGAGGACTGGCTGCCGTGCAGGTCGGCGATGATCCTGGGAAGTGCGTTGGAGACCACGGTGGACGCCAGGATGGCCACGAACATGCCGGCCATCAGGCCCGACATGGCCTGGAGTATCTGACGACGCGTCATGGCTGGTGCGGCCCCCTCGGGCGCACCGGCGGTACCGGTTTCGGGTGTGACGGCAGCGCTCATCGGCTGGCGTTCCTCATTTTCTGGATTCTCGGTGGATCAGGATGGTCGGGGTGATTCGGGTGACCGGGTGCGGGCACCCGGTGGAGGCCCTGGACGGGCTTCAGTCGTTCAGGCCGGCGGCCAGCGAGGCGAACGCCTCGTGATAGATGCTCTGGAACGTACGGGTACGGCCGGAGGCCACCCAGAGCTCGACGGCGGCGCGCACGGCGGCGATCGCCACATGCGCGAGCAGCCTCGGGTAGAGGTCGGACTCGGGATCCTGGCCGAGGCGCTCGGCCACGGCAGCGATCAGTGCCCTCTCGTCCGCGCCCTGGGCGGCCAGGAAGCCGGACAGCAGCGAGGGGCTCGTCCTGAGCACCGCCATCTGGAGTTCCCAGCGTTCGTGGTCCTCCTCGATGTGGGCCAGTTCCTGGCCGATCGCCTCGCGCAGGGCGATGAGCGCCGTGAGTTCGTCCGGCGCGTCGAGTACCGCCCGGCGGGTCCGCTCGGCGTTGTCCTGGGCGGGACGGGTGATCGCGTCCTCAAGGCACGGGAAGTAGTTGAAGAAGGTGCGCACGGATACGCCGACCGCGTCGGTGACCGCTTCCACGGTCACGTTCTCGATACCGCGGTCCGCGGCCATGCGCAGCGCCGCGTCGGCCAGGGCGTCACGCGTCGCGCGCTTCTTGCGTTCACGCAGCCCGAGGGGCAGGTCGGCGGCACTCATGAAGTGCATGGTATGCAAGTTTGCGTGTAGTGCAAAATTCTGCGGGCGGCGGGGAGACCACCCCCGCCGCCCGCTCCGGCCCCGCGGGCCGCTCAGGGTGTCTCGTGCGCCGAGGCCGGGTACACCATCCCCTCCACGGAGAGGAGTTCGGTGATCCGCTCGGTGAGGTCCTGCCCGAGCAGCGGCCCGCCGTCCGCCGAGCGGATGCCCGGGGTCTCACCCGTCAGCACCCGGCCCACGCGGCCGCGCCCCACGCTCAGCACCTCGCCCGTGACCGGCACATCGTCGGCGAGCAGTGCGGCCACCACCGGCGCGACCGCCTCGGGCGGCGCCTCCTCCCGCATCCGCTCCAGCACCTCGGGCTCCACGCCCTCGGTCGCCGCCGACATCCGCGACCACGCGACCGGAGCCACGGCGTTGACCCGGATGCCGTGCGCGGCCCCCTCGGCGGCCAGCGTCCGCGTCAGACCCACGATCCCCGCCTTGAGCAGGGAGTACGCGGCGTTCCCCGCCATCCCGTACAGACCGGCCGCCGAGGTGACCAGGACGACCCGGCCCCGGCCGCGCTCCGTGAAGCGGGGCCAGGCCGCGTGCACCAGCCGCCAGGCGCCGAAGGCGTGGACGGCCGTCATCCGCTCCAGCAGGCCCTCGTCGATCTCGGGGAAGGCCAGCCCCGGCCGGTAGATCCCGGCGTTCGCCGCGACCCCGTCGACCGAACCGAACTCGGCGCACGCCAGGTCGATCAGGGACCGGGTCCCCTCGGCACTGCTCGCGTCCGCGGTGCTGGCCACCGCCGTCCCGCCTCCCGCCCGGATCTCCTCGACCACCCGCGCCGCCGGGCCCGAGTCCCGGCTCCCGGAGCCGTCCGTCGCCGTTCCGAGGTCGTTCACCACGACCCGGGCACCGCGCCCGGCCAGATCGAGGGCGTAGGCCCGGCCGAGGCCCCGGCCCGCGCCGGTGACGACGACGGAGCGCCCGTCCAGCCTCAGGGTGTCCCGCGTCATGCCGACACCTCCGGGCCCAGCGCGAAGCCCCGGTAGCCCGAGCGCGCGACCTCCTCGCACCGTTCCCGGTAATGGCTGAGGCCGCCCGCGTACGGCATGAACACCCGCGCCTTTCCTTCCACGTTGGCACCCACGTACCAGGAGTCGGCGCGCGGGTAGAGGGTCGTGTCGGCGACCTCGTTGACATGGGCGACCCAGGAGTCCTGCGCCTCGGGCCTCGCCTCGATCCGGTCCACCCCGTCCTCGCGAAGCCGTCGCAGACAGTCCACGATCCAGTCGACGTGCTGCTCGACCGCCCGCACCATGTTGACCAGCACCGAGGGGCTGCCCGGCCCGGTGACCGTCAGCAGATTGGGGAAGCCGGCCACGGCGAGGCCGAGGTACGTGCGCGGTCCCGAGGACCACTGCTGCTTCAGGGACCGGCCGTCCGTCCCGCGGACATCGATCCGGGTGAGCGGCCCGGTCATGGCGTCGTAGCCGGTGGCCAGCACCAGCACCTCGGCCGGGTACGTACCGCCTTCGGTGCGGATGCCGTCCTCGGTGATCTCCACGAGCGGTTCGGCCCGCAGGTCGACCAGGTCGACGTTCTCCCGGTTGTACGTGGTGAAGTAGCCCGAGTCGACACAGATGCGCTTGGTGCCGATGGGGTAGTCCAGCGGGACGAGCTTCCGCGCCGTCGCAGGGTCGTCCACGGCGTCCCGGATCTTCTCGCGGACGAACTCCGCGAGGTGCTCGTTGGCCTTCCCGTCCGTCAGTACATCGGTGAAGACCGACATGATCTCGGTCCCGCCGATGGCCCACTTGCGCTCGAAGGCGGCCCGGCGCTCCTCCTCGCCCACGTCGAGGGCCGAACTGCCCGTGGAGGCGATGTAGAAGCCGGAGAAGCCGGTACGGGCATAACTGCGCAGTTCCTCCAGTTCCGTCTTGGCACGCCAGCTCTCCCGCCCCGAGAGCGGCCGGTTGCGGGCCGGGAGACTGTAGTTGGGGGTTCGTTGAAAGACCGTCAGATGACGTGCGTGTGCGGCGAGTTCCGGAATCGCCTGGATTCCGGAGGAGCCGGTGCCTATGACGGCGACACGCTTGTCCGCCAGGTCCACGCCCGCGTGCGGCCAGCGGCCGGTGTGGTGCACCTCGCCACGGAAGGCGTCGAGACCGGGCAGGTCGGGGACGCGGGATGCGGAAAGGCAGCCCACGGCGGTGACGAGGAACCGCGCGCGTGCGCGGCGGCCGTCCCCGGTCGTCAGCAGCCATGTCCTGCTCCCCTCCTCCCAGACGGCGGAGACCACCCGAGTCCCGAAGGAGATCATCGGCCGCAGGTCGAAGCGGTCCGCGACATGCCCGGCGTAACGCAGGATCTCGGGCTGGGTGGCGAAGCGCTCGGTCCAGTCCCACTCGGCGTGCAGCTCGGGGGAGAAGGAGTAGCAGTAGTCCAGGCTCTCGACGTCGCAGCGGGCTCCCGGATACCGGTTCCAGTACCACGTGCCGCCGACGTCGTCGCCCGTCTCGAAGGCATGGCAGCTGAATCCGTGCGCGCGCAGCTGGTACAGGGCGTAGAGGCCACCGAATCCGGCGCCGACGACGAGTGCGTCGTACTCCGGGTACTCCGGTACGGAGGTTGATTGACCGGTCATGTGCGGCTCCTTGCGGGGGAGTGGGTCTTCAGACGGAGAGGCCGCGGCGCAGCGCGTCCAGCGCGCTCTCGCTCATACGGCGGGTCACGGCCGTGTCGGGCACGAACCCCGCCGCGCCGTGGAAGGTGCCGGGGAAGAGGTGCAGTTCCGTGGGAACACCGGCCTGTACGAGACGCTGGGCGTAGTCCAGTCCCTCGTCGCGCAGCGGGTCGAGGTCGCTGACGGCGACATACGCGGGCGGCAGCCGGGACAGGTCCTCGGCGCGGGCGGGAGCGGCATAGGCGGGGACCGGCGCGGCCGGGTCGCGGTCCGCCCCGAGGTAGGCCCGCCAGCTGTGTACGGCGTTGGGGCGGTTCCACACCGGGGTGTCGGTGAACTCCCGCATCGAGGGGGTCTCCAGGCGGTCGTCCAGCTCCGGGATGTCGAGCAGCTGGAAGCACAGCGCCGGGCCGCCCCGGTCCCTGGCGAGCAGGGCGAGGGCGGCGGCGAGACCGCCCCCGGCGCTGATCCCGGCGATGGCGATCCGCGCCGGGTCCGCCCCGAGGCCGGCGGCGTTCGAGGCGAGCCACTCCAGGGCCGCGTAGCAGTCGTCGGTGGCGGCAGGATAGGGGTGCTCGGGGGCCAGCCGATAGCGCACACAGACGACGACGGCACCGAGCTCGGCCGCCCAGCGCGCCGCGAGCGCCCGGTCCCCGTCCCCCTCCTCCAGGACGAACCCGCCGCCGTGCACATAGAGCACGGCGGGCAGCGTGGTGCCGGCCCCCGCCGGGCGGAAGACCGCCACCGGCACCTCGGGAGCGCCCTCGGCCCCCGGAACGCGGTGCTCGCTCAGCTTGATGCCCCCGGGGACGGTGAAGGGCGGCGCGGCGGCGCCCATGGCCTCCACGGTGGCGCGCGCGGCGGCGGCGTCGCCGACATCGAGGGCGGGCAACAGGGGCAGCCACGGGGCGAGTTCGGGATCGACGGGCAGAGGAAGGGGCACGGGGGCCTCCGGCGGACGACACGGAGCGGCCCCGGACGGAGCGCAGGCCGCCCGGGATCGCCGCTGCTGACGTCCGTCAGTCTGTGTCCGCGGCCGCACGCGAGGCATGCGCCGGGTGGCTCGGGAACGGCCCCCGTCCGCGCCGCTTGGCGCCTTGCGCCCGGCGCACGGCCCGGACAGGGACGGTCCACCCGAGGTCGCCGGTCATGCCTGGTCGCCTCCCCGTCGCCTCCCGCGCCGGCGGGCCCTACGCAGGGTTGTCCCGCAGGCGGCGCAGGGCGAGGGCCAGCGCCAGTCTGAAGCGGCCCACGGTCTCGCCCAGCCCGTAGCCGAGCGCCGCCTCCGCCCGCGCGACCCGCACCGCCACCGAGTTGTGGTGCAGGTGCAGCTCCCGCGCCGCAGCGCGCAACGACCCCGCCTGCACCAAAACCTCCAGCGTGGTCAGCAGCTCCGTACCGCTGCCCGGCTCCGCCGCGAGCGCGTCCAGCACGTCCAGGTCGCCGATGCCGGCGATCGCCGGGCCGGACAGTTCCCTCGCGAGCAATTCGAAGGCGCCGAGCGAGGAGTGGTAGATCGCGGGCTCCTCCACCACCGGCGCCAGGCCCACGTCCGAGCGCGAGGTCCCCGCGAACCGGAGCGCCCGCAACGCGCCCTCCCAGGAGCGTGGCGCCTCGGTCGCGGTGATCTCGGGCCCGACCCCGATCCGGAAACCCGCCGGGGCGAGCAGCCGCTCCGGCAGCGGACCCGCCACGGCCACCGCGTGCACGGAGCCGAGCGCGGCCGTCCGGCGCCGGCCCGCCGAGGCGGGCGGGATCCGGTCCAGGACCGGCGCCATCCCCTGCGGGCCCCGCCCGCCGTCGACGGCCAGGAGCGTGAGCGTGCCCGAGGGCGCGAAACCCAGCAGCCGCAGTGCGCGCGCCCGTTCGGGCAGCGGAGCGGTGGAGCTGATGGAGGTCTCCAGCAGCGCCGGGTCGAGCGGTACCGCCTCGCCGCCGCGACGGCTCAGCACGGCGTCGCAGGCGAGTGCGAGCCGCTCCAGGAGCAGTTCGTCGAAGGGCTGCGGGGCACCCTCCCGCGCCAGCCAGGCCCGCTGCCCGCCGCGCAGTTCCCGGACGGCCGCGGCCGGGGGAGGCCCGCCCGGCCGCGTACTCCCGTCCGGCCGGGCCGTGACACCGTCGGTACCGGCCCCGGCCAGACCGACCGGACACTCGGCGACCCGGGCAGCCATGCCCAGTACCCCGTCGAGGCCGAGCCGTTGCTCGACGAGGGTGTCGAAGAAGCCGATGAGCCGCATGGCGCTCTCCGCCCCGGCATTGAGCCCGGCCAGCCGCAGCACGAGACCTCGCATATGCCTACCCCGATCTCCCCCGTCGCAGAGGTGCTGTGATCTTGCGACGAGTGTCGTCCACCGCGGCGGGCCGAGGAAGAGGCGCGGCCGGGCTCCGCGCATGGACCTCGGCCGGGCACGGAGCCGTTGTGTTGTCGGATGCCTCTGTGAACGGACCTGCTCCGTGGCAAAGTGCTGGGGTGATGACGGTGACGGTGGAGCCCTTCCTGCCGCGGCACGCGGCCGCAGCTGATCTCGCCGCCTGGTGTGGGGTGTTCAGCGACGGCTACAGGGAGTCGTCCGGAAGCTCGGTGCCGCGGTCCGCTCTGGCCGGGCGGCTCCTGGGCGAGGAGTCACCGGCGATGCGCTGGGCCGCTCGCGGCGGATCCGGCGATGCGGTCAGCGGGGTGGCGGAGCTGCGGTCGCAGCCGCACCGGCCGGGTACTGGCTTCCTCCGCCTGTTCGTTGCGCCGCAGGCCCGCCGCAACGGCATCGGCACCGCGCTGCTCCTCGAAGCCGTGCGGGCTGCCGACCGGGCCGGGGTGGACCGGTTGCAGAGCACGGTACTGGCCGGTGCAGCCGGAGATGCCTTCACCCGTACCGTTCCTGGCCTGCGCGTCGTGCTGAGCCTGGAACTGCAAGAACAGCGGCTCGACCAGGAGCGGGTGCTGGCACGCTGCCGGGACCTGGTGGCGAGCCGGCCTTCCGCCTACCGGCCGGTGCAGTGGACCGGACCGGCCCCAGAGCGGCTGGCTGCCTCTTTCGGTCAGGTGATGGGCCATGTGCTGGATGCCCCCGGCGCCGCGCTGCAGATGTCGCCCCGGAGGTGGGACGCCGCTGCGGTACGCGCGTGGGAGGCGACGACGACCGCGAGCGGTGAGCGGCTGATGGTGAGCGCTGCCGTGCACTCGGCCTCCGGCGAGGCCGTCGCTGCCACAGTGGCCACCGTTCCGGCGAGCGGTGGGCCCGTGGCCGACCAGCACGACACCGCCGTCCTCCCCGGACATCGACGACGGGGACTGGCCCGATGGATCAAGGCTGAACAAGCCGTCCGGCTCCACGAGCACTTCCCCGAAGTCCGCGCCGTCACCTCGACCGTGAACCAGGAGAACCTGCCCATGACAGCGGTCAACCGATCGCTGGGATACCGGCCGCTCTCCGGAAGACTGCTGGTGGAAGCGCCGGTATCGGCCGGACAGGCCGGCCCGTGACACCGGCGCAGGGCCCTTGTTCTCCGGGTTCTCCGGAAGGTCGGCGCGAGGCGTGGTAGCGGTCTTCGGAGCCCGAAACCAGATGTAGATCCTGATGGTCCGCACAGGTAATGTCGTCGTGTGCCTGAACTGACAGCGCCGACATTCCTTCTCCATTCCGCCTGGCTGGAGGCACACGAGGAATGGGGGCCCGGTGTGCACGAGGACGGGTTCGGACTGATGGCCTCCGACGAGGTCGACTCGCCGGCGGGCTTCGCGGCCTGGGTGGCACGGCTGGCTGCCCAGTCGAATCCAGCGGGGCCGCTGGAGGCCCCCCGGCTGAGCTGCACGTACCGATGGATCGTCGAGGACGACAGGGTGCTCGGGGGGATCGCCCTGAGGCATGGGCTCGACATCGTGTCGGAGATCGGCCACATCGGCTACGGCATCCGGCCCTCTGCGCGCCGACGCGGACTGGGCACCTGGGCGCTGGGCCGAATGCTCGACGAGGCTCGGGTGCTCGGGCTGGACCGGGTACTGCTGATCTGCGAGAAGGACAACACCGCCTCGGCAAAGACGATCGAGCGTCACGGCGGCGTCCTGGAAGGCGTCGGAAACACCGGGTCCGGGGCCGCGCGACGCTACTGGATCAGGATTCAGTAGCCTCACCGCCGAGCGGGAGATCGGGCGCCTCAGCTGTGGTCGTTGCGGGCGCCTGCCGCGAGAAGCACAGCGATCGTCTCGGGGTGGGGCCCGGTCCTCGCCCAGTGGAGCGGTGAATGGCCCGTGCCGTGATCTTCGCGGAGATCGGGATCGGCGCCGTGGGCGAGGAGGGCGCGCACCGTTTCGGCATGGCCCCAGCATGCGGCCGCGCACAGGGGAGTGCCTTCCGTGCCGTGTCCGCTTTCCGTGTCGGGCAGGGCCCCGGCTGCCAGTAGGCAGCGGACGTTGTCGGCGGCTCCATGGACCGATGCGGCGTACAGCGGTGTGGTGCCCTCGGCATCGCAGGCCTCCGGGCAGGCCCCGGCTCCCAGCAGGGCGTTGATCTCAGTGCGGTCGCCGAATGCGGCCGCCCTGACGAGACTCTTTGACAGTTTCTTTTGCCGTCGTCTGTTCACGATCGCCCAGACTAACCAGGACCGGGTGAAGGGCCCGGAACCGGCCTGTGCCGATGGCGCACTGCCCGTGAGAGCCGCACCGCGAGCCGTGCGGGACTTGATTCCGCACCGCGACAGTGACAGTGAAGTCACCCCCGCGACGGCACCCGGCCGGGACCGGGCGCGGCCGACCGTGCTGGTCGGCCGAGGCAAGGGTGGGGAAGTCAGCGGCGTTTCGGCCAAGATCGCTCCGAATGGTCTCCGTACGCGGCAACGGTCGGTGCATCCCGCATGCTCCGCTTCTCGCTCTGCCATGCGGATTCCACCACGTCTCAAATACATGTGTTCGAGAGGTCTGTCCGGTCGTTGTGCTCCATGACAAGCCGGAACGACCTTCCAGGGAGCCCAGTTGACCTCGACCGACACAGAGAAACAGCAGCTCACGGCGGTACCGTCACCACCGCCTCCGGCGGAGTTCAGCTACGGCGGGCAGTACGCGGTCAATCCGCTCGCCGAGGTCTCCTTCCGGAAGATGTGCGGGCAGATCCCGAAGGTCCTGCACCGGATCGCCCGTCTGTCCTGGCGGACCGACCGCCGCGCGGTGCGGCTGCTGATCGGGTGCCAGCTGCTGACCGGCCTGTCCGCAGCCGTCCTCCTGACGGCGACGGCGCGGGCGATGAAGCCCATCCTCGGGACCGGCGCAGTGTCCGAACGGCTGCGCGACGCCCTGCCGGCGCTCCTCCTCGTGGCAGGAGCGGCGGCTCTCGCGCGAGCGGCGGGCGCGACGGCCACGTACGCCGAGCGGCGGATCACCCCGAGGCTGACCACCGAGACGGACACCGCCCTGGTCGAGGCGGTCTGCCGGGTCGAGGCCTCGGCCTATTCGGAACACGGCTTCGCGGACCGCCAGGAGGCCGCGGAGATGGGCGTGCTGCGCACCCAGGTGATGGTCACCGATGCCCAAAGACTCATGTCCGCACTGATCCGCATGGCCACCGCCGGCGGCGTGCTGTCGGTACTGAACCCGGCGATGCTGCCGCTGCTCCTGCTCGCTGTCCTGCCCGCCGGGATCGGAGCCGTCCTCACCGCGCGCGTGGACTACGAGATCCACTACGCCAACGTCTCCGACCGCAACGTACGGGGCATGATGCGGTGGTGGTCCACCACACCGAAGTACGGTGACGAGGTCCGCGCCAACGGAATGACCGACTACCTGCTCTTCTGGTACAGGTCACTGTCCGAGCGGTGCGACCGGCGGACCCTGGCCGCCGCCCCGCGCACCCTGCGCATCGCACTGCTCTGCTCACTGGCCGGCGGCGCCTTCCTCGTCCTCACCTGGGCGGTCCTGGCCTGGCTCGCCGTGACCGGGAGGATCGGGCTCGCGATCGCCGCGACCGCGGTCCTGGCCGTACAGACCATGCTGGCCTCCCTGTCGCAGGTCGTCGTCAACGGCGCCGCGGTCTTCCACACCAGCCTCTACCTCGGTGACATGCAGGCCTTCCTCGACGCCGCGGCCGAACGGGCGCCCAAGCGCGGGAAACGCGCCGTCACCGGTCCGGTCGACGAGATCCGGCTCGACGAAGTCTTCTATCGGTACCCGGGAAAGAAGGAACCGGCCGTCGCGGGCGTCTCCCTGACACTGCGGCGCGGTCAGATCCTCGCGATCGTCGGGACGAACGGCTCCGGGAAATCGACCCTGACCCGGCTGCTCACCGGCATCAACCTGCCCGACAAGGGCAAGGTGACCTGGAACGGATCGGATCTCGCCCAGGTCGACCCGGCCACCGTCTGGCGGCATACGGGACTGGTCCCGCAGATCTTCGCCCAGTGGCCGCTGCGTGTGCGGGAGAACGTCACCCTCGGCCAGCCCCGTACCGTCGACGACGGACCAGTCTGGGAGGCCATCGACGCGGTCGGGATGCGCGAGGCGGTCGAGGAACTGCCGGACCGCCTGGACGCCCTCCTCGCCCGTGAGCTCTTCGGCGGGGCGGAGCTGTCCGGCGGACAGTGGCAGCGGCTGGCCTGTTCCCGCGCGCTGTACCGCCGGCCGTCGCTGCTGATCCTCGACGAGCCCACCTCACAGATGGACCCGCGCGGCGAGCACGGCATCTTCGAGGGGATCAAGGCCATTGCGGGCGACCGCATCACGGTCGTCGTCACCCACCGGCTGGAGAACACCAGGATCGCCGATCACATCGTGGTGATGGAGCACGGCCGCATCACCGAACAGGGCCGGTACGAGGACCTGGTCCACGCCGGAGGCACCTTCGCCGAACTCCTGCAGCTTTCGCAGGACCGCTGACCGGCCCGCACCGCACCGCGGATCACGCCGTGTGGTCCGAGACCAGTTCCACCACCGCATGACCGAGCCGTGGGCGGATCCACCCGCCGTCGCGGGTGATGCCGAGCACACCCCCCAGAAAGGCCATCGGGAAAGTGCCGGCCGGCGTCTCCCATCGGAACGGGACACGCGAGAGATGCGAGGGGAAGTCCTCCTCCACAGTGGCCCCGGGACCGAACGAACGCTTGGGAACAGGTCCCTCGTCGGTGTACCGGTGGGCGAAGAAGGCGGTGATCCAGCCGGTGACACGATCGCCGCCGGACGCCGACTCCCACTTGTACAGCGAACGCCAGAAGTCCGGGTCCGCTCCCCACCCCGAGGCCGTCGCGCAGATCGCGTCCAGCACGGGGTACAGGGCCTTGAACCACGGCCGCAGGCCTTCGAACCACCCCTCCAGCTCACGTACGCGGGCGGCCAGCAGGCGCCAGTCCCGGCTCGATCCCTCCAGCCTGATCCGGGGGATTCCGCAGAGCGAGACCCACTGGAAGCGGTAGTACGGACTGACCACGTCCATCAGCGCCACCAGAGCGGCCGTGGCGTCGGCGGGGGTGGTGGTGGAGAACGTGGGCTGGAACATGTCGGCCACGTCGTCGCCGATCCGCGCGCGCAGCGGCTGCTGGACGAGATGGATCGAGCGTTCCCAGTCCAGCGCCGCGAGGTCGTCGCGGACGTCGATGAGCTGCTGCTGCCCCGGCGTTTCGGTGAACAGCCCTTCGTATGTGCGGGAGTTGAGGCGGATGTGTACGGCTGTCTCGTGCACGACGGCGTACCAGAGCAGGTCGGGCGACAGGCTGAGGGGCAAGTGGGCCGTGAAGCACAGGTGGATGGCGCGCAACAGGAGGCTGGACGTGGGTTCGCCGGCCTCCTCGGAGACCGGCGGCCAGCCGATGAGCCGGTCGGTGCTGCGGTGGTGGAGGCGTACCGCACCGGGCAGCGCCGCACGCAGGAAGCGTTCGTTCCCCAGCTCGGTGAGCTCGGCGGCGAGCCGGGCGGCATGGGCATCGGAATCGGCACCGGGGCCGGCATCGGCGCTCTCGCCGAGCGGCAGATCCATCTCGACAGCCATCCCGATCCCCGGCAGCATCCCTCGGCAGCAACGACCGGCCACAACAGCAACGACCGGCTGCGATTCTATCGAGTCGCTCCGGGGAGCATGGCGCGTCGCCCGGGGGCCGCGGAGGACTGCATGCTCATGCCGCCGTCGACTACCAGGAGTTGGCCGGTGAGATAGCGGGACTCGTCGGAGGCGAGAAACACCATGGTGTGCCCGATGTCCTCGGGAGAGCCGAGGTACGGGAGGGCGTTGCCCTGCTTGAGCGCTTCGATGACGTCCTCGGGCAGATTGGTCTCCAGGGCGGGCGTCATCACCGCACCGGGCGCGACGGCGTTGCAGCGCACGTTCTGCGGCCCGTACTGGACGGCGATCGACTTGGTGATGCTGACCACCGCGGCCTTGACGGCGCCGTAGGAGGTCTGCAGGACGTCGCCGACGAGTGCGGCCACGGACGCCGTGTTGATGATGGAGCCGCCGCCCGCGCGGATCATGTGGGGCACCGCGTGCCGGGCGCCCAGGAGGGTGCTGCGCATATTGAGGGCGACGGCCCGGTCGAATTCGTCCATGTCCATGCGCAGCAGGTCCAGGTCCTTGCGCGGGTTCGTGCCGCCGACGTGGTTGCACAGGACGTGCAGGGCGCCGAACTCACCGACGGCCGCGGCGACCATGCCGGCGACCGACTCCTCGTCGGTGACGTCCACGGTGACCGGCAGCGCCCGGCCGCCCGCGGCCTCGATCAGCCCGGCGGTTTCCTCGGCGCCTTCGGTGTGGTGATCGGCGACCACGACCCGGGCGCCTTCCCGGCTCATCAGTTCGGCGGCGGACCTTCCGATTCCGCTGCCTGCGCCGGTGATGACCGCGACCTTGTCCTTGAGGCGTTCCATGGTCATGTCCTTTCGTCGTGCCTGGTGGTTCAGTGCGCTGCGGGGGCGTGCCGGATCCGCCCCGGCGTCCTGCCCCGTGGCGGAGCGCGGGACGGCCGGGGCGAGGGAGCCCGAGGACCGTGGCGCACGCTGCGGTGACGGGGGTCTGCGGATTCCGCCCTCGGCCCGCAGGGCGTCGTCGTCGGATCCATGCCCTTTTCCCGACGTGGTTGTCGAGATTGCGCACAGCATGCAATGTGGTCCATGCATGCAATATTCACCATACATACTATATGCACGATACACAAAGCCTTCTGCGGCCTCCCGGCCCCGGGCCGGCGCGGGGCGCGCCTGCCCGGCCGGCGTCAACTCCGGAGGGGCTATTCACCGGTTCGGATATTCGCCCGCCGGGCCTCACCGCCGTCCGGCAGGGTTGTGGCGATTGGTCGGGCCGCGAACGGAGCGGCGCCTCGGGTCTGTCGTCCGGGCCGGCCTTCGAGACTCACCGGAGTCGCGGTGGGGGGAGGAGTTCGCCATGTGGGAGTTCGAGGAGTTCGGCGCCGACCACGAGGGCCGGCCCGGTTTCCTCCTGGCCGACGGCACCGAGCCCGGCCCGGTGTACTTCGACGCCGGGAGCGGCCCGACGGTCCACCGGAGGACCGACTGGTGGATCTACGACGGCACCCTCAGGGCGCCGCTCGCCACCGAGATGCGTGGCGTGTGCTCCTGCGGCTGGCGCGGCACGCCCCGGTACCCGCTGAACTGGGAGGCCGTCGACCGGCGGCGCCCGTATCTGTTCGACACCAGCGGTCCGGAGGGCGACTGGGACGTCCATATGGCCGATGTCGAGGACCGCGCCGCTGCGGTACCCGAAGACCTCAGCGCCCTGCTCGACCGGCTCGAAACACGTCTCACCGTCCTGGCCGCGGACGAACCACTGGCCGCGCTCCGGGCCGCCGCGACCCTGGAGCGCCTGACCCAGCGCATGGCGGCGGATGCCGTGTGCCATGTCGACGGTGTGGACGGGCCCCAGTGGGACGCCATCGCCCAGGCGCTCGGCGTCAGTAGGCAGACCGCCCGCTCCCGCCTGACCCGCTACGCACTCCGTCGCTGACCGGCGGGCCGGAGCACGATTGCTCAGCTCTCGCGACCGGTCCGCAAGGTCTTCTCGAGGAGCGTGAACGACTTGGGTACGCCGCCCGGCTGCGGCTTGCCCGCCTTGCGGCCGACGGGCCGGTAGCCGTCCTTCACGTAGTAGGCGTTCAGCCGCGCGTTCCCGGCCAGGCAGTCCAGCCGGACGAACGTCCGCCCCACCGCGGCCACACGGCGTTCCGCAGCCCGGAGCAGCCGCCGGCCCGTCCCCGGCCGGGCGGTGTCGCGGTCCACCATCAGCCGGTGCACATATCCGGCCACCGGTGGCTGCGGGCCCCAGGCGTCATCGTCCGCCCACCACAGCTCCCAGGCCCCGGCCACGCGGCCGTGGGCCTCGGCCATCCAGACCTCGCCACTCGCCATGATCCGGCGGAAGTGGTCCTCGTCCAGCTCGCCGGGCTGCCACTGGCCCGTGACGCCCTGGGCGAGCATCCAGCGGGCGGCGCCGTCGCGCAGGCGGACGAGAGCGGAAAGGTCGGTCTCGTCGGCGAGGCGGAAGCACAGATCGTTCTGGTCGTTCACGCCGCGATCCTCGCACGGCCCATGCGCTGTCACGGACTTGCCGAAACCGTGCAGGAACCCCCGCACTCGGGCCGGTGCCGCTCAGCGGGAGCGGAATTCGTGGACCAGCTGGATCCCGCCGACGATATGGGCGTTGAAATCGTCGAGTTCCTCGGCGGGAACCCACAGTTCGAGAATCGTTCGCCCACCGGCCTGCTGGACGGGATAGCGGCGCAGGAACTCCGTCTCGACCTCGAAACGCGTGACGAAGCCGGCCCCGTCGTGCTTCACGTTCCAGTCCCTCGCGATCCGGATCGCATAGTCCTCGTCGAGGACCGGGTAGAAGATGGGCTGCTCGGGAAGACGGGGCGGCCACGCACGCCAGTTCAGTTCCCGGACCAGATCCAGCTCCTTGGGACCGGTCGGGCGCCACAGGGTCGTCGTCGTTCGCCGGGTGGTCATCGGAATCGCTCTCTGAAGGGCGGGGCCGCCGAAGCGGCTGGTCGGAGGACCGGACGATACCGGCACCGTAGGCCTGCGGGCCACGACGTTTCCGTCCCCGGGAAGGGAGGTGCGGACCGACGGGACGGACTCGTCGGGTGCACGCCGAGTCCGCCTTCGCGCTCCGGCGAATGGCGTAAGCGCCGCTGGGCCACGCACTCCATGATCAATAACCTGACGCCCGGCGCGTGACCTCGCGCCTGTCGGACAGAGAAGGCGAGCGACTCCCAGTGGAACTCCCGATGGTGCAGCGCATGGCTTGGATCACTGCGGCGGCCGCGCTGCTGACAGCGCTCGGCGGCGCTCCGGCCGGTGCGGACGGTGCGGACGGTGCGGCCGACGCATGGCAGAAGGTCGGTGACGACGCCCGCAGCGGGGTCAGCGGCCTCGCGTACGAGGGCCGGACCGCGGACGGAGCCGGGGTGCACGCCCTGGTCGTGCACGACAACAAGCAGTCCGGGCAGCGGCGACTGTCGCGGATCACCCACCGTGAGGGCTCCGACGGCGTCTCCCCGGTCACCTGGGACGGGCCGGAACCCGTCGACCTGGAGGCCATCGAGGCCATTCCCGGGATGCCGGGGGAGTATCTGGCACTCGGCAGTCGCGGCATCGTCTACCGCCTGAAGGCCGGTGGTGCCACGGCGACGGTCGTCGACTACTCGCCGCTGCCGGGCATCGGTGAGGGCGACGACTTCGAGAGCTTCGCACTCGTCGCCCGGAACGGGAAACTCGCCGCCCTGTGGGCGGACCGGGGAGCCGGCGCGGACCGTCCCGCCACGCTCTACACGGCACAGCTGTCGTTCGCGCCGTGGGGGCAGCCACAGTTCGCCGCCGTGACGCGTCGGGCCTACCTGGCGCCGTACCCGACCGGCGAGGGCACACGGCACATCTCCGACATCTCGGTGACCGACTCGGGCCGGATCCTTGTGAGTTCGGCCTCGGACGCCGGTGACGACGGCCCGTTCGACTCCGCGGTCAGTGAAGCGGGCCGTGTGACCGTGTCGGCCGCCGGCCGGGTACGGGTCACGCTCGCGGCGCAGCCGACCGTGCTCGGCACCTTCCCGCAGTACAAGATCGAAGCCGTTGAGTGCCTGCCCGGCTCGGCCGATGCCCTCCTGGGGACCGACGACGAGAACCGCGGCGGTTACGTACGGACCATGCCGTTCTGCAGAACCTGACACCGCGGCCACGTGCTGCGGGCCCGGGCGGCGGACCGCTGTCCTTCGCGTGACGCGCGATCGAGGTCACCGCCCGGGGCGGGTCCCGCGCAGTGGGCCTGGGGCGGTCCCAACAGACCGAAGACCTGCCCGGCGGTGCGGGGCACGGCGGTCGCGATCCGCCGGTTCGCACCGCCCGCCGAGGTCTCGGAGGCCAACGCCGCAGCGAGGGACTCCGTCACGTCGTACTGGGCCGAGACGTCTCCGGGGCCTTGCGCGCGTACGTGAGAAAGGCCGCCCCGCACTTCAGGACGGTGTGGTCGGTGAGGTCCCAGCCGCGCGGATCGAACGCCGCCTTGTCGGAGAAGAGCGGTATACCGGTGCCGATGGTCATCGGGCTCAGCTTGATGACCAGTGCGTCGATCTCGGAGTAGAGCGCACCGGCGAGCTCCGCACCGCCGATCAGCCAGATGTCCTTGCCGTCCTGCTGCTTCAACTCCCGTACGGTCGCCACCGGATCGTCGGCAACCAGTTCAACGGCCGGGTCGGGACTCGTGCCCAGCGTGCGGGAGAAGACCAGGTGCCGCAGGTGCGGGTAGGCATCGGTCACTCCGGCCCGGAGGCCGATCTCGTAGGAGCGCCGTCCTTCGAGGACGGTGTCGAAGTGCGTACCGTCGGCAGTGATGGACAGCGCGGCACGAGCCGGGCCGGGCAGGGTCTCCGGGTACTCGGTGATGAGGTGCCGGACGTACTCCTCGGGGACCGGCCAGAAGCCGTCCGGGCCGGTGGGGTCGGATCCGTCCGGTCCGGCGATGAACCCGTCGAGGGTGGATGCGATGTAGTACACGAGCTTGCGCATGGATGACCTTTCATTGATCGAACGACAGTGGTGGCAACCGGCAACCGGCAACCGGCAACCGGCAACCGGCAATCGGCAACCGGCAACCGGCGGGTGGTCGGCCGGGCGAGTGGGGTTACTCTCCCCGGCGGGGGAGGCCGGAGACCCCCCACAGCTCCGTGATCCGTCCGCCGTCCACGCGGAAGATCTCCATCATGGTCGGGCCCGCGTCCGGTGCGGCGCCGCCCGGAACTCCGTGCATCACCGAGCGAACGGCGACCTTGTCGCCGTCCACGAGCATGTCCTCGACGGTGATACGGACCTCGGGGTACGCCGCGAAGAGCCCGGACCAGGCACGGGAGACGGGAGCGACGCCCGTCGTCCCCAGCGGATGGCTCACGAAGTCCTCCGCGAGGATCGCTCCGAGAGCCGTGAGGTCACGTGCGTTGAAGGCCGCGTACATGCGCCGGCCAACAGCTCGGGCGTCATCTGTCACAACGGTTTCCCCTGTTCTCGGGACTCGGATTCTCCGGAACCCGACCGGGTCCGGACCGATGCGGCGGGTTACTGGATGCTCCAGCGGTGCGGGTGTCCGGGATCGGTGGGGCATGCGAAGACGTTGAGTTCGCCGGCACGGCCCACGACGACCTTGGTGGGCGTGGCGGACAGGAACGCGGGCAGCCCTTCTTCCTCCAGCGGCTGCCAGCTCCGCTGCCGCCGTCCCACTCGGAGCTGTCGATGGTCAGCAGCAGCCGCATGGGCGTCGAACAGGCCCGGCAGTCCATGGGGAACGGGTCGGTCGTGTGCCACGACGCGAATCCGCCGACGCGCCAGCCGGGCGGGATCGACAGGTCGTACTGGTAGCCGATCGGGGTGTCAGCGCCCTCGTCGCCCTCCCGCCGCTCGGCAGCCTCCTCAAGGGCTTCCTCCCAGGCGCCGATCCGCGCGCACAGCTTCTCGGGCAGGAGACCGGCGAACGGGTACGTGACCACCCGCTCCGGTCGCAGCACACAGGGCTCGGGCACATAGCCCACGAAGCCGACGACCCGTGGCTGAGGCGGCGACTCCAGCACCTCGCCGACCTCCGCCGACCTACGCCAGCGCAGGTGGAGCGACAGGCCGTGCCCGCTCGGGCCGTGCGCGTCGAACGGACACCAGAACACCTGGAGGAGGTCACAGCCGGCCGGGCCGGCCGGAAGATCCGGGACATCCCGCCGGTAGAGCTGCGCAAGTCCGATCAACGGCAGCGGATCGGTCTCGCGGACGTCCGGGATCCGGTGCTTGCGCCCCAGCCCGTCCAGGAGACGCAGATCCTCCTCCGCGGGGCCCGGGAGCGGGTCGCGGGCCCATGCGCGGGCCAGCAGTTCTCGCTCCCGGTGCACGTCCGCGGGACGGCGGCCCCGCCCGCGACCGTGGGCCTCGGTGCACACCGGCCACGGCTCGTCCGCCGGCCACAGCATCGGCCCACCCACGGAACTGTCCGACACCTCCGGATCCCCCGGCCTCGGGTGCAGCCGGGTGGTGGTGCCCCGGTACGCGGCGAGCTCCGGGAAGAGCTCTTCGACGTCCAGTGGCCGCGCCGGTGTGGTCCTCGTCATGGGCTCGACCTTAAACACCCGACGGATTTGCCGATGTGGCACCCCATGCGGCTTTGCCGCTCCCGCTGTTCATCGGCAGCGCGGCCGCTGCCCCTGAGGAAGCCCTGTAGGGCTGGCCCACGCCAGAAGGGCAGGTGGTCTGAGATTCTGAGTAACCGTCAATCGAGCGGATCAGCACCTGACTTCACCAAGCTTCCGCACCCGTCTCCTCGTCGGAGCGGCTGTCCACGGCAGTGGTGCGGCCATGGCCGTGCCTGCCTCGGCCTCGACAGCCGGAACCCCCGCCCGACCGGCTCTGACCGCGCCGGCCGGCGACACCCGCATCCGGCCTGAGAAGGCCGGCGCCGTCGTCTCCAGTCGCCAGGTGGCCGACCTGACGGCACAACAAGTGATCCTGAAGCTTCGGAAAAAGACCGACGCCTCTTGGGTCCGTTGCGGGGTGACGGTGTACCAGGCCGTCAACCGCCCCACGAACAGGACGCGCGAGCCCACCACGGCCGGCCAGCTCCTCGTGCTGCCCAGGACCACCGCCCGCCGCCTGCCGACCGTCTCCTGGCTGCACGGAACCATCGCCTACCGCAAGGCCATCGCCTCGGAGAACCCTGACGCCGCCGACCGCCGCGCCGCGTATCACCTGTGACTGGAAACCGAACGTACCCGTGAGCCTCTTCCACGCCCATGGCGACAAGGATGTCGACGACTGCCACTCCGCACCCTGCGCACAACAACTGACCCGACACGACGCCCGATACCGGCTCACGGACGTGGGCGACCACGACCTCGGCGACTCGGTGGGGCGGGCCCTTGCGCGCATCGTCCGCTTCTTCGACGAGGTGGCCGACGCCGGCTGACGCGCATTGCCCTGCCCGGGGTCGCAGGTCCCAGTCCTCGGGAGGGAGGGGGCTGGGACCGGGAGTCGGAGGCAGACCGGTCCGCACCGCGCTTCGCGCCCCCGTCCTGCACCGGACGCCTTGATCCTTCCGGTTCCCCACCTGTTCAATCGGCGGATGACCGAGACCGATCCCGACCCGTGGGCCTGTGCCGCGCTGCCCGAGGACTTCCAGCCCTCCGAGCGCCTCACCGACGCGTGGCTGCGCGGTCTGGGAGCCAACCGGGCCG
The DNA here is from genome assembly GCF_040652135.1 of Streptomyces sp. NPDC048295. NCBI lineage: Bacteria > Bacillati > Actinomycetota > Actinomycetes > Kitasatosporales > Streptomycetaceae > Streptomyces > Streptomyces sp. NPDC048295. The sequence goes on from NZ_JBEZLL010000002.1 coordinate 191,203, forward strand.
CCCCGGCGGAGGTACTGATCAGCCTCTTCGACGCGAGGAAGAAGCCCCTCGTGCACTTCCTCTACCGCGATGACCTTCCCGACGGTGTCCGGGACGCGGCGGTCGTCCACCACTCCAGGATCGTCCGCGGCACGGCGGCGGAATCTGGGAGGCTCTCGCCCGAGCAGTGGAGCAGCCTCCTCGCCGCCACCACGGACCTGACGTTCCGTGAGGCTCTGCAGGAGGTGGCGGCGGAGCAGGCGGCGTCGCAGGGCGAGCGCCCGGGGGCCGGTGTACGCAGGGGGGTCTACCCGGCCCCGGACTCCGGGGCCCGGCCGCCTTCGGGCCCCGCCGAGATCGAGGCGATGGCGGCCACCGTTCCCGACATCACGCCCGAGGACCGCACCTACGCGCTGTGGTGGATCGCCGCACTGCACGACGATGCCGACGCGATGCGCCGGCTCGCAGTGTCGCCGAACCTCCGGATCCGCCGCAGTGTGGCCCGCGCCCCGCACCTTCCGCCGGACGTCGTCGACCTGCTCGCCCACGACGAGGACCGCATCGTCCGCCTCTTCCTCACCGAGTCCTGCGAAGACGCCCCGGCGGAGCTGCTCCTGGAGGTGTGGAGCTGGTGGTCAGGCAGCTTCTCGTTCCCCGGGCGTCCCCGCAATCACCCCAACTTTCCCCGTCACGACCTGTTGCGCTTCGCCGAGGACCCGCAGCCCCGGATCCGCCTTCTGGCGCTCGACGACCCCGCATCGGGCCCGGCCCTCGTCGAACGGTTCAGCCGCGACCCCGACGCCGAAGTGCGTGGCAGTGCCGCCGGTGACCCGCGTTTGTCGCCCGAGTCCGCTGCCAGGCTGGCCGGTGACGCCGAATACCGTGTCCACAGCAAGGCATGGCTGAACCCTGCCCTGCCGCCGGACGTCCTGATCGCGGTGCTCCTCGATGAGCACAGCGCGGAGGACGCCGCCCGGAACCCGTCGATTCCGGTGGCCATCATGCACCGCATGATCTCCCTGGCCGCAGCGCGATCCTGACGGCCCGGCAGCCCACACCGCCTCCAGAAGGTCCGATGGCCGGGAAGGGGCAGCGTGTCCGCGCCATTTCTCACAACATCTCTTTCGAAACAACTGTTGTAGGTCTATCTTCGGCGCATGGCCGCTTTCTCATCCGACGGGTCCTCGGAACGGGACATCGAACTGGACACCGCCGCCCTGCGCGTACTGGCCCACCCACTGCGCTTGAACGTGCTCACCCTGCTGCGCGAACGCGGCCCCTCCACCGCCACCCGCGTCGCCGAGGAACTGGGCATCAACCCCGGCGCCGCCAGCTACCACCTGCGACGCCTCGCATCCGGCGGACTCATCGTGGACGAGCCGGGCCGGGGCACCGGACGGGAGCGATGGTGGAAGTCCGTCCATCGTCAGTCGATCCACGACCCTGCTGCCGCGCCCGATGAGCAGCGCGAGGCCGGACGTGCGTACACGCAGGCAGTCGCCGTGGCAGCCGCGGACCGACTGCGCAGAGCGGCGCAGGAGGTGGCCCTGCTTCCGCAGGAGTGGCTGGACGCCACCGCCTACAGCGACTTCCTGCTGCATCTGACTCCCGACGACGTGGACCGGATGAGGACCGAGATCTTCGAGGTGGTCTGCCGCTACCGGCACGGAGCGAGCGAAGCGCCCGAGGGGTCCGCTCCGGTGGTGCTGCAGGTGCAGGCGTTTCCGGTGCCCGGTGCGGCCCTGTCGCCGGCCGGTGAGGCGTGAGTGCTCACGACATCGCCCTGTCCGCACGGCCCGCGTACCGGGATGCCAACGTCCTGCGCTGGCTCACCGCGTACACGGCTTCGGTCACGGGCGACGTCGTGTACTTCCTCGCGCTGTCCTGGGCCGCCACCCGCGTCGGCGGGCCGTCGCAGGTGGGCCTGGTGGTCGCGGCGGGGGCGCTTCCCCGGGCGGTGCTCATGCTCGGTGGGGGCGTGGTGGCCGACCGGTTCGGGCCGCGCCGGGTCGCCGTCGTCAGCGACGCGATCCGCTGTGCGGTGATTCTCGCGGTGGCTGCGGCAGTTGTGCCGAGGTCACCGAGCGTGTGGCTGCTGGTCGCCGTCGCATTGGTCTTCGGTGTGGTCGACGCGGTGTTCATGCCGGCTGTGGGGGCGCTCCCGCCGCGCCTGACGGCATCCGGACAACTGGCCAGGGTCCAGGGACTGCGTGGTCTGTCGATCCGGCTGAGCAACGCCGCCGGCCCCGTTCTGGCGGGATCGGTGCTGGTGATCGGCGGCGCGGCCGGTGCGTTCACGGTCGCGGGTGTTCTTTTCGCCGTCTCGCTCGTCGTCCTGCTCACCGTACGGACCACCGATCCGGCCGGGGAGGAGTCCCGGCGCACCTCCGCCTGGCGTGAGTTGGGGGACGGCTTGCGTCATGTCCGCGGCCACCGGATGCTAGCGCCGCTGGTCGTGGTGATCGGGCTGAGCGAGATGTGCTTCAGCGGTCCGGTCGCCACCGGCCTGGTGCTCCTCGCGGACGAACGAGGCTGGGGCGCTTCGGGCATGGGATGGGTGGCGAGCGCGTTCAGTGCCGGAGCCGCGGCTGCGGCGCTGCTGCTCACCGTGGCGTCCCGGATACCGCGCGCCGGACCGGCGATGTCCGGCGCCCTGCTCGTCACCGCTGCGGGCGCGGTCGCCCTGGGGCACGCCCCCTCACTGCCCGCCGCTGTGATGTTCGGTGCCTTGATCGGCCTGACCAGCGGGTTCACCACCACCGTGACCGGTGCCCTGATCCAGACGGAGACCGCTCCCCGATATCTGGGCCGGGTCACCGCGGTCACGACCCTGTGCACACTCGGCCTGGCACCCGCGCTCTTCCCGGTCGTCGGCCTCACGGTGGCTCTGTGGGGAGCGGACGTGTTCTTCGCCGGATGCGGTGCGATCTGCCTGCTCGCCGCAGCGGTCGGCCTGTCCGTCCCCGTGCTGCGACGCGCCGAACTCCGGCCGGCCGGGCCCCACACGCGGGCCGGAGGATGACCGTCCTGCGGCCCGGCGCGTCCGAACACCACAGCGTCGGCAGGAACGTTCCACGGTGCTTCGCCTCCGGGGCCGTGGGTTTCCCCCGTCTGCGGATCATGCTCGGGGGACCGCCACCTCCGGGCCTCCGGTGCCATGATGATCGCCATCGGCGGGTTCCTGCCGGCGGAGCCCCTGGCCGGCTGACGAACCGCTGCACCCCGTACGCATACGAAGGAGAGCACATGGGAGACCGGACGCAGCTGGAGCAGGCGAGCTCCGAGGTCCGGAAGCGCATCCGGGAGAGCTTCGACCGCCAGGGCCTCATGGCCCACCTCGGCGCACGCATGACCCACATCGGCCCCGGCCGGGTACACATCGAACTCCCGGCCCGCCCCGAAGTCACCCAGCAGCACGGCTACATCCACGCGGGTGCCACCAGCGCCGTCGCGGACACCGCGGGCGGCTACGCGGCGCTCACGCTGTTCCCCGAGGAGTCCGATGTCCTCACCGTCGAGTACAAGATCAACCTCCTGGCACCCGCCGTCGGCGACCACGCCGAAGCGATCGGGACCGTCCTGAAGCCCGGACGTACCCTGACCGTATGCCAGTTGGAGGTGTACGGAGTCCGGGCCGACGGCGAGCGGAGGCTCGTCGCCAACGGGCAGCAGACTCTGATCCGTGTGAACAGGCCCGCAGACACCTGCACGCCCGAGCCTCGCTGACCGACGCCGGACGGGTCCTGGGGGTGGCCCGCGAAGCCCTTCAGCGCCGCGCCTGACATGAGGTGGACATTCTCGGCATGGTGGCCGAGATCGTGGTTGTGGCCGAGGTCGCCCGGCCGGTCCAGGAGGCGGACGGCCCCCGTTGCCGGTGACGGCAGTGATCAGCGAGTGCGTGCGTCGTGCCCCGGGCCGCCTCGTCCGGCCTCCTCGATCTCGGCGGTCGGATACGGTGTCCGCTTGCTCTCGGAGAGCAGACGGCGGTGGAACCCGGCCAGGACAACAGAGGTCCGGGCATGCCGGTCGATGATCGCGGCGATCGCCGGCGGAATCCCCTCGGGTCTTTCGCCCGCGATCCAGTTGCCCAGGAACGCCTCGTGATCCACGTCGCCGCGCAGAGCGTCGGGCAGATGGTGGCGGATCAGATGGTTCGCGATGTAGTGGCGGTCGTACGTGAGATGGCCGGAGAGGAACGCGGCCTCGGCCCGGGAGAGTTCGAACTCCGAACTCACGGCGAGACCGAAGTCCGTGAAGTAGACCAGCCGGCCGTCGGTCAGCACGTTGCTGAAGTGGGCGTCGAAGTGGACGAGTCCGCGGGATCTCATGAAGTCGGCCCCGTGCAGCAGGGTTTCCTCCGCCCACGCATACGCCGGGCCGTAGCCGCCGCCCGGCTCGGCCGCTCTCTGGCCGCCGAGCCACGCGGCGAGTGTCTGCGGCACGTGTTCCAGGAAGACCACAAGACTGAAGGAGGAGCGGCTGATGGCCTCCAGCCGCTCACGCACGGCTGACGAGCCGTCCCAGTACGCGACCGCCCCGTCGGTGCCTCCGAATTCGTCGGCGAATCCCGAGAGGGGCGAGTCCGGCAGGACTCGCCAGTGGTACATCAACGGAAAACTCTCGCACGCGCCGCCGAGGACCCAGCCCGTGGTCATGGTGTGCGCGGCCAGCTCGCGCCAGGCTCCGAACCCGGTGGAGCCCGCCCCGTACTGGTAGAACGTCGGCAGCCCGAAGACGTTCGCCGTCGACCGTACGTTCTCCGGCCGCAGCTCGACGTCCGTCAGCGGGATTCGTTTGACGAAGACCCGGGCCCCACCGGCCTCCAGCTCGGCGGACCTGCCTCCGATGCCGGACGCGAGAGGGGCGGCCCCGGCCACGACTTCGCCGAGCCCACGATCGCTCAGCAACGACAGGTGCGTGGAGACGGATCCGTAGGTGGCCAGGCGCGCGGCATGCTGCGGGCCCGAATGGTTCATGAACGACTCCTCTGATGCCCGACCGCCGACACCGGTGATTCTGTGAACGCGATCGATCCTAGAGGGGGTCTGTCACGGCGAGCGATCTCGCGGCTCTGGAAGGCGTACGCCCGGAAACGCCGACCGTCTCGTTCCGGATCCCGGTCGACGGCGCCTGCGCAGCAGCTGTGCCGCGGCGACGACCTGGGTGGCCGACCAGTCGCGGGCCCGGAATTCCGAGGTGGTCCCACCGCGCCGGAAGCTGAGGATCTCGCGGCCCCTGACATCGGTTCCGGGCGGCCTCGGTGCCGCCTGGCAGCCGACGTCCTCCAGGTGCCGGAGCCAGTCGGTGCACGAACAGGGGGTGCGGCCCGACCGGCCGCCGTACGGTCTCCCCGACACGGACGACCCTCTCGGCGATCCGGCCCCCCGGTCAACGGAATCTCCAGTTCCATTTCCTGTTCCATGCGCGCCGGTGCAGGGCGTCCCCGGTGCGTCGGCCTCGCGTTCGGCGGAGTCCCGGACACAGGGGCGACAGCGGCCCGCTGCCGCTGTCGCCCGACGGGTGCCCAGTGGCCGCAGGATCAGGCGGAGTAGCCCTTCGGCGGTATCAGGGTGGCGAGTTGATCGAAGGAGAGCCAGTAGATCTGGTTGCCGCTGAAGGAGGCCGGGTCGGCTATGAGGACGGTGCGGTTCGCGTCGTCGTATCCGATGACCGTGAAGTAGTGGTAGATCGTCTGGTCCGACGGATAGCCGGGCGGCTGGTTGCCCGGCGGCGCGACGATGTTCGTCACCAGCGGGTAGTTGTTGTCGATGTCCAGGACGATGTCGTTCCACAGCAGGTCCCGCTGGGCCTGGGTGGGCGGATCGTTCGGCATCTCCTTGGTCTCGTACCAGCCGGTCCCGAGATTCGCGTTGAGCACGCCCGTCACCTGGCTGATGTGATCGGTGCCTGCCTCGGTCGTGCCGAGCTGCCGGGCCAGATCCGCCTGACCGGGCGGTGCGATGCGTGCCGACAGGGCGATACGGGTCGCGGCCGGACCGCACCAGTACCCCGTCTCCTGCACCTGATAGTCGATCGACAGTGTGTGCGCGCTCGCCGTTTCCGCACCGCCGACCCGTAGACGGGTGCCCGGATCGTTGTGTCCACCGACGACCGGGGTCCCGGCCTTCGAGCCGTGGGCCAGTACCGACACCGTGCCCGGGCGGGCGGGACCGGCCTGGGCCGTCGCCGGGACGACGAGTGTGCCGGCGGCGGCGAGGACGACTGCCGCGGCGAGAAGTCTTGTGCGCATAGGGGCTCCTGGTGGGAGAGGTGCAGTGGGGGGAGGGAGACGCGCAGGGCGTGCGCGACCGCGGCCCGGGGCGCGGGAAGCCCTGGGCGATGCGGGATCAGGAGAGGGGCGGGACGGTGGGGGTGGAGGACGGGTGCGGGACAACTCGCCTCAGCTTCCTTGTGCGCCCATCACGGGTGCAAGTCCCGGAAGCCCAGACTTACCGCTCCGCACCGGGCGTCGCGCCGCGCTCACAACTGCGCAGCAGCGCACGCCCGTCCGCGGTCGCGACGTGCAGGGACCTCCCGTCCCGGCGGACCGTGGTCACCAGACCGGCCGCCCGTAACACCTTCATGTGCTGGCTGATCGCCGGGTGGGTCACGCCGAGGAGACGGGCCAGCCCGACCGTGGAGGCCCCGGTCCGGACCGCCCGGAGGACGGCGGCACGCGTATGCCCGAGCAGTGCCCCCAGCGCGTCGCCGGCGGGTCGTTCCAGGGACGCGGGACGGATCCAGTCCACGGCGTGCTCGATCGGATACACCAGGACGGGAGGCAGTTCGCCGTCGGCGAGCGTGATGGGCGTGGGCCAGCAGAAGAACGAAGGCTGAAGGGTGAGCCCGCGGCCGTCGAGGTGCAGGTGGTGGTCCACGGGGTAGTCGGCCTCGAGCACCGGCGGCCGCCAGCGCAGCCGCGGGCCGAGACCGGCCAGCAGGCCCTCCGTACCGCCGTCGAGGAGTCTGTGCAGACGGACGATGCGGTCGGCGTCGATGTGGGCATGGACGCGTGGCCAGAACGGCGCGACCGCCTCCTGGTGGTACGTGCGCAGTGCGCGCCCCAGTCGCAGCAGGACGTCACCGTCCCCGCCCGCCAACGCGTCCGTCCAGCCCGGAAGCCGGCGCGAGGCGGCGACCCGTGCCAGATCCCCGCGCAGGCGCGGACCAGGCGTACGTACCAGGGCGTCGACCGCCGACTCGAACGTCTCGCCGCCGCCACAGGTAGGAGTGAGGAAATCCGGAGAGCAGCCTTGAGCCGGCAGCAGCGGCGAGAGGAACCGGCAGCTGTCCGAGAGACGAGGCCGCACCCAACGCCGCCACTCACCGAACACGGCCTCTCCGTCGCGCCGTTGAAGCGTCTGCACACTGTTGCTGATCTCCCACAGATGATCCGGCCCCGAGGCGACGCGTACCCGCCCCAGGTCCTCGGGCGTGAAGTACACCCGCAGCATGACCAGTTCACCCCCGTACCCGAACGACTCGGCGCCCCGGCCGGCGCGGAGCCGCTTTCCAGACGATCCCCGCACGGCAGTCGTTGTCAAGACGCTCGTGCGCACGCGCGGGCCGTCCCGGGCCCGGACGCCGTTGTCAGTGGCATCGGGCAGACTCACGATCATGTTCACAGGGATCGACGACCTCGACTGGGCGTCCATGAACCACGCATACGGCGACGCGTCCGATGTGCCGCGGATGCTGCGGGCACTGGCCTCCGAGGACGAGGCCGAGCGGGAGATCGCGCTCGACGGCATGCACGGTGCGGTGCACCATCAGGGGGACGTGTACGACAGCACGGTCGCGTGCATCCCGTTCCTGTTCGAACTGGTCACGACAGCCGGTCTGCCTGGACGGGGCGGGATAGTCGACCTTCTCCGCAGCATCGACGGCGACGGCCGTGACGTGGAGGAGATGGAATTCTGGTCCGACGACGAGGAGGAGTACGAGGCCTGGGCCCGGAACCTCGCCGGGGCGGAGTCGGAAACCCGGGCGCGCAGCGGCCTGCTGCTGGACCTCTTCGACGACCCGGACGCCGGTCTGAGGAAGGAACTCCCCGGCGCGCTGGTGCAGTTGCACGACGACCCGGAAGCGGTGTTCGCGGTGCTGCGCCGGCGCAGCAGGACCGAACCGGACCCTCGTGTGCTGCGGGCGATGGCGACGGCACTGGGAGACCTGGCCGTCCGCAATCAGGAGCTCGCACAGGAGGTGGCGGAGGCCCTGACCGCTCTCACCCTTCCCGCCACCGACCGGACCGATGACCCGGGATTGCTGCTGGCGGCCCTGGCTCAGCTGGCGCGTTGCGCCCCCGGCCGGCTGCCGGAGCGCACCGTGGAGATGGCCACCGGCGTGATGCGGAAGGCACGGGAGGCGGAGGAGGAGGGCACGGCGCGCGAGGACACGGCGCCCGCCCCGGAGACACCGACGATGATCTCGTATCTGCGTCGGCTCGGAGCATCGCACCGGGGCTCGGTGAAGGCCCCCTGGGCGACCGACCTGCTCATGGAACTGCACTACGCCCTGGACGACCGGGTCGCCGAACGTTTCGCGCTGCTGGAGGACCAATTGCGCAGCCCCGACTGGGGCCAGCGACGCGAGGCGATCGACATGAGCGGCCTGCTGCTGTCCGGATGGCGGGGTCCGCACGAGGAGTCCGTACGGCTCCTGGGCGAGCAGCTCCGGGAAGCCGAACCCCGCATCGTCCGGTGGGCGGCTGGAGAGCTGGAGTGGCTGTACGCCATCGGCGCCCCGGCGGCCGATGCCCTGGCCGACCGGGTGGCGGCCGGACCGAACCACCCCGCCCAGGCGCAGTGGAACGAGACCACCTACGGGGCGGCGCTCGGCGCGCTCGCGGCGCAGGGGGACGCACGCGCCGTACCCGGGCTCGTCGAAGCGCTGCGCTTTGGCCACGTGCCGGAGGAACTGGGCGGCTGGATCGACCGGATGGGCCCGGACGAGGCTGCGGCGCTGCTGCCCGTGCTGGTCCGGCGGCTGTCCCTGATCGACCCCGAGAAGCAGCCCGAGCGCACCGGGTTCCTGCTGGATGCCGTGGCCGCCGTCGGCCCGGCCGAGGCGATGGAGCCGGTCCTCCGCCTCCTGCGGGCCCCCGGGAGCGGAGGGACCGGAGTGCGGAGTGCGGTGGCACGGGCACTGCCACGGCTCGGCGCGACGGCGCGGGAGGCACTTCCGGAGCTGCGGGAACTCGCCAGGGAAAGCGATCCGGGCCACCGCGTCGACGTGGCCGGCGCGCTGTGGTCGGCAGGAGGCGAGCCGGACGTGGTGTTGTCCGCGCTGTCCAAGGGTCTCGCGGCCGAGCGCTGGTTCCAGCGGTACGACGCGCTCCGGACGATCGCCCGCATGGGTGCCGAGGCGGCCGAGCTGCTGCCCGACCTGCGCAGACTCCGGGAGTCGCCCGAGGACAACGGCGGCTGGGTCGCGGGCACCCTCGCGGTGGCGCTGTGGCGGGTGGGCGGGGACCCGGAGGAGTCCATGCCCGCGCTGCTGCACGCCTGGGCGGAGCATCGGGACAACCGCCCCGACGTGGCCGGGGCATGGGCGCAGATGGGACCGTCGGCCACCCCCGCCGTCCCGCTGCTCCGTCAGGAGCTGGCTGCCGCCCGGCGCTACGACAACACGGGCGGCAGGGGCCGGATCCGCTACCGGTGCGCCAACGACGAACAACTCCTGCGACACGGCCGTGCCGTGCTCGCGGAGTGCGGAGACCGATAGGGCGCACGCGGGGCCCACGGCCACACGGACGCCGACGGCAGCGTACGGCTCGCATCGAAGCCGGGCGGTACTTCCGGCTGGGCGACGGTCCGCGCCGTGGTCACCCGTGACGGGGTGCCGGCGTACCGCGGTGCCGAGTTGGCCGAGAGTATTGCCTGACCGGCCTGTTCCGGTTGCCCCGTTTCCGTCGGCCAGCCCTTGTCCGCTTGGACGGGCGGCCGGCTGGACGCGTACGGGGACGCGGCGCGCCTTTCGCGGGATTGACGCATCACGCCTGTCCGGCCCGGCCCGCGCCGCCTCGCCCCGGCTTGCCTCGTGCGACCGAAGCTACCGGACGCCGGTGAGGATGCGCCGAAGGGCGTGAAGGAGGTCAGGTTCGGCGGACGGGGAGGCGGCGCGCCAGGCGATGTGGCCGTCGGGGCGGACCAGTACGGCTCCGGTGGCGGGCAGGGCGCACAACCGGTTGAAGGCCCCGGGGCTTTCCTGATGCAGTCGGCCGCCGTCGAGTCGGTGGACGGTGACGGAGGTGCGGGCCACCGCTGCGGCGGCGTCGGCCTGCGGCTGCCAGTCCGGGGTGTCCGCTGCGGTGATCAAGGTGAAGCCGGGGCCGATGAGGTCCAGTGTGGAGATGACTCCGGGAGGCCCGCTGATCCGTGTGTGCGGGGCGCGGTGTCCGGGGCCACCGCTCGGGTGGTAGCCGGAGACGTCCAACGGTGGCCGGGGCGCCGTTGCGGGGTCTTCGGCGTCGCGGATGACGGCGGCGGAGCGGTAGGCGGCGGTGAGCAGCAGTTCGTCGTCGATGCGGTAGCCGGTGCGAGCACGGGCGTTCTCGGTGGACACGTCGATGATCTGCCGGGCCACCGGGCGTCGTTCGGCCTGGTAGCTGTCCAGCAGTCCCGGGGCGGCGCGGCCGGCCGTGACGGCGGCGAGTTTCCAGGCGAGGTTGTCCGCGTCACCGATCCCGGTGTTCATGCCGTGCCCGCCGGTCGGAGGAATGACATGGGCCGCGTCTCCGGCCAGCAGGACGCGGCCGCTGCGATAGGCGGACGCCAGCTGGGCGTCCATCCGCCAGACCATGGTGTCGCGGACGGTCACCTCCAGGTCCGGGATGCCGGCCGCGGCCCGGACGAGGTCCTTGAGGCGCTTCGGGGCGGTGGGGTCCTCGTCCCCGAGCCGGTGAGCGGGGTCGAAGGGGTACTGGTAGATCCAGTGGCGGTCGTTGTCCACCGCCATGAAGCCGCCCCGGCCGGGCGGGGTGAGGAAGTACGACGCGCTCGCCCGGTCGGCCACCACGTCGCCGAGCGGCGCCTCGAAGCGGACACTGAGGAAGTGGCCCAGCCCCGTCGGACCGTCCATTCCGACGCCCGCACCGGTTCGCACCGTACTGGCAGCACCGTCGCAGCCGACGAGCCATCCGGCACGCACGGTGTGCTGCTCGCCGTCGGCGCGGTCCTCCAGCACGGCGCGCACGCCGTCCTCGTCCTCGGCGAAGGACAGCAGACGCACACCGAACCGGATCCGGTCGGCCGCCGACTCGCGGGCCCGCCGCAACAGGACCGGCTCCAGCGCGTCCTGGGAGCAGATCATCCCCGGCGAAGGCGTGTTCTCGTCACCGTCCGCCGCATCGTGGGCAACGCCGCTGCGCACGAAGTCCGGGTCGACCAGATCCCTGCCCCGGTAGAAGAAGACCTGGGAGGCCGGAAGGCCGGCGGCGCGGACCTCGCCTTCGAGTCCGCAGCGCCGGAAGATCTCCATCGAGCGGGCGGATACCCCGCGGGCCTTGGGGTGACGGGAGACGTCCGGACGGGCTTCGACCAGCAGGTGGTCCGCGCCGTACCGGGACAGCAGGTTCGACAGGGTCAGACCCACCGGGCCGCCACCCACGATGAGCACGGGAGTCGTCGTCGGAAAATGCATGTGCTCTCCATGAGGGGCGGGCGGTTCACGGCTGAACAGGGCCGGGGCCGGAGCGGCCGGCCACTAGGTGGACCAGGAGCGGCCGGCCGGCAACCATCAGGGGTAACGCTCATATCTTCATTTTGACGTTACCATGGAGGAGTGCTGCCCGCTGGACGATTCCACCTGGAGAAGGCGAACCCATGACCGAGGACCTGGCCGGGGCCAACCCCCGTGGCCTGCACTTCATCGCCGAACTGGCCAACACCGTCCAGGACGGCACCGAGGCGGGCGCGGCGGCGCTCCGAGCCCTCCTGGACCGTCACGGCGGCCCGCCGTTCGTGCTCACCGAGTCCGATGCCCGGCGGATGCGCGAAGACACCGCCCGCCTGATCGACATCCTGGCGATGAGTGACGAGGACCGTGCGGCCGAGGCGATCAACACCCTCCTCGACGAGTACCCCGCCCGGCCCCACCTGGTTCGGCTCCCCGGCCGCCCCTGGTCCCTGCACAACAAGGCGTCCGACAGCGCCGACCCCACCCACTGGCTCCTGTCCACCACCGCCCTGGCCCTCGGGCTCTGGCTCAGCGAACGAGGCCGGTGCGCCTGGGGGCAGTGCGCCGCACCCGACTGCAACCACTACTTCATCGACACCGGCCGCCGCGCCCCTCAGCGCTACTGCTCCCCCCGCTGCGCAACCAGGGTCCGGGTGGCCTCGCACCGAGCCCGGCAGGGCAGGTAGCACCCACTCGACGCGGGTGCCGGCCCAGGGGTGCCGGACACGCCGCGGGCCCCTGTTCGACGGTGGTCCGTCGAACAGAGGCCCGGCCGAAGCACTGTTGTGGGATTCAGGCTCCTGTCCTGTCGCCGTCGACGTCGACGACGGCCCGCTCGATCGCTGCATTGACCGCGGCGACGATGGTCTCCGAATCGGCGCCCGTGCCGACGTGACCGGCGAGCGCGGTGATCGCGGCGGTCTGGGCGGCCATCCGCTTGTCCATGGACCGGATGCGGGCCTGCATGTCCTTCAGGATGGACTGCGGCTGCCATGTCGGGTTCGTCGAATGGTCCGCCGCGTCCGTCGGGCCGCCGATCGCGTCGGTCTTCCACACGGCGTCGAAGATGTCGCGCTTGGTGATTCCAGCCATGGGGTCCTCCTCGGGGTCGGAGCCGGGGTTCCAGCTCGCGGGGTGCTTGAGTCGCTCGGAGACGTCGGTGCGGAGCTTGGCCATGGTGAAACCACGGGGGTCGACCTTGTCGTTCGACCACTCCAGGTGGCCGATCACGGATTTCGCCGACCATTTGTGCGCCCGGCACAGCGCGGCCTGCACGCGGACGATCGCGTCGTACTGGGCCTTGGGCCAGGGGTCCTTGCCGTCGCCGAGGTTCTCGCACTCCCATCCGTAGAACCGCGCGTTGCCGTCGACCCCGTCGCTGTTGCCACGGGTGGGCGGAGTCGGCCGGGTGCCGTACGACTCGGCTATGACCTGAGCCAGCACCTTGGGGTCACCGCCTCCGGCGTGATTCGCGCGGCCCCAGCCGACCATGTGCACCTGGCCGTTCTTCGCGATCATCCCGTGGCACAGCGGACCGGGCAGGTCGGGATAGCCGTCGCGGACCATCCGGACCGTCGCTGCGGTTCCCTTGGTCACGGTGTGATGCACGATGCTGCCGTTGACCGGACCCCAGGGGCCCTTCGAGTTGCGGTTGTGGGTACGCCAGTTGCCGACCTCGACCACACGCACGCCCTCGGCGCGCAGCGCCTTGAGGACCGCAGAGGCGGACAGAGGAGTAGCCATTCGTCTCCCTTTCAGCCCGAGGTGTACGAGACGTTGCGGCGGCCCTGGCCGGTGAGACCGTTGTTCGTGCTGCCGTCGACCGATTCGACCGCTTCCACCCACAACTCCGGACCGTGCCGCGTGCTGTTCGCCGCAGACACCTTGTACTTCGTACCGTTCGCCACCTTCCGCACGAGGGTGCTGCGGGTCGCGGTGACGTACGGTTCACAGGGGTTGCATACCCCCGCAGCTGCACCCGGACTCGGCCGAGTGCCCAGCAGTGTGTACGACCTGCGAGCAGCGCACAAGCCGATGTCGATCTCTTGCCCGGTGGCCGGCGGAGCGCTTCGAGCAGGGGAATCGTCTCTTCTGGTCCCGGGAGCGCGTTGATCTCCTCTCGGACCCGCTCGTCGTTGCGGTGGTGGCCGGCGTCGGAGAGCACGGCCGATACCGTCGTGCGCTCCTCCTCCGGGGTGGCGGTGACAGGGCCCGGAACCTGGGTGGTACCGAGTTCGACGCATCGCCGCGCGTTGTACGGCTGGTCCGCACCCAGGAGAAGCAGGACGAACAGGATGCGTATCGAGCGAGACCGCTCGGCGCACGAAACGGGTCCGAGCCTTGTATGCCGCACTGTCAGAAGCGCTCTCTCCTGCCGGTGACCAGCACGAACCCCTGGAACAGATCATCCAGGGTTCGGGCATGGCACGGTTGAAGATTGAGATATCCGTCCCGGAGAGCCATGCGGAGGCGGTGATCGAGGCGCTTCACGCCGTCGGCGCAGGCCGGGTCGGCGACTATGCGCGGTGCTCCAGCGTCTGGCGGGTGACCGGCAGTTGGCAGGCACTGCCGGGCGCGCAGCCTTTCGACGGCGAGGTGGGCGTTGTCCAGCGCAGCGAGGAGTGCAGGATCGAGTCGGTCTGTGAGGTGGGGCAGGCCCGAGCCGTCCAGGAGGCGGTCCGCGAAGCCCATCCGTACGAGGAAGCGGTCATCCACTTCCTTCCTCTGTATGAGCCGTGAGTCGGTCAACGACTCCACGCCTCGGCGCCGCTCGCCGAGAGCTGCTACTGGTGCGGTCCTCCCGTCCCGGTTCGGATGGCGTCCGAGCAGCGCTGAGCCCGGCCGCCCGCCCCGGAAATCCACGGGCACTGTGCCCCAGGCCCGTCCTATCGTGTACCACCGCCGTCCATGCCGGGTCGGCCCCAGGGGAGAGGCCGCGTAGTGCAGGACGCGTACGAGATCATGCTGGACGCCGAGTTGAGCAAGGCGTTCGACGTCTGGTCCGGGTACGTGGACGCCGACACGGGGGAGGACCCGCACGTCCGTACGCGGCTGCGCTCGACATTGGAGTCGGCCCGCGCGGCCGCCGCGGAGGAGGACCGCTCGTTCGCCCGTGCCCTGGTGGCGGACATGTACGACGACGCCCGGGAAGCCGGCCTCCGTTGGGCGCCCCGGCCGCCTCGCCCCTGCGAGGCCGACAGCCAGGCGCGCGACTACGCCAAGGACGAACTGCGGCAGGTGCTGCCGCTGGAACTGCGCGAGGATCTGGACAGCGTCGCGATCTATCTGCGGGTCACGGGCCGCCGTCTCCAGGCCGCCCCCGGCCTCGATGCCGCCACCCGCCAGGACATCATCTACATCACCGCACGCGCCGGGATGGCGCTCGACCTCGCCGACCCGACAGCAGCGCGACGCGAACTCGAACGCCTGAAGGCAGTCGCGCGACGCTGGGGCGTGGAGTGCTGAGAGCGCCGCGCGGTGGCCCGGTCTGCCGGTGAACCCGCGGAGCTGTCGCTCCGGTCCGCCGATCGGGAGAGACCCGCCCGCCGTTCCCATGGAAGGCCCGACGGAAGGGACCCCTCGTCTGCCCGCCGCGACCGCCCCGCCCCGTCGCGTTCCGTTCCGGGACGGTTCCGGACGGCGCGAGGTCACCGGTCGCCGGGGCCGTGCCGTCGGCCCACGAGCGTACGATCGTACGCTTCAAGGTGTACGATCGTACGCATGGAAACACGCCACTTCGCTGACGACCCGCGCACCAACCTGGAACGGATGCTCGCAGGTGACCTCTACATCGCCGATGACCCGGAGATCGCCCGGCGCCAGCAGCAGGCGATGAGACTGGCCGCCCGCTACCAGGCTGCCTGCATCGAGGACGCCGGCACGGCCCGGCCGCTCCTCGCCGAGCTGCTCGGCTCCGTGGGGGAGGGGGTCGATGTGCGGCCGCCGCTCTCCGTCGACTACGGCAGCAACATCACCATCGGCGCCCACACGTTCATCAACTTCAACCTGACCGCGCTGGACGTCGCGCAGATCGTCATCGGTGAGCACTGCCAGATCGGCCCCAACGTCCAGCTGCTCACGCCCACCCATCCCGTCGAGCCTCAGCCGCGCCGGGACAAGCTGGAGGCCGCGCTCCCCATCACCATCGGCGACAACGTCTGGCTCGGCGGCGGCGTCATCGTGTGCCCAGGGGTGACGATCGGCGACAACTCGGTGATCGGCGCCGGCGCGGTGGTCGTCAAGGACATCCCCGCGAACGTCGTCGCCGTCGGCAATCCGGCCCGCGTCGTCCGCGAGATCTGACGGCGCCCGCATGGCAACCGGACGTACCGACCCGCAGCGCCGCGAACGGATTCTCGCCGCCACGCTCGACCTCATCGCCGACGAAGGCGTCGCAGGCGTCTCCCACCGCAAGATCGCCGTCCGTGCCGGAGTGCCGCTCGGGTCGATGACGTACCACTTCTCCGGCATCGACGAGCTGCTGCACGAGGCCTTCACCCTGTTCGCGGAACGGATCGTGGCCGCTTTCGACATGCACCTCGGCCGCGCCGTCGGCCTCGAAGAAGCCCGTGAAGCCGTCACCGACGTCATCCATACGCTCTCCGAGGGACCCCGCCGCGACCTGATCCTCACCCAGGAGCTCTACACCCTCGCGGCCCGCCGCCCGGAGTACCGGCAGCTGTGCCAGACCTGGATGCGGCGAAGCCGCCGCATCCTCGAACGGCACTTCGACGCCACCACCGCGCGCCAAGTGGACGCGCTGATCGAGGGGTTGACGCTGCATCGGGCGCTGGACGAAACCCCCCCGGATCGCGAGCTGACACGTCTGGCCGTCGCCCGTATCACCACCGCGGCATAGCCGCTCTTCGACAGCCCGTGGGGCACGGACCTGACACCGTGCCCCACGGGCCGTTCGGGCTTCAGCAACGTTGCAACGCAACGGCCTGGCAACAATCGGGTCCGCCGCCCCTTCGACCAGCCGGAATGCCCGTGGTCGGGCGGGTCGGCGCGGTGGCAACAGGAGACTGCGTTGCGCCTGTTCCCCGACTGCGGACTGCAACGGCCCGGAGCTCCGCCATCCTGTGACTCTCCGTCCTGCAATCCGCCGGACGAGTGAAAGGTCCTGTCGCTCCGCGGCGGGCTGAACGGATAGAGGTCTTGATGGACCGGCCGCTGTTGTCGCTGAGAGCGACCTTGGTGTTGCTGCTCGCATTACTCGCCGGCGCAGCGGCGGGCGGGCTGACCGCACTCGCCGGTGAAGGGGCGCCGCGAAGCCTGCTCGCGGGGCTTGCCGCCGCAGGACTGGCAGTCCCCTTCTTCAACCGTCTCATCGACACCGAGGACAGCGGTCGTCGGCAGCGCGCGGACGCCGGCACCCGGGAGGGGGAGAGAAATGGGTGAACTGCGGCCGCTGGGCGACGACCTCACCGAGGCTTCCCGTGCTCTCGCCCAGGCTCTGCGGGAGCTGTTCGAGGGGATGGAGGTGTCCGTGCGGCGCTACGCGGCCCGGCGCCGGCGCGATCCCGGCACCTTCTCCCGTTACCTGAACGGCACCCGCCTGCCTCCGTGGCAGGTGATCACCGACCTCTTCACGGATCTCGCCCAGCACCGCGGTTCCGCGGTCACGACCGAGGCCATCGAGTTCGTACGGGGGCTGTACGGGTCGGCTGTCGACGCCGCGTCCTCTCCCAAGCACGCGGTGGAGATCCTGGAGCAGCAGCTGGCAGACGCCGACCGGGTTTCCCGGCGGTCGAGCGTCCGAGGCGACGTTCTGGGCGACGCCCTGCTGGACCGTACCCACCGCATCGCCGACCTGGAAGTGCGCCTCAGCCAACTGGAGGCCGACCGAAGTGCCGAACGGAAGCGGGCGGACGAGCTCGCGGCCGCCCACCCCGATGTCTCCGGCCTGCTGCAGGAACGCGACTCGCTGCAGCTCGATGTGGAGCGGCTGGCGGCGGAGCTCCGTGAGGCACGCGCACAGCGTGCAGCAGCCGAGGACCGCTGCAGTCTGCTCGAACGTCAGCTGGACGCCGTCGAGAAGTCCACGGCCGCGCTGCCTGCCGCGCCGCAGCCCCAGGACATGCCCAAGATCCTCATCGTGGACGACCAGCCGGGCAACCTGCTGGCGATGACCGCGGTGCTGTCGACGCTCGATCAGGAGCTCGTCACCGTCTCTTCCGGGCGGGAAGCGCTCAAAGCACTGCTCGATCACGACGACTTCGCGGTCATCATCATGGACGTCCAGATGCCGGAGATGGACGGCTACGAGACGTGCGCGCACATCAAGCGCCGCCCTCGGACCCGTGACGTCCCCATCATCTTCCTCACGGCGATGGGCGTGGACTCGGAGCACTCCGCCCGCGGATACGCGGCCGGCGCCGTGGACTACATCAGCAAGCCGTTCGACCCCTGGGCCCTGCGTGCCAAGGTCGCCGTGTTCACCTCCATCTATCTGGAACGCCGTACCCAGCAGTGACTGCCCGGAGGCCCGGTCGAGGGCGTCGTGGCCCGCATCTGCCGGCGACCGGCCTGGCTGCTGCGACGCCTGTCTGTTGGATGGGCTGCCCGATTGCGTCCGGGGTCCGTCCGAGCCCCGACGGACCAAGGACATCGCCCGACTGGAGGCGGCCGTGCGCCAACGGTCCGGCTGAGGTGCGTACTCCTTGCAGCGTGTCGGGATCAGGGGGCATCAGTGACGGGTCGCACCTGCCGCTGCCGAACGCGCAGGTCGAGCGGGGTGAATTCCCGATGCGCGAAGACGGGCGATGCTGGGACACTCTCACCATGCCGACTGTTGAAGCCTCGCCCGGAGTGTCCATCGCGTACGAGACGTTCGGTGATCCCGCTGATCCTGCTGTCCTGCTCGTGATGGGTTTCAGCGCTCAGATGATCGCCTGGCACGAGGACTTCTGCCGTGCGCTCGCAGATCGTGGACGCCATGTGATCCGGTACGACAACCGCGACTGCGGGCTGTCCACCAAGTTCGACGATCGCCCCGTCGACATGGGCCGGTTCACCGGCGCCGTGAGTTCGGGAGACATCTCCTCCGCTCTCGCGATGGCGCCCTACGCCCTACAGGACATGGCCGACGACGGCCTCGGTCTGCTCACCGCGCTCGGGATCGAACGGGCTCATGTGGTCGGATCCTCGATGGGCGGCATGATCGCCCAGACGATGGCCATCAGCCATCCGGAGCGAGTCCTGACGCTGACGTCGATGATGTCGTCGACCGGCGAGCCCGACTACGGCCGGACCAGTCCCGAGGCCCAAGCAGTCCTCCTCAGTCCGAAGCCGACGGATCGCGAAGGGTACGTCGCAGCAGCGGAGAAGGACCTGGTGTGGGCCTCGAAGCGGTACGGCAGTCCGGCGCTCCTGCGTGAGCTGGCTGCCGCGAGTTACGACCGCGCCTACTACCCGGCAGGAGCCGGGCGGCAGCTCGCTGCAATGATCCTCAGCGGATCACGCGCCGACGCGCTCCGCGAGCTGCGAGTGCCGACCCTGGTGATTCATGGCCTGGACGACGTCCTGACCGACCCCAGTGGCGGGGAGCGCACCGCCCAACTGGTGCCCGGAGCGAAGCTTTTGCTGATCCCGGACATGGGGCACGACCGCCCCCGCGAAGTCTGGGGCGAGATCCTCGACGCCTTGGACTCGCACACCGGCTGACGTGGCCGGCCCCGAGTCATACCGTGCCCGGGGAGTGTTCCGCGTCCGCCGGGAACACGGCGGACAGTCCCGCCAGGACCAACCCGCTGACGAGGAACGGCGTTCCGAACGCGATCACCGCGAATGTGGTCCAGTGGGCTTCGCACCCACGTGTCCGAATCAGCACGGCGTCCCTCTCATGTGTCCGGCTCGCTCGTCCGGAGTGGGGAGACGCTGTCCCGGGTGCGGCGGTCGTCATCGCGCCGCCCGGGTGGACCGGCGCACCTCCTAATGCATGAGACCGATCCCGGCCAGCACCACCGCTCCGGCCACCAGCCTCAGGCGCCCGAAGGGTTCGCGGAAGAACAACGTGGCGATGACCGCGGCGACGAGGATGCCGGTTTCGCGCAGTGCGGCGACGGCGGTGACATCGCCATGGGCCTGGGCCCAGATGACCAGGCCGTACGCGGCCATGGAGAGCACCCCGCCGAGCAGACCGGTGCCGAGGACCGGGCGGAGCTGCGCGAACAGCGCCCTGCGGCGTCGCGCCAGTGCGATCAGCGGCAGGACCGGGCCCTGGCACAGGAAGAGCCAGGCGATGTACGACAGGATGTCGTCGGCCTGCCGTACGCCCGTGCTGTCGACGAGGGTGTAGGCGGCGATGATCATTCCCGTTCCGATCGCGGCGGCCAGCGCCGGAAGCTGGGCGCGGCCGAGGCGGCCGTTCGCCAGGGCCAGTGCGGCGAGGCCGCCGGACACCAGCAGCACGCCCGCGCCCTGGACCGGCGTGAGCGCGCCGCCGAGCACGGTGACCGAGACGACGGCCACGAGCAGTGGGGCGACACCGCGGGCCAGGGGGTACATCTGCCCGAAGTCCCCCAACTGGTAGGCGCGCAGCAGGAACAGTTGCGAGGCGACCTCCAGCACCGCGGAGGCCACCAGGAACGGCCAGGCCTCCGCCGGGGGGAACGGAGTCAGGCACACCAGGAGACCCGCACACGCGGTGTAGGCACAGTTGATGAGCGCGAATCCCACGAGTTTGTCCGGGATCCGGTGGGCCATGGCGTTCCAGACCGCGTGCAGGACCGCGGCCGCGAGAACGGCAACGGTTACGGCGGGGAAAGCTGATGCGGGCATGACGGAGTGACTCCTGCCGAGGGAGGTGTGGAACAGAATTCCACGATAGGCTATGCGCATGGAACGAAATTCCGATGCCGGAGGCCGGCTCTCCGCGCAGGTCAGGGCCCGACTTCCGGAACTCCGTGAAACCGAGGCCCGGGTGGCACAGGTGGTGCTCGACCAGGGCGCCGCGTTGGTACACCTCAGCGTCAGCGACGTGGCTGCGATGGCGGGCACCGCACCCTCCTCGGTCGTGCGTGCCTGTCAGCGACTCGGCTTCCGGGGCTTTCAGGAGCTCAAGATCGAAGCCGCCCGGCAGGTGGTGGAACCGCCCTCGTTGCCGTCGGACGACCCCGCTTCCCATGCACTCGCCGAAACGGTCCGTGCCTCCCGCGACGCCTTGGACGGCGTGGCCTCGACCCTCGACATCACCGCACTCTCCGCGGCGGCCGACGCGCTCCAGGCCGCACCGCGCGTCGTCGTCGCGGCAGCCGGGCTGTCGGCCGCCGTCGCCCTCGACGCGGCGTACCGGCTGCGTGCCCTGGGCTGCGTCGTCGACGCCCCGGCCGACCCCCTCACCGCCGGCCTTGCCGCCGCCCAACTCCCTCCGGACGGTGTCTGTCTCACCATCAGCCACACCGGAGCGACCCGCACCACGGTCGACACGGCCCGCCACGCCCGGCGTGCCGGGGCCACGGTCATCACCATCACCAGCTACGCCCGCTCGCCGCTCAGCGAGACCAGTTCTCATGTCCTCGTCGCGGGAGGCCAGGACCTCGTCTTCGGGCTGGAGACCTCCGCCAGCCGCATCGCCCACCTCGCCGCGGTGGACGCCCTCGTCCATACCTTGATGGCCCTGCGTCCCGAGACGGCCCGGCGCCATCTCGACCTCTCCGCCGACATCACGGCCGACCATGCCTACTGAGTGCGAGATCCCGAAGGGCGTGGCCACCTCCGAGCGGCGGTCGTCCAGGGGTACTCGCTGGAAGAGCCGCGGACCGGCCCATCGGCGCGTGGAGCGATGAGGCGTACTGGCTGGTCGTCGGCGCGCTGCGCGCCCAGTTGGCGGTGGAGGCACTCACGCGGCCTCAATGGTGACGCTGGACCATGTCGCCGGTGAGCCGGGCAGATGGACCCGTGCCGCGCTGGTCGGGCGACTGGCCGAGTACGCGGACCTCGGTGCCGACTTCGACGGGGCGTTCGACGATCCGCGTCGCCCGTGGACGGCCGAAGAGAACGGGACCATGACCCCGACCGCGGCAGGTGAAGCCGGCCGCGGTCGGTCCGGGGTGCGCAATCTGCGGGTGCATCACCAAACGTACGAAGGCATCCCCGGAACCGCCTTCGTCACGATGGTCGGCGTTCTGCGTCGTATGGTCGCCGGCCTCGGCGGCGACGAAGATCTGCCCGACTGAGCCCGGGGCAACGGGGCCGGCGCCGTGCATCGCGGCGTCTTCATGGATCCGGGCAGCCGGGCCGCGGCCCGGCATGCGGACTGGATCAATGGAGACGGAACCGGACCACCCCGGACCGCGGGACCTTGCACGAGGTGCCGGAGCGTCCCAGGACCGCGGGACCCCGCACGAGGTGCGGGATCCCCCGGTCCGGGGACGCTCCGGCGTGGACATGTTCGCGCCCGGGACATGCGTGCCCCGTGACGCGACAGGGATCAGACCAGCTCGGGTTGCAGCTCCGGCTGCCGTGCCTGTGCGGCCTTCGGTTCCCACAGCCTGGTGGTCCGTACATAGCCGTAGATCACCGAGACCATCGAAAGGATGACCAGCGGTCCGAACACCCATGGATATGCGGCCATCTGCGTCGACAGATACCGGAAGGACACCAGGAGTGCGGCGAAGACCACCGTGCCGTAGGCGACCAGCTGGATTCCCGCCCGGTCCCAGCCGCGGTCGAGCGCCCGCAGCGCCACCTCGATGGTGAGCGTGAACACCACGCCGGCGACGATGTCCGCGCCGTAGTGGTAGCCGAAGCCCAGCGTCGCGGCGAGCGTGGCGATCAGCCAGAACGCGCCGGCGTATTGCAGGAACCGCGGCCCCTTGCGGGAGTGGATGAAGATCGCGGTGGCCCATGCGGTGTGCAGGCTGGGCATGCAGTTGCGCGGAGTGATCTCGTCGAACGGCATGTGGTGCGGGGTACCGATGGGCGGCGGTGTGTCCGGCCACAGGTTCGCCAGCGCCCAGTGCCCGCCGTCGGCGCCGTAGGCGAAGATCGGCCCGACCACCGGGAAGATCATGTAGATGCCCGGACCGAGCAGGCCGATGACCAGGAAGGTGCGCACCAGATGGTGGCCCGGGAAGCGGCGCTCGACCGCCACTTTGCGCAGCTGGTAGACGGCGACGACGACCGCGGCCACCGCGAGCTGGGCGTACACGGAGTCGAGGAAACGGGCGCCGATCGGACCGGTGGATTCGACGAGGCGGCCCACCAGCCACGACGGATTGCCCAGCGCGTGATCGGCGGTCGCCACGTACTGGTCGAGCACCTGCGTGCGGGTCTTGGATGTGATGAGGAGCCAGGTGTCGCCGGTCTTGCGGCCGGTCACCAGCAGCAGGCCCAGCCCGACACCCTTGAGCAGAAGGAGACGTTCCGAGCCCGTGCGGCGCGTGACGGCGATGACCGCCCAGCCCAGAATCACCCACAGCGCACCGTTGCCGAAGGGGTGGCCTTCGGTCACCCTGGCGTCGGCCGCCCACCGCACCAGGAAGATGACGAGGTCGATGCCGATCGCGACACCGGTCGCGATGAACCGTTGCCGCCAGGTGAGCACCACCATCATCAGGCCCATGCTCGCGTACAGCAGGAATCCCGATTTGGGGGCGACTATCACCTCTTGTACTTGAGTGGTCATCGGCCCCGGTAGGCCGTAGTGACGCGCGGCGATCTCCAGTGCGATCAGGAATCCGAGGGTGACCACCGCCGCCGCGGTCCACAGTATCGCCCGCGGTTGACGCCACGCGGCGAAGATGGTTTTGCGGTCTATTCGCGAAAACACCCGCGATGCTCTAGGTATCAATTGTTTGGCCGATTTGTTAGATATTGGCTGGATGGGTCACTCTTCGTGCCGGACAGCATGGATTTCCGGTGAATGACGGGCGATCAGGGCGCTCGTCGTGAGTTCGAACATGCTATCGGAGTGGTGTGGGTGGGTTTGCGGGTCATGGATGGTGCGGCCGACCGTTGATCCCGGGCCGGCGATTCGGCGCTTCGGTCATGGCGGTCGCGCTCTCGAATGCGCGGCGAGCGACGGCAATACGGAAGTCGGCTCCGGCGCGCGGGGCCTCCGGCGGCCGGTGACTCCGCCCCTGGGGTGACATCCTGGGCATGTCGGTCCGAGGGCCCGAAAAGGCATGGATTCTCCTGGTACCAGCAGGGCATGCCCAAGCCCTCGAACCCGCAGCCCGACCACACGGACCCCGGCGCACCGTCCGAAGGGCGACGGCACCGGATCCGCGCCGCCTCACGCCGGGCACTGCGCGGCATGACCGGCCCCGCGGCCCGGAACCCCGACGCGCCACAGGCGTTGCCCGGCCCGCGGTATTCGCCACGCGTGAACCCCGTGCTCCAGACGGCCGCCGCCTACGCCTGGCGGATCCTCGTGGTGGGCGCCGTCGTGTACGCGGTCTTCGCCGTGCTGGGGCGGTTCCACGAGGTGGCGGCAGCCGTCTTCCTCGGCCTGGTCGTGACCGCGGTGCTGCGCCCCGTCGCGGATCTGCTGGCCCGTCCGATGCCGCGGCCGGTCGCCGTCACCGTGGCGCTGCTCGGCAGCATCGTCCTCGTCCTCGGCGTCCTGACGCTCGTCGGCGAGGCGGTCGCCGGAGAACGCGTCGGGCTGGAGAAGGAGTTCGGCGACGGCCTGGGCAGGATCGAGCACTGGCTGGAGGGGCCGCCGTTCCGGGTGAATCCGGGCACGCTCGACGATCTCCAGACACGGATCGGGCAGTATCTGTCCAGTCATCGCTCCACCCTCATCAGCACGGCCGTCAGCGGTGTGGGCCGACTGGTCGAGGTGGTGACGGTGTTCGTCCTGGCGCTGTTCTGCTCGGTCTTCTTCATTCACTCCGGCGACCGGCAGTGGGACTGGTTCTGCGATCAGCTTCCGGTCAGGACCCGGGACCGGGTGGCGGTCGCGGGCCGGGCCGCCTGGCGTACGTTCACCGGCTACACCCACGGCATCATCCTGGTGGCGGGGACCAACGCCGTGTTCGTGGGACTGGCCCTGTTCGCCCTCGGAGTGCCACTGGCTCTGCCCCTGGCGTTGCTGGAGTTCTTCGCCGCCTTCGTCCCGTTGATCGGTTCACCGATCGCCCTCGCGATCGCGGCCGTGGTGGCGCTCGCGTCGAAGGGCCCGATCGTGGCGGCCGTCGTCCTCGTCCTGATCGTGGTGATCGGCCAGATCGAGGGCCACCTGCTCCACCCGCTCGTGATGAGCTGGGCGGTCCGGCTCCACCCGGTCGTGGTCGCACTCTCGGTGATCGGTGGTGCCATCGCGGCGGGAGTGCTCGGAGCGGTGGTGGCCGTGCCGCTGGTGTCGGTCCTCTGGTCGGTCCGTCAGGCGCTGCGCCGGGAGGGCGAAACCACGCCCGCGCAGGGCTGAGCGGCGTGCGCCGGGGGAGGAGACGCGGCGCCGCCCCGCCCCGCCATGTCGTACCGCGGGGCGGGCGCACCGGCTCGCGTCAGCGGGGTGCCGGGTACTGCCTCCTCACCGCCAGGCCCTCCGGCGCATCGATGTGCGCCGTACCGTCGGCATCGACGGTGATGTCCAGCCGCCCGCCCGCGACGTCGAGCCCCTCGACCTTCAGCGGCCGGTACGCCTCCGCGAAGCCGGGCGCGACCGTGAGCGTTCCGCCGGGGACATCGGCCGAGAGCCCCAGCACCGACTGGAGGACCATCACGGACGAGGCCGCCGCCCAGGCCTGCGGGCGGCACGAAGCGGGATAGGGCGAGGGGCGGGCGTCGGTCGCCGATCCATGGCCGGCGAACAGTTCGGGAAGCCTGCCGTCGAAGGCCGCCGACGCATTCAGCAGGCCCTCGGAGAGCGACGCGGCCTCCTGCGGGAAACCGGCCCTGGCCAGTCCGTGCACGGCGATGGCCGTGTCGTGCGGCCAGATGGAACCGATGTGGTAGCCGTACGGGTTGTACGCCACGGAGTCGCTGCTCAGCGTCCGCAGGCCATGGCCCGAGTCCAGGTCGGGCGCGCCGAGCCTGGCGGCCAGCAGGGCGCTCTCCTCGTGGTCGAGCAGGCCCGTGCCCAGCAGATGGCCGAAGCCCGAGGTGACCGAGTCCACCGGCCTCTTGTCCCCGTCGAGAGCCACCGCCGGGTACGGGCCCCGCTCGTCCTCCACCCAGAAGTGGCGGCGGAAACGGTCACGGAGCCGCTCGGCCCACTCCTCCCACCGGTCGGCGCCGGGGCGGCCGAAGGCCCGCAGCAGGTCCGCACCGCCCCGGGCCGCCTCGTAGGCGTACGCCTGGACCTCGCAGAGCGAGATCGGGGAAGTCGCGATGCGTCCGTCGCTGTAGCGGATGGAGTCGCCCGAGTCCTTCCAGCCCTGGTTGGCCAGGCCCCGGCCGGTGTGGTCGATGTACTTCAGGAACCCGTCCCCGTCCGCGTCGCCCTGGTCGCGCATCCAGGCGAGGGCGGACTCCGCGTGCGGCAGGAGCTGCTCGACCTGCTCGGGCGCGAGGCCCCAGCGCCAGGAGTCGTGCAGCAGGGTGACCCAGAGCGGGGTGGCGTCGACCGTGCCGTAGTAGCAGGGCGGCAGGGAGAAGTTCTCGTGGAAGTCCTGGGTGGCGCGGCGGACTTCGTGCAGGATCTTGCCCGGCTGTTCCTCGGTGCCCTGGTCGGACTTCGTGCCCTGCCGGCGGGCCAGGGTACGCAGCGTACCCGCGGCGAGGCCGGTGCCCAGCGGCAGCAGCATGCGGGCCGCCCAGAGGGAGTCGCGGCCGAAGAGGGTGAGGAACCACGGGGCGCCTGCCGCCAGGAACTGGTCGGCCGGATTCTCCGGATCGGTGAGCCGCAACCGGTCGAGGTCGGCCGCGGACCGGCTCAGCCAGTGGTCGAAACGGCGGTCCGCGCTGCGCAGCCGAGGCGTGCGCCAGGGCAGGCTGTCCGCAGGAGGCGCGGGGAACTGGTCGCCGTCCTCGTGCACCGCGTCGCAGCGCAGCACGCCGCTCCACGAGGCTCCCGGCGCGAGCTCGATCCCGTACTCCAGCCGTCCGGCTGCCGGGTCGACGGCCGACGGCTCCGGGGAACCGGTGAGACGGACGGCGAAGGTGTCCTTGGACCAGCCGAGACCGCCCTCGGCGGCATTGGCGGCGACCAGGGCCTGCGTATGCCCGGACTTGACGCGCTCGATCGGCGCGAGGTCCGTCCCCGCCGTGACGATCAGCCGGACACGGACATGCTGCCGCCCCGCGTTGGTGACGTCGAGGGTCTCCTCCAGGTGCCCGGAAGTGACGCGTCGGCGCCGGTGCAGCGTGACCGCCGGGTCCGGAGTGTCCTCGCCGAGACCGCGCAGCACACTGCGGAAGGCCGCCCGGTCCGCCCCTTCCAGCCCTCCGCCCACCGGGGCGAGGACAATGCCGTCCGCCGCGACGGTCAGCCGGGAAAGAGCTCTGCTGTCGCCGTGGTAGAAGCCGTCGGCGGCACCGTCGAGCTGCCCGTCCGCGCGCGAGATCACGAAGCTCGGCGCGTAGAGCGTCACACAGGCGTCATGCAGGAACGGCTGGAGACCTTCGGCCGACGGGCCTGCCCCCGTCTCGGAGTTCGTTACGTCTTGGGTCTTGACAGTGGTGTGCAACAGAGCAGAACCTCTCAGGCATTGGAGCGTTCCAAGAACCCTAACGACGACCTCAGGGCGTTGACAACGGTTTTGGAACGCTCCAATGAACTCGTCCGTTCGCACAACCGGTTCCGGAGACCTTCATGCCCCGCTCCACCAACACCTCCACGACCAAGGCCGCTTCGGTGACCCTGGCCACGGTCGCGCAGCGGGCCGGAGTGTCTCCGCAGACGGTGTCGAACGCGCTGAACTCGCCCGAACTGCTGCGTCCGGAGACCCTGGACCGCGTCCTGCGTACCATCGACGAGCTGGGCTACCGCCCGCACCGAGCGGCACAGACCCTGCGCACCCGCTCCAGCAAACTCATCGGCTACGGCATCCGCCCCACCGCCCCGGGCGTCTCGGCCCCGGTCATGGACCGGTTCCTGCACGCCCTGTCCCAGACCGCGGACGAGGCCGGCTACCGGATCCTGCTCTTCGCCTCACCCCCGGGCAGCGCGGGCCTCGACGGGTACGAGGAACTCCTCGACCTTCACAACGTGGACGGCTTCGTGCTCAGCGGCACCGAACGGGGCGACCAGCGCCAGGCCTGGCTGGAGAAGCGCGGTATCCCGTTCGTCGCCTTCGGCCGCATGTGGTCCGGCCGGCCGATCGGCGACTGGGTCGATGTCGACGGCGCCTCCGGAACGGATGCCGCGGTCGAACACCTGGTGGGCCTGGGACACCGCAGGATCGCGTTCCTCGGCTGGCCGCGCGGTTCCGGCGCCGGTGACGACCGCGCCGCGGGCTGGCAGCGCGCCATGCGACGGCACGGCCTTCCGGTGCGCGGCCGGCGGGCACAGAGCGTCGACGACATCAGCTCGGCACAGGCCGCTGTCGGACCCCTGCTGGACGCGGGCGCGACGGCCGTGGTCGCCGCCAGTGACATGCTCGCGCTGGGCTGCTACCACGCCCTGCGCGAGCGGCGGGCCGTGCCGGGCGCCGACGTCGCCGTGGTCGGCTTCGACGACAATCCCATGGCAGCGCTTCTGTCCCCCGGACTCTCCACCGTGGCCCAGCCGCTGGAGGCCGTCGGCCGCGAATGCGTCCGGCTCCTGCTGGCCCGGATGTCACGGGCCGGAGCCCCGCCCGAGCGCGTCCTGCTCGAACCGTCCCTCGTCGTGCGCGACAGCACGTCCGCGCCGGAGGACTGAGCCACCCTTCCCGCGCGCGGGTCCACCACCCGTCGCGCGCGGGCCCATCGAACCACCACCCCCCGCACGCCCGTTCCACGGGCAACCCCCTTCACAGCGTGCCCATTCCGGGCCACTGAGCCGCAAACCCCACCCCTCCTGGAGGAAACCATGGGAACCCGTACGGCCGTCGCAGCGCTCGCCACCTGCGCGGCGCTGCTGGCCGCGACCGGCTGTTCGTCCGACTTCGGCAGTGACAAGGAGCCGGAGCAGGACAAGGCGGCCAAGCAGAAGCTGACGGTACTGATCGCCACCTCGGGGGACGCCGAGACCCAGGCGGTCAAGGCCGCCGCCGCCGCTTACGCGAAGCAGTCGGGAAACACGGTCTCCGTCGAGATCGCCAAGGACATGAACCAGCAGCTCGCCCAGTCCTTCGCCGGGCACAAGCCGCCGGACGTCTTCTACGTCAACTCCGACCAGTTCGCGAACTACGCGAAGGGCGGCTCGCTGTACCCGTACGGCGACCGGATATCCGATGCCGACGACTTCTCCGAGCAGCTGCGGAACTCCTTCTCGTACAACGGGAAGCTGGTCTGTCTGCCGAAGGACACCTCCACCCTCGGCCTGGCCATCAACACCGACCTGTGGAAGAAGGCCGGGCTGACGGAGAAGGACTACCCCAAGAGCTGGGACGAGCTGAGGACCGTCGCGGGCAAGCTCACCAAGAACGGTGTCACCGGCCTGGTCACCAGCGACGAGTACCAGCGGCTCGGCGTCTTCATGAAGCAGGCGGGCGGCTGGCTCACCGACACCGACCAGAAGAAGATGACCGCCGACACCGCGGAGAACGCCAAGGGGCTCTCCTTCGTCCAGTCCCTCCTCAAGTCGGGCTCGATGAAGTTCGCCAAGCAGGTGGACACCAGCTGGGGCGGTGAGGCGCTCGGCAAGGGCAAGGCCGCGATGACCTTCGAGGGCAACTGGCTCGAAGGCGGCATGAAGCTCGACTACCCCGATGTGAAGTACGCCATCGCGCCGCTGCCCGCGGGGCCGGCCGGCCAGGGCACCCTCGCCTTCAGCAACTGCTGGGGCGTCGCCGCCGACAGCGCGCACCGGGACGCGGGCGTCGACCTCGTGAAGTACCTGACCTCCGCCAAGCAGCAACTCGCCTTCGCCGACGCGTTCGGCGTCATGCCGTCGCGGACGAGCGCGCTCAAGACGTACGCCGAGAAGCAGCCCGCCGCCAAGGCCTGGGTGGACGGCAGCGCCTACGCCCAGGGCCCGGTGACGATCGCCGGCTTCGACAAGGTCCTGAGCCAGTTCAACACCGACCTGCAGTCGCTGCGCACCGCCGACCCGAAGAAGATCCTCGCCGACCTTCAGCGCAACGGCGAACAGGCGATCGCGAAGGGCAACTGAGCCCCATGCCCATCCGCACGACGCGCGTGCGCGGAGTCTCCCGTACCACCGGCTCGCCCGGCGCACCTGACAGCGCACCCGGCGAGACCGGTACGACCGCGAAGGCCCGCGCCCGGCGCGCGGGCCTCCGCGGGGAGGGCGCCTGGGGCTGGCTGTTCGTCAGCCCCATGGTGCTCGTCCTCGGACTGTTCATGGTGCTGCCCATCCTGATGGCGCTGTGGGTGAGCCTGCTGCACTGGGACGGCCAGTCCAACCCGTTCTCCGGCCAGGCCGATTTCGTCGGCCTGGACAACTACCGGTCGCTGCTCACACAGGACGGCCTCGACCGCACCCTCTTCGCCACCTCCCTGCGCAACAACCTCTACTACGTGGTGCTGACCGTTCCCCTGCAGACCCTGCTGGCGCTGGGCCTGGCCCTGATCGTCAACCAGCGGCTGCTGCGGGGGCGTGGCGCCCTCCGGACGACGTTCTTCTTCCCGTCGGTCACCAGCTCCATCGCCGTATCCACGGTGTTCCTCTTCCTCTTCCAGGGCAGCGGAGCCGTCAACTCCCTGCTGTCCTGGATCGGGATCAAGGGACCGAACTGGTTCGCGGACCCGCGCGGGGTGCTCTCCCTGATCCTGGGAGGCCTGGGGATCGTCGACCCCGAACGGCCCACCGGCATGCTGGCGGACCACTCCGCGCTGGGCCTGTCGTGGTTCGAATGGCTCTCGGGCCCCTCGGTCGCGATGTGCACACTCATCCTGCTCGCCGTGTGGACGACCTCCGGCACCTTCATGCTGATCTTCCTCGCGGCGCTCCAGAACATTCCGCGCGAGCTGGAGGAGTCGGCGGCGATGGAGGGGGTCAACCGCCGGCAGATGCTGCGGCACGTGACGTTGCCCGCCCTGCGCCCCGTGCTGTTCCTCGTTCTGACGCTCGGGCTGATCTCCACCTGGCAGGTGTTCGACCAGGTGTACGTGATGGGCCAGGGCGCTCCGGGCAATACGACGCTCACACCCGCCTTCCTGTCGTACTCGGCGGGCTTCGACAACGCGGACTTCGGGCAGGGCTCGGCGATCGCGTTCATCCTGCTCGCCCTGATCCTCGTCCTGACCGCATTCCAGCGCTGGGTGCTGCGGGAACGCGGCGCACGTACCGGGAGGAACCGATGACCGTCGCCGCCACACCGGCACGCGACCGGACCGGTCGCACCCCGCAGGATCGGGGCCGACCCGTCCTGAGCCGATTCCGCCTGCCGTGGCGGGTGGTGGGGTACGCCGCGGTGCTCGGGCTCGGACTGCTCTATCTGCTGCCGTTCGCCCTCCAGTTGGTGACGGGCTTCAAGACGGACCCGGATGCCGCCGCGCACCCGCTGGCCCTGCTGCCCACCACGCCGACCACGGCCGCGTACCAGCGGCTGTTCGGGCTGAGCCAGGCCGCGGACGGGGTGCCCTTCCTTCGCTGGCTGGGCAACTCGGCCCTGATCGCGGTGCTGGTGACGGCGGGCCGGGTGCTGTTCGACTCCATGGCGGGATACGCGCTGGCGCGGCTGCGGTTCCGGGGCCGCTCGATGCTGTTCGGCTTCGTGCTGGCGGTGATGGCGGTGCCTGGTGTGGCCCTGCTCATCCCGAAGTTCCTGGTGCTGAACACCTTCGGTCTGTTCGACTCGTACACCGGCATGATCCTGCCGTTGCTGGTGGACGCGGCGGGCATCTTCATCATGAAGCAGTTCTTCGAGTCGGTACCGCGCGAGGTCGAGGAAGCGGCACGGGTCGACGGGGCGGGTGTGTTCCGGATCTTCTGGTCCGTCGTCCTGCCGATGGCCAGACCGGCGTTGATCACCTTGACGATCCTGTCGTTCCAGGGGTCGTGGAACGAGTTCACGCACTTCCTCGTCAGCACGCAGTCCGGCCAGTACGAGACGCTCACCACGGGCCTGGCACGCTTCGTCTCCGGCGGGCTCGGCGGCGGAACACAGTATCCGCTGAAACTCGCGGCGGCCCTGCTGTCCACCCTTCCGGTGGCCGCGCTCTTCTTCTGCTTCCAGCGCTACTTCGTCAGCGGCGCCAACGCGGGCGCGGTGAAGGAGTGAGAGCCCTCGGCGTTCACCCGGAGGCGGTCCGAGGGCCCTGATCCATCACGGTGCCGCACCTCGGGCTGCCGCCGGGGGCGTGGTGTCCAGCATTTCCAGCCGGTGCCGGACAGCCTCGACCGCTCCGGGGCGCCGGCCCGGCACGTGATGGCGCAAGGCGTCCAGGGGCGGGCCGAGTTCC
Source organism: Streptomyces sp. NPDC048295 (assembly GCF_040652135.1). Classification (NCBI taxonomy): domain Bacteria; kingdom Bacillati; phylum Actinomycetota; class Actinomycetes; order Kitasatosporales; family Streptomycetaceae; genus Streptomyces; species Streptomyces sp. NPDC048295. The sequence goes on from NZ_JBEZLL010000002.1 coordinate 223,261, forward strand.
CGGGCCCGCTGCGGGTCGCGAAGCTGCTGCCACTGGTGGTGGGCGCGGTCCACGGCGCTCTCCACGGCCGGGTCGTCCGGCGGCTGTTGCCGGGCGAGGCGGGCGTCTGCCGCAGCCATCCACAGCTCGCAGCTCCGTGCCGGATCATCGGCCAGACGAGCGAGGTCGGCCCGGACCTCCAGCCAGTGGATGGCCGGCACGGATCCCGTGCCATGGGTACGCAGCGCCCAGCCCTCCCATATGGCTGCGAGCGACGCGGCCTCGCCGTGCCGCCCCGCGTGGGCCGCGGCGAGAATCGCGGGCAGCGGATCCTCCTCGGCCGCCGCCCCGGCGTTCTCCACGGCCGGAGCAGGCGGCTGGTGGGGCCGCACCGGGACCGGGACAGCCGGCGCCGCGGGGGAGGGGACGGACGAGTCACCGATGGACAGGAAGAGCGCGTCGCCGGGGCCCACCTGGGCGGCGGCCTGTTCGTGGAGCAGGGCGAGCGGCGGGTTCAGGCCGCCGCGCCAGGTGGTGGCGAAGGCCTTCAGATAGGCCGGTTCCGCGATCTGGCGGCGGGGCGGCGGCGGGACGATCCGGCCGTATACGCGGATCCCGTAGCCGAGAACGAGACCCTCGGCACGGAGTTGCTGCCAGGCTTCCGGGGCGGCGACCATGTCGACGACGACAGTGGTGGAGCCCGGTCGGCGCAGCTTGAGCTCGCTCGCCAGCCAGTGCCAGGGCAGCGCGGTGTAGCGCAGGGTGGCCGGCGTGGTCGTCCGGGCGAGTGCGAGGTGGATCAGGCGCTGCTTGTGGTCGAGATGGAGCTGACCGGCTATGTAGAGCGTGAGCGGGCCGGGCGCGGCCGCCGCCGCGCGGATGCGGGTGAGGACGGTCTGCGGGTCGGTCGGGTCGGCGAGTTCGACGATGGTGGCCGCCGCCGCGCCCGCCAGAATGCTGGGCGGAACTGCGGCGAGCGTGGGCAGGACCCCCGCCGCGTCGATGAGACAGCCCTTGCCGGCCGGGGCCGCCGCGATCAGCAGCGCGGTCCCGGATCCGATGTCCTCCCCGTTGATCACCACAACAGCACGGTAGCTGCTGCCCGGCCCCTGAACGTAATCAGCGGCCGGCTCCCGTGCGACGCGCGGCCGGCCAAGTGGCCGTTCCGCCACCCGTATTCATCGCACGGCGAGCGGGGTCTCGGAATCGACGCGGTTCAGTTTCTCGGGGTTGCGTACGTAGTAGAGGCCGTTGATGCGGTCGTCCTCGACACGGATCGCCAGGACACCGTCGATCTCGCCGTCCAGGAGCACCAGGAGTGCCGGACTGCCGTTGACCGCGGCGGGAGAGAACGCCATCGCGAGCCTGTTCTTCCTGAGGCCGCCGAGCATGTAGCGCGCCACCTTGTCGGCGCCGACGGTCGGCCGCAGCGCGGCCCGCCTGATGCCTCCGCCGTCGCCCACCAGGACGACATCAGGGGCGAGCACGTCGAGGAGGCCCTGGAGGTCCCCGGTCTCGAGTACCCGCCGGAACGACTCCACGGCCGCCCGGGCGTCGCTCGGGGAGACCATCTTGCGAGGGCGGCGGGAATCGACGTGCTTTTGGGCACGGTGCGCGATCTGGCGCACGGCCGCGGGGCTCTTGTCGACGGCCGCCGCGATCTCGTCGTAGCCGACCTCGAAGACCTCGCGCAGCACGAAGACGGCGCGCTCGGTCGGCGAAAGCGTTTCGAGGACGAGCATCATCGCCATCGAGACGCTTTCGGCGAGGTCGACGTCCTGGGCCACGTCCGGCGTGGTGAGCAGCGGTTCGGGCAGCCAGGGGCCGACGTACGCCTCCTTGCGGCGCTTCATGGTGCGCAGCCGGTTGAGCGCCTGCCGGGTCGTGATCCGCACCAGATAGGCGCGGTGGTCGAGCACCCGGGCCAGATCGACCCCGGCCCACCGCAGCCAGGTCTCCTGGAGGACGTCCTCGGCGTCGGCCGCCGATCCGAGCATCTCGTAGGCGACCGTGAAAAGCAGATTGCGGTGGGCGACGAAGGCATCGGTCGCCGGATCGGTGGCCCGGCCTTTCATGCCCCGGCCCCTCTCCGCCTCGTCCGGTCCCTGCTCTCCGACGGCGGCCTTCGCCTGTGCATCCACAGCAAGTCCTCTCTCCTGGCGAGCCGTTGGACTCCGGCTCACCTGTTCTGTGCGATCGAGAGCGGGGACGGTCCCCGGCACACGGCTGTGACATGCCGGGCCGGGAACCGCCCCTGCGCGACTACTGGGCGGTGCGTCCGGCGGTGGCCGGCTCCGCGCCGCGCCCGTCCTGCAGTTGCTGTCGGCGCTTGGCCCTTCCCGCGACCCGGTGCAAGCTGTACGAACCGGGCTTGCCGGCCTCGTCGGCCATGTGCTTGATGATGCCCTTGCACACGGTCTCCTTGAGCCTTGCCCCCGGCCGGCCGTCGATGTGGAGCCACACCGCGACGTCGTTGCGGGCGAACTGGAAGATACCGACGCGTCGGCCCAGGCTGACGCACTGGGCGGTGAACGCCTGCTTGAGGGGCGAGGGCCGCTCGCCGGCGATCCGGCTGAGGACCGTGTCGGCGGCCCGCGCACCCAGCGGCATCGCGGCCTGACAGCTCATCCGCAGCGGCAGGCCGGAGGGCGCCGCCGAGTCCCCGGCGGCGACGATGCGTACGTCGTCCACGCTGGTCAACGTCTCGTCCGTGAGCAGGCGGCCCAGGGCGTCGGTGCTCAGCCCGCTCCGTACGGCCAGGTCCGGCACGCCGAATCCGGCGGTCCAGATGGTCACGCCGCTCGGCAGCCGGCGGCCGTCGCCGAGCTCCACGGCATCGCGCGTCACCGCCGTCACCTTCGTGCCGGGGCCGTCGAGCACGGTCACACCGAGCCCGGCCAGGTGCCCGGCGACCGAGCGGCGGCCCCGCGCGTGCAGGTACGGACCGAGCACCCCGCCGCAGACCAGGGTCACGGCGTGGCCCGCCTCCGCCAGTTCGGCGGCGGTCTCGATGCCGGTCGGGCCGGCTCCGACGACCGTCACCGCGGCGCTCGCGGGTGCGGCGTCGAGGACCGGCCGCAGCCGCCCCGCCTCCTCCAGGGTGGCGACGGGGTAGGCGAACTCGGCCGCACCGGGCACACCCGGCTCGGCGCTGCCACTGCCCACCGCGTAGACCAGGTAGTCGTAGTCGACGGTTCCGCCGGCCGCCAGCGCCACGTTGCCCTCGGCCGCGCCGATCCGGGTCACGGTGTCGACCACCAGACGGACGCGCTCGCCCAGGACGGCCCGGTAGTCGACCACCGCGTCGTCGGTCCCGCCGACCAGTTGGTGCAGGCGGACCCGATGCACGAAGGACGGGCGAGGGTTGATCAGGGTGACGGTCACGTCGTCGCGCTGTGTCAGGCGATTGGCCGCCATGACGCCGGCGTATCCGCCGCCGATGACGATCACTTCGGTGTTCTCGGCCATGATGTCTCCTCCGGTTCCGGGCGTTCGGCCTCAAGACACCGGCTGGTCGACGCCTGTGACAGCGTGTGAGGCAGGTCACTTCGAGGGTGTGACCGGGGCGCCCGGAGAGCGACGGCGTCCGGCACCGCAGAAGGCCGACCCCCGTGAAGAAGGACGGGCGGCAGGCCCTGACCGGCTGACCGACCTGATCAGGTGCGGCTCTTCGGCCAGGCTCGGCATACTCGCCGCATCGGGGGCCGAAGACTTCTCATGGCTGACTCATCGAAGTACGGCGACCGGAACGGGATGGGGCCGACCGGATTCGAACCGGCGTCCTCCTACATGCCGTGAAGGCGCGACGACCACTGCGCTACGAGCCCCATCCCACTGACGATCTTACAAGTCGCCCGTATTCCAGCACTCCTGAATTGTCGAAGGGGAACGACGGCTCCGTCCGGGCCCGTCCCCGGGCCGCTACCCTTCGATGCGGCGCAGGGGCGTCAGCGGCTCCGCTTCACACAGGTTTGGTCCCGCGCGGGCAGCTTTCCGGTGGCCAGGTACCGGTTGACCGCATCGTCCACGCAGGCGTTGCCGTACTGGCCGTAGAGCGCGTGCCGGTTGGCACCCTTGAGGGTGAGCAGCCTGGAGCTCGGCAGCAGCTCGTGCAGTGCCACACTGCCCGAGTACGGGGTACGCGGGTCGCCCGTGGCGGCCACGATCAGGGCCGGCGTGTCATGGTGCACCTGGGTGGGCTTCTCCCGAGGCCGGTCCCAGAAGGCGCACGGCCCGATGTTGTTGGTGAGAGGACCGAACAACGGGTGTGAGGCCCGGCTGCGTTCGATGTCCCGCCAGTACCTCTCGGGATCGTGCGGCACGGACACATCGCCGCAGAGGATCGCGGACTGCGCGCTGCCGTTGCGTGACCCCTCGTCGGTGAGCGCACCGCGCAGCACCGCGGCGAACTGCGGCGACAGCCGGGTGGGCCTGCCCGCCGCGGCCCTGGCGAGTACGGACATCTGCTCTCCGGCCGCAGCCCGCGCCTCATCGGTGTCGTCCGCGGTCCCGGAGAAGACCACGAAGGGCACCTGGGTGTCGTCGAGCCGGAACGTGTCCGCACCGGTGCCGACGGTCAGCGGGTGGCGCGCGGAGGCCGCGACGACATGGTCGACCGTGGCGAGCACCTGGCCGCGTGTGCGGCCGAGACCGTAGACGCTGTGGCGCTGCGCCGCCCAGGCGGCCCAGTCCGCGAGGGCCTGCTCGTTCTCGCGCTCCACACCGCGCATCAGCCGCGGGTTGTAGCGACGCGGATCCAGCGCCCCGTCGAGGACCACCCGGTCGTAGTGGCCGGGGAACATCTGGGTGTAGGCCGTGCCCAGGTACGTACCGTAGGACCAGCCCAGGTAGGAGATCTTCCGCTCGCCCAGCGCGCCCCGGACGACGTCCATGTCGCGGGCCGTGTTCCGTGTGGTGACGTACGGCAGCACGGAGGCGTTGGTGGCCCGGCACTTGTCGGCCAGCCGCTTCTGCAGGGCGACCTGGCGCTCGAAGCCCGCCCGGCCCGGTCCGGCGGAGAGCACCGAGGAACCGACGGGCCAGCCGCAGTCGAGCGGGCTGCTGCGCCCGACGAAACGGGGATCGAAGCCGATGACGTCGTAGCGTGCGCCGGTCTCCTTCATCACCTGGCGAACGAGCGGGGAGTAGCCGAGACCCGGCCCGCCCGGCCCTCCGGGATTGAAGAGCAGAGAGCCGGCCCGATGACGGCTGTCAGTGGCAGCGATCCGGGATATCGCGACCTTGAGGCTACGTCCCCGGGGGCGGGCGTAGTCGAGCGGAACGGTGACATCGGCGCAGCGTGCGCCGGCCTCCTCCAGACCACGGCCGGTGGCGTCGTCCGGGCCGAGGACACAGCTCTTCCAGTCGAGGCGCTGGTGGTAGTAGCGGCCGAGACCTGCCCCGGCCGTCATCGCTGTGCCGTCGCGGTCCGCGGCTGTCGCCGTCGCGCCGGGCAGCGCGGTGAGACAGGCGGTGAGGGCGAGGCCCACGGCCGATGCGCGGCGCGCAGCTGCGCTGATGGTGGTCACACGGTCTCCTTGGTGCAGGGGGCGGCGGTACGGAAGACGGCGACGAGAACAACGAGGAGGCCCGGACCGGCCGGAGAGACAGAAGGCGGGTGCATCGGGAAGCGTCCTCAACCCGCGGCCCCGGGAGATTTCGTCAACCCGCGGCCCCGGGTGCTCTCGTCACGCGGCCCAGCCTTTCACCGGGCCCGGCACCTGGTCATCGTCTCTGTGCAGTACGGTGCGCCTACGTCAGTGGTCCCAGCCACCTCATGGGACAGGACGTCCGGGCGTACGGCGCACCTTCCGGCTCAGCGGCCGACTGCGGTCTCCCGGTCGATGCGTGAGAGCTTCTCGGGGTTGCGGACGGCGTAGAGCCCCGCGACGAGGCCGTTCTCGAGGCGCACCGCCAGGACCGTGTCGATCCGGCCGTCCCTGCGCAGGATCAGGGCCGGATGGCCGTTGACCTGGGCCGGTTGCAGGGTCGCGGAGACGAGCCTGCTCAGCACCTCGACCACCGTCCCGGCGCCCACGACGGGCTCCAGCGCGGCCCGCACGACTCCGCCGCCGTCGGTCAAGAGCACGACATCCGGAGCGATCATGTCGAGCAACCGCTGCAAGTCACCCGTTTCGACGGCCTGTTGAAAAGCCGCGAGCACACTGCGCGTCTCGGCCGGGGACACCACCTCGCGCGGCCGTCGCGCCGCGACATGGGCCCGAGCACGGTGGGCGATCTGCCGGACCGCCGCAGGGGTCTTCTCGACCGCCTGCGCGATCTCGTCGTACCCGAGATCGAAGACCTCGCGCAGCACGAAAACGGCCCGCTCGGTCGGAGCGAGCGTCTCCAGTACGAGCAGCATCGCCATGGAGACGCTGTCGGCCAACTCGATGTCCTCGGCGACATCGGGTGCGGTCAGCAGGGGTTCGGGCAGCCATGGGCCGATGTAGGACTCCTTGCGCCGGCGCAGTGTGCGCAGCCGGGTCAACGCCTGGCGCGTGGTGACGCGGACCAGGAAGGCGCGTGGGTCCCGCACCGCGTCGTGGTCGACGTCCGCCCAGCGCAGCCAGGTCTCCTGGAGGACGTCCTCGGCGTCGGCGGCCGAGCCGAGCATCTCGTAGGCAACGGTGAAGAGCAGATTGCGATGGGCGACGAACGCCTCGGTGGGTGAGTCCGTCCGCCCGGCGTGACTGCTGGGCCCGGCCGTGCCGGCCGTCCGCCCGGTGCGCTCGTCCATGGTCGGCTCCTGCCTGTTGCGTCTCTTGTCGTCCGTGTCGCGCACAGGACACCACCCACCGCACTCCTGTGACGTTGCCGGGTGGTGGCCTTCGTCACATCGCCGTGCTGTCACAGGGGCATGGCGTCCGGCACCTCATGTGCGTCAGGACGCTGCGCGGACGATCCGCGCGGCACACGATTCCACAGCGAGGACGTTGTGATGGAAACCCGCATGAACCTGTTCGACCACGAGATCGGTGCCAGGATCGGCAAGCGGATCTTCGCCGTCAGCCAGGTGATCCAGGAGTCGCCGCTGCCGAAGCCGACCCAGGAACTGGTGCAGTTGCGAGCCAGCCAGATCAACGGCTGCGGCTTCTGCGTCGACATCCACACCAAGGACGCCGCGGCCTCCGGCGAGACCTCGGCCCGGCTGAACCTGGTCGCCACCTGGCGCCACTCCACCGTGTTCACCGAGGCCGAGCGGGCCGCGCTCGCCCTCACCGAGGAAGGCACCCGCATCATCGACGCTTACGAAGGCGTCAGCGATGAGACCTGGGCCCGGGTCCGCAAGCACTACGACGACGACCAGACCGTCGCGCTCGTCTCCCTGATCGCCATGATCAACGCCACCAACCGGCTCGGCGTGATCCTCAACAACCAGGGCGGCGCCTACGAGCCCGGCAAGCTCGCCGTCCTCGCGGGCTGACCGCATCCACGCCGCCGGGCCGGCCCCCGATCGTCCGATCCGGGGCCGCCCCGGCGGCACGGCCACCACATCCCCACCATCACAGGTCCAGTGGCCCCGACGACTCGCTCCTGAGCCCCGAGACACCCGCGGGGCGCTGGGCACAAGAGGACACGGCGCCGCGCGGCGCACGGGCGACCCCTCGGGGCGGATCACACCCCCACGGCCCCCTCGACCCCGCCCTCGCCCCGCGAAGGGCGGCATGATCTTCAGATGTGCAGGCCCCATAGGATTGAGCCGCATTCCACGCGGAGGGGGCTTCCCGTCGTGGATCTTCAGCCGAGGGGGCTTCGCGGTGAGCGCTGGCAGAGCGAGCACGACGGGGGCACGAGCCGACGACCCGGCGCTCGCGCTCTACCAGGAACTGAGGCTCCGAGGCGCCGCCAGTTTCGACGAGGCCGTCGCCGAGCTGGACCTCGGACCGGGCGAGCGCGAACGCTGCCGCCGCGATCTTCTGAACCTCGTCCTGATCGTGCCCACGGGCACCGAACACGACAACGGACTGGCCCTCGCCTCCGGCGGCGCGCCCGAAGCGGACTCCGACGCGGTCGCCGTGGTCAGCCCGGAGATGGCGCTGATCAAGCTCCTGGAGAGCGAACGGGGCCGCCTCGCAGCGGACTTGCGCCACGCCGAGGAGGTCAACGGCCGACTGGAGTCACTGGCCACCCGCTTCCTGCGCGCAGAGGTACTCGCACCGTCCGCCGAGGTCGAGGTCGAAGTCATCACCGACTACCGGCGCATCCAGCAGGTGCTGGAGGACATCACCGAGACCGTGGAGGACGACCTCTGCGCGTTGCAGACCCAGGTCAGCCACAGCCGCGAGATCCCCGAGCGGACACTGTCCCGCGACCGCCGCCAACTGGCCCGGGGGACACGGGTGCGCTACATCTTCTCCAGTACGAGCGCCGGTACTCCGCAAGGCATGGAACACCTCACGCACAAGGCGGTCGCGGGAGCCGAGATACGGGTGGCCGCGGACCTCCCGATGAACATGATCATCGCCGACGGGCGGTTCGCCCTGGTACCGATGGACCCGGACCACCACGAAGCGGGCGCGATCCTGGCCCGGGGCCCGTCCCTCGTACGCTCGTACCGCGCCTGGTTCGAGCAGTGCTGGCGCGGCGCCGTCCCCTTCGAGCAGCGGCGCCGGGACGAGCAGGACGCCGCCAGCCTCACCGACCAGCAGCGTGCCATTCTGCGGATGCTCGCCACCGGGATGAAGGACGAGCAGATCGCCCGCAACCTCGGTGTCTCGCTGCGCACCGTCAGCCGCATGCTCTCCGAACTGATGCAGGAGCTGGGGGCTTCGAGCCGCTTCGAGGCCGGGGTGCGGGCCATGCGGCTCGGCTGGGTCGACTGAGGGCCGAGGAAGCCGCGTCGACACGGACCGGGCTCGGACCGGCCTCCGGATCCCAAGGTGTCAGAAGCCGAAGACCGGCTCCTTGGGCGCCACGATAGGGCTTCCGGGCGGCGGCGGTACGAGCGCCTCGATCCCGACCGGACGCCCGGCGGGGATCCGGAGCACCACGGCGAGCCGGTCCGCCCCCTCCGGCATGACCGGACCGGCCCAGGACGCGAGCGCGGACGCCACACTCAACTGGGCCGCGATCAGAGCGAGATGGCGCTCACCACGACCGGGCCTGTGACGTTCGTGGGAACCGGCCTCGGCGAAAGCGGAAACCGACCGGACGACCTCGTCGAGCAGGGCCACCGCCCGACGGGGATCGAAGCCCTCGACACCGTAGGCCTGCCGCAATTCGGCAACCGCGGCCGTGAGCCGTCGCAGCTCCGTGTCCCAGCCGGGCCCACCCGGCGCGATGTCCGGCACACGACCGCCGCACTCGGCCCGGACATCCCCGAACAGGGCGCTCAACCAGGCGTTCCACGTACCGTCGAGCACCCGCCGAGTGCGCTCCAGCCGCTCCGGTCGGAACCCGGACCGGCGCTCGGCTCCGGAGATCTCCAGGACATGGCGCCTGACCGTGTCGGAACCGAACTCATTGAGCAGGTCCAGCGCCCACAGACCCGCTCCGCCCTCCGGCGTCAGACGGTAGAACTCGCTGGTCATGTACGTCTGGTCCGGCTCGACCCCCCGCTCCGTCAACAGCGCGGGCAGCAGCACGGCGTCGTGGAAGGCGTGTCCGAGGCCATGGAAGCGGACCGCTCGGCCGGGCAACGGCCTCTCACCCTCCTGTTCGCACAGCTGCAACGCGACCGCCTCGAACTCCGCGTCGACCACCTGGTCCTCGAACCCCTCCACCTGCACCGGTACGCCCCAGCGTCCCGGATGCGAAACGGCCACGTCCGGCAGCCCTTCCTCGGCGAGCCCCTCGCACAGCGCGGCGATCCGGGACGACAGCCCGGCTCCGTCCCAGTGCGCGGCAAGGTCCGCGCGGAAGGGCTCAAGGAGCAGGTAAAGACGGCGCATCCGCCGCAGGGCGGCGCCCGCCCCGCACCGCGAACACCGCGGATCCCTCAAGTCACCCCCCTCACCGGGGCGTCCACAGGCACGACACGCGCCCGCAGGGGTGAGGGTGCCGCAGTGCGGGCATCCGCCGGTGACCTGGACGCCGTGGAGCCACCGTCCACACGGCTCGCAGTACGGCAGGGGGCGCACCCGCGGAACGACTATCCCCTCGGCATGCAGCCGGCCGACGACGTTCTGCACCCAGCTGCTGTAGCCACCGGGATGCTGCGGCCGGGCAATACGGTCGAACACGACGCGGGCCCGCAGCAGATCGGCCTCGATGGCCACGGCATGCCCGTCGGCCACATCGGCCGGCGTCCTTCCCGTGTCCAGTGCCCTGACCTCCACCGAGCCGGCATGGTTTGCGATGCCGGTGGTGAACAGTACGTTCGTTCCTTCGGCCCGCAAGAACCGCGCCATGACATCGGCCGCTACGTAGGGACCCGCCAGATGTCCGAGATGCAGTTCGCCCCGGGGAGCGATGGGTGTCGCGGTGATCCACAAGGGCGCGGCGGCAGCCGCACCGTCACCTGGCCGGGCCCCCGTCCCGCGGCCCGGCGCCGAGCTGCCGGGGGAGGTTGTTTCCTGGCCGCGCAAGATGCTGTTCCGCATGAAAATCCGCTGTCCGTCCTGGAGATGAGTCGGTGCATACGCCAACACCGGGCTGCCTCACCCGTGCGGCAAGACCCCGTCCCTCCCCAGCGTGGCAAAACAAGTCGAGGCCGGGGCGGCCAGGAGCGTGCGCGTTCACGCCGTGACGTGGATACGCCACACCCGTCCCGGGAAGCCGGGAGCGGGGTGCTCCTTGATCGCCGTGCCGAGCTCAACTGCCGGGTGACCACGTGAATCTGTTCCCCCGGCAACCGAGTGGTGACGGCACTCGTCTCCGGGATCCATGCCGTTCACGGGGACGGCGGTGCGGACGTGATCGGCTGCCGGCGGGTCGGTGAGCACGGGTCGCAGCATCGCCGGTGTGTTCTTCGGGAGGCCGCCGAGCTTGATACCGGGCATGGCCGGCAGCTGTTCGACGCGCACACCGGAGTCAGTGGCCGTCGGCGGCGCGGGGAGTGCCTGCGCGGCTCGGGTGAACGGCTCGCGCTTCGAGCCGGAGTACTGTGAGGGCTGAACCGGGGGCCGACGCCCGCCGCAGCCGTTACGGCGCGAATGGTGGTGCGATCGAATCCCTTTGTGTGTCGAGTCGACGGAGTGACCCTGTGCCGGAGTTGGCGACGCCTGCTGTCCGAAACGCCCGAGAGGTGCTGGCCTGCTTCTACCAGGCCATACTCGACAAGTCCGCAGACGATCTCGCCGACCTGTACACCATCGACGCGGTGCACGAGTTCCCGTTCGACTCTCCCGGATTCCCCCCACGTTACGAGGGGCGTGAGGCCGTGCGTGCGGGATACCGTGCGGCCTGGGGCTCCAGCCCTGTCCGGATCGACGAGATCAGGAAAATCGCGGTCCACGAGACCGCGGACCCCGGAGTGGTCGTCTCCGAGCACGTCGCGGTGGGAACACTGCCGGCCCGGGGGACCACCTTCACCGTCCCCGGACTCCTGGTGCTCCACGTCCACGGCGGACTGATCGTGCGGGCTCGCGACTACATGGACGGTCTGGGGGTCAAGGGCGCCAGGGGATGAATGCCGGCCGTCAGGGCCCTGACGGACGCGGGTCCGCGCCGCCGGAACTCGACCGTGCCGGCCGGCCGCGGGCTCGCGTCGAGCCGGCCGGCCGACCGAAACCCGCGACGCACCGGGCAGGTTCAGGCCGATGAACCGCGCGTCAGCCCCGGTCCGCGGCGGACAGGACTTCGGTGATCGGGCGGGCGGCGATGGAGTCGGTACCCTTCGGGCATGAGTGAACTGTCAACTCCCGCCGTGGACGGTCGCAGCCTGCCGAGGGGCGTCGCCGGGTATGCCGAGGCGGCGGATGCGCTCGTTGTTCAGTACGAGGAGGTCACCTTCGGCGAAGTCCACCGTGACGTGCTGGAATTCGTTCCCGTCGAGCCGGGCCGGATACTGGACGTGGGAGCAGGGACCGGGCGCGATGCCGCCGCGTTGGCGGCTCGCGGACACCGTGTCGTGGCCGTCGAGCCGACTCCTGAACTGCGGGAGCATGCGCAGCGGCTTCATGCGGACAGTGGCATCGACTGGGTCGATGACGCTCTTCCGGACCTGACACTGAGCGGTCACCCGGGCCGGTTCGACGCGGTCTTCGTCACCGCGGTGTGGATGCATCTGGATGCCGGGGAACGCCGACGCGCGATGGCCAGGATCGCCGAGTTGCTGGTGCCCGGCGGCCGATTCTTCGTGAACGTCCGTCATGGCCCTGTGCCCGAGGGCCGCCACATGTTCGATGTCTCTGCGGCGGAGACAGCTGAGTTGGGCAGTGCGCACGGGTTGCACACCGTCCATCGCTCCGAACGTCCCGATCTTCATGGCCGTGACACCGTCCGATGGAGCAGTCTGGTCCTCCGGGCGCACGCGAATCAGTGACCTGCTCGACACCGGCGGGTCGACGGGCCCGCGGCGCAGCCGGCACGCGCAGCCGGCCCGTCACGCCCCGGCACGGCTTCGGGCCCGGGAAGTTTCCGATGGCCCGCCGCGCGACGCCGATTCCGGTCGGCTCCTGACGGGTGCGGCCGCGGCCCGTTGCGGTGCCCGGTCGAATCGAGCGCGGGATTCCTCGATGTGTTCCAAGTAGTGGCGTGTCCATCCGCACATGCCGTAGACGGTGTGCCGCAGTGCTTGGCCCGCGTCCGTGAGCGCGTATTCCACACGTGGCGGTACCGTCGGGTAGACGGGTGCGCTCGACGAGCCCATCGCGTTCGAGTCCACGCAGTGTCTGCGTGAGCATCTTGTGACTGATGCCCTCCACCTCACCGCGAAGTTGTGTGAAGCGCAGGGTGCGTTCGCCGAGGACGGTGACCACCAGCAGCGTCGGAACGCGCCCGCTATTCCCACGCCGGCGCCACCGTGATCGTCGACGACCTCGACAACCTGACCAGGACGCTCGCGGCCGCCGGCGCCGAGATCACCACACCGGAAGGCACCAGTGCCACCGGGCGGTTTCTGTACGCGCGCCACCGTGGCGGCGCAGAGGTCGAGTACGTGGAGTGGGTCCCGGAACTGGTGGAGCGCATCGTCCATGCGTAGCCGGTGCGTCGGTGCTGCCGGACGTGTCCGGGGGACGGACGCTCCGTCAGACTGTCGGCGTACCCGAGTCGGTTCGCGGGGCAGACGTCCGGGGTGGGAGCACGGCAGAGCCACGGTCGGGCGGCCGGTTGTCACAGGCGTCTGCTGGAATGCGGGCATGACCGTTCATGACGTCGCACGGCGACTTCCCGACATCCCGGCCCTGCGCGACCGGTGCCGCTCCATGGCGATGACGGAGGCGATCCTCGCGCCCCGCAGCCCGTACCGCCGCCACGGGTTCGACGCCCACTGGTCCCCGGGGCGTGAACTGGGCTGGATGGACAACGGAGCGGGCGACGAGTACTCGGTCGTCTTCTCGCCCGAGGGTGTGTACATCCGCGGATTCGATCACGAGTCGCCCATGAGCTCGTACGCGGGTGACGGGAGTGTCTGGCCGGGAGTCGTGGATTCGGTGCCGGAGGTTTTCCGGTCCTGTGTCGACGAACCGTCCTTCGCCGCGGGAGGGACACCGCATGTGACGGCCTGCCTGTGGCGCGCGACCGGCGACGACCGGTGGCGAACGGGACGGATCGAGTACGACGGCGGAGGAAGCGACCCCGACGGGGCGTCGTACCTGTTCTCCCTCCTCGGGGACGGTACGCCCGAGGAATACGCCGACTGGGCCCGCGGCTACTACGACACCCCGGTGGACCTCGATGCCGTACGTCACATCCACGCGCTGCGCCCGCTGACCCCAAAGGTCGTGGCGGCGCTCAACCCGGATGTGACGCTCGAACAGCTGACGGCCGAGATCGACGCCATCGGCTATCCGCAGTCCGTCCCGGCGCGGCTCCGTCCGGACAGCCCACGGTCGTAGTCGGTGGCGGCAGGACACCGGATCCCCACGGCAACGACGCCCCTTCCATACGGTGTTGGCCCCAGCTCGTGCCCGGCACACGGCTGTTCGCCGGCGTCATCGGCCGCGCTTCCTGCCTGTCCGGTCGGTGCGTGAGGCGTGGCGGTCCTGGGCATCGAACGCCACCAGAGTGTGTGCTCCGGGCCGAAGGGCCTGTTCCAGAGCGCGCAGGAGCTCGTCCTCCATACCTCCCAGGGTCTCGGAGAGCTCTTCGGTCACATCCCGTGTGATCTCCTCTGCAACTGCGTCCACGGGGGTGCGGGGCCCGAGCTTGCTCACCGCGGCGGCCGCGCGGGCGGGGGTGAGCAGTGCCGATGCCTGGACCAGGAGCCAGGCGGGAACACCGGCTGCACCCTGCGGCGGTGCCAGATAGGGGCGCGCGCCGTCGAAGCGCTCGTCCTCGGCGAAGGCCTTCTGCTTCACCTTCACCACCGGGCGGATGCCTGGGCCCGCAGGACCTGCCTCCTGCCATTCGCCGGCCGGCTTGAGGATGTAGCCCTCGGCGAGGTTGTCCGCCAGCTCGGGGAGCCCGAAGAGGGCCGGGACCTTGGTGGGGAAGGCGCTGGGCAGCTCCTGGAGTCTGTTCACCGAGCCGTGTCCGACAGCGGGAACGCAGCTGAGCCCGGCGGCAGCCGCGGCCTCACGCAGCACACCGTCGGAGATCCACCACCGGCCCCCGTTCTTCTCGACCACGGCGTCGAACGGCAGCCAGTGCAGGGAAGGCGCGTACCAAACGCCGGTCTGTACCGGCTCGGCGCCCTCGACGGCGGGGACATCCGCGTGCGGATAGCGGCCACCGGCGAGCTCGCCGTAGATCGTCACCACCGCCGCATCACCCCACGCACCGCGCATCGCCGAGGCGAAACGGGACGCCGCCACCGACAGCGCCGGCCAGATTCTGCTCACGCCGAAGAAGCCGTCCAATGCATCGTCACCCAGCAGCTCACGCCGCTTCGCCGGATGGACGCCGGTGCCGTCGCAGACCACCGCGAAGTGTGCCCCGTGCACCTTCTCCGCCGCGATCCACTCCCGGGCTCCGGACATGCCAAGCCGTTCCCTCGCGGAGATCTTGGGATAAGGACGTAGTGCGGAACCCGCAGTCTCAGTGTCGGACACACAGGGGATTGTTGCTGGGCGCCCACCAGCCGGGCAACAGAGATTCGCTGCCACGCAGGGTCGCCGATCGAGCCTCTTCACCGGCCGGAAGGCGATGGAGAAGAAGAAACCCGGACCGAGCGGCCGTCGGGAGCGCCCGGGGGAGTGAACAGGCGCAACCCCGCGCGTTCGGCGAGCGGATTCTGACCCCGGACGCCCTCTTGTCACTCGTTCGGGTGGCGACTGTGGGTGCCCTCGTCCGTAGGCTGACTCTGCGTCTGCAAGGGGTGGGCATTCGCCCTGGCTCCATTCTCTGTTCCGGTACTTGTCCTGGCTCTCGTTCCAGCTGTCACATCACCTCGCACCCCCGCACATGTCCCGGTGCAGGCCTCCGAGCAGTGCCGTACGCCGCCCGGGGGGCGGGGCCGTCGGAGGTGGCTTCCTCGCCCCGTCCCCGGCCCCGAGCCGTTCGTCCCCGCTTGCGCGGGCCGGATGACGCCGGCCTTTCCCCGAATCTTCCAAGTGTCCTTCTTTACAGAGGAGTTGCTGTGGTCGCGCGGTGTGCTTTCGTCTTCCCGGGGCAGGGTGCCTACCTGCCCGCCGTCCTCGCCCGGCTCGCTGTCGACGAACCACTGGTCGAGGAGACATTGCATCTTCTGGACGCCGCTGCCGTCCGTCTCGGGCGGAGGGCCCCTTCCCGTCTTCTTCTCGATGAACGGGCGCCGGTGCTGTCCGAGTTGGCGGACGAGGCCCCGGCCGACCTGCACACGGCGCTGTTCGCCGCCGAGATGGTGCTGTTCCGAATACTGACGCAACGTCACGGACTCTTTCCCGACGTGCTGCTGGGCCACAGCTTCGGCGAGCTGGTGGCGCTGACCGCAGCCGGTGTGTACGGGCTGGAGGACGGCATGGCGCTGGTGGCCGCCCGCGATGAGGCGTTCGCGGCCTGCCCGCCGGAGCGCGGCGGAATGCTGGCACTGGAGATGTCCGCTTCCCGGGCCGAGGGACTGCTGGTGGGAATCGGGGAGTGGGAGGTGACCCTGGCCGCGGACAACAGCCCCCGTCAATGCGTGGTGTCCGGCCCCGCCGAACCCTTGGGCCGGGTGCGGCTGGCCGCCGAGGTGGTGGGTGTCAGGGCGACCGCGCTACGGGTCCCGTACGCCTTCCATCACCGCATGCTTGCCGCCGTGGCAGGCGACTTCACCCGCCGGGCGACCGCGCTGCGGGCCGGCCCCGCGCGACATCTGCTGCACTCGGCGATCCTGGGGCAGCGGGTGGACGGCACCGACGCGGTGGCGGAGCTGGTCGCCGCCCACCTGGTGCGGCGCACGCGGTTCACCGATGCGGTCCGCCTGCTTCACGCGGAGGGCGTGGAGGTGTTCGTGGAGTGCGGACCTCGCGGTGTACTGAGCGATCTCGTGACGGCGACGGTGCCGGACGTACGGGTCGTCGCCCCGTTGCGACGCCGGGTGAGCGGCCCCGAGCTGTCGGAGGCGCTGGGCGGGCTGACCACGTTTTCCACCGCGGTCGTGGTCACCGGGGCGGGGAGGGCCGCCGCGGCCGTCCCGCGTGCGGGCGCGGAGACCGGCACCGCGGCCGAGGAAGCCGTGCCGGGTGCGGAGGCGCTCCCGGACCGGCGGTCCGTCGTGGCCACACTCCGGTCGCTGTACGCGGCGGCGTTGGGGTATCCGCCCGAGGTCCTGACCGACGACGCCGATCTGGAGGCGGATCTGGGGGTGGACTCGATCAAGCAGACCGAACTGTTCGCCCAGGCCGCCGCACGTTTCGGACGTGCCCTGCCGGCGGACGGCTCCCGTCTGACCAGCTACACCACCCTGGACGCGCTGGCCGGGCTGTTGAGAACGCTGCCCATGGACGGCACACACGTGGGGGTGCCGGCATGAGCGGCCGGTCCGACCTGCCCGCGGCGCCGGATCTCGCCGGAAAGATCGCCTTGGTCACCGGAGGAGGCAAGGGGGCAGGCGCGGCGATCAGCCGTGAACTGGCCCGGCACGGCGCCCTCGTGGTGGTCAACTCCTTCCACTCGCCGCAGGCCGCCGAGAAGACCGCCGCGTCGATCCGTTCCGCCGGGGGCCGGGCGGAGACGTGGCGGGCCAGTGTGGCCAAACACGACCAGGTCACCGCGATGTTCGCGGCCCTGGCCGAGAAGCACGGCGGTGTGGACATCCTGGTGAACAACGCCGCGCGGGGCGTGTTCGCCCCCTTCCACGACCTCACCGACTCCGAGTGGCAGCGGGCGCTGGACACCAACGTCCACGGAGCCCGCTGGTGCGCCCTTGAGGCGGCACCCCTGATGGCCGCGCGCGGTGGCGGTGCCATCGTGAACGTCTCGTCCATCGGCGCCGGACTGGCCATGGACAACTACCTGCTGGTGGGGGTGTGCAAGGCGGCGCTGGAAGCGATGACCCGGTACCTGGCCGCCGATCTCGGCCCGTCGGGAATCCGGGTGAACACCGCCTCGGCCGGGCTGCTGGACAACTCCACGGCAGCGCTGTTCCCCGGTGCGGACGCCCTGCGGGAGACCTGTGCGGCGGCGGCCCCGCTCGGCGGGGTGGGCCACGAGGACGACCTCGCCCGGCTGGTGGCCTTCCTCGCCTCTCCGCAGGCCCGCTGGATCTCCGGTCAGTGCCTGCTGGCCGACGGCGGACTGTCCGTGGGCCGCGCCATGCTCTCTCCGCACCGACCCGCGCCATCCACCGCCCCGTCCCCTCCGTCTGCGGCCGGGACCGGTCCCGCCCCGGCCGTCCGCTCTCCCCGGCCCGCTGCGGCGGCCACGCGGCCTCCCGCCGCGGACAGGAACCCGGCCGCACCGGCAGCCCTGCGCGTCGGTGCCGGCGCCGCGCGGGAGACGGCACGCACGGTGGCCGTCGTGGGCATGGGCCTGGTGGCCCCGGGGGCCAACAGTCCGGAGGCGCTCCGGCGACGGCTGATGGAGGGCGTCCCCCAGTTCGGTGAGCCCGGAGAACGGTTTGTGCTGGAGCACTTCTGGTCGCCCGAGGAGGCCGTGGACCGTACCCGCAGTCGGGTCGCAGGCTATGTCCGCCCCGTGCCGGGGTCCGGGAAGGACATCGACGAGAACACCGCGAAGGATGCCGAACGGGACGCCGAGGAGGACTTCCTCACCGGCTGGACGCGCGCCGCGCTCGTCCAGTGCGACGCACCGCGTCTGGCGTCCGGTGCCGATGTCCGCACCGCGTGCTTCGCCGGTGCCTGGGCCGAGGGATCGCAGCATGTGGAGGAGAGCCTGCTCGTCGAGGCCGCCGCCGACGGCATCGCGGAGCACTGGGACGGGAGCACGGCCGAGGATCCCGAGACGCTGCGTGCGCTGCTCGTCCAATGGCTGCGGTCCGCGCACCGGCACGCGGGCGAGCCGGCCGGGCACCTGCCGCCGGCGGCCCTGCGCGCCGCCGTGGCGTCGCTGCTTTCCACGCCGACGCCGGTGCAGGTCGTCGACACCGCGTGCTCCTCCTCGCTTTACGCCATCGACCTTGGCGCCCGCGCCGTCCTGGACGGGGAGTGCGACCTCGCCCTGTGCGGCGGGGTGTTCTCCCTCGGTCCCCGCTACAGCGTGTTGTTCTCCCGACTGCGCGGTCTGAGCCGGTCGGGTACGGTCCGTGCCTTCGACGCGGACGCGGACGGGGTGCTGTTCGCCGACGGGGCGGCGTTCGTCGCCCTGAAACGGCTGGACGCCGCCCGGGCCGACGGCGACCACGTCCTGGGGGTGCTGGCCGGGTTCGGCGCGGCGTCCGACGGACGTGGCAGGGCCGTCCACGCCCCCAACGCCGGCGGTCAGGAACGGGCGCTGGCCCGTGCCCGCGCCGTGTCCGGCGTCGCGCCCGAGCAGATCGACTGGGTGGTCGCCCATGCCACCGGCACACCGGTCGGCGACCGGGTCGAGCGCGGAGTGCTGTCCGAGCAGTTGCCCGAAGCCTGGTGCACATCGAACAAGTCGGTGTTCGGTCACACCGGCTGGGCGGCCGGTGCGATCTCGGTCGTCCACGCACTGCAGGGCCTGGCACACTCCACGATCCCGCCGCAGATCCCCTACCGCGTCCCTGACGGAGCGCCGCCACTGCGGGTGCCGACCGATCCGGTGCCCTGGCCACGCCCGGCCGGCCGGCCACGGACCGTGGGGGTTTCGGCGTTCGGGTTCGGCGGGACCAACGGCCATCTGCTGCTCCAGGACGCACCCCGGCCCGGCGAGGCCGCACCGGCCTCGCTGCCCGCCCTTGTCGAGGACGATCCGGTGGTCGTCGTGGCCTGGTCGGCCCACCTGCCCGGAAGCCCGGACGCGGCAGACGTCGCACGCCGTCTGGCCGATGGCCGCAACCCCGCGGAACAGCGCACCTTCGGAGCGCGCTACCCGCTCCCGCCCTTCGCCGAGGTACGCATCCCCGCACCCACCGCCGAGAGCATCGACCGGGCCCAGCTCATGGCATTGCAGGCCGTCGCCGCACTCGTCCCGCCGGGCGCCTCGCCCTGGTGGGAGGGACTGGGGGAGACCTGCGGGGTCTTCGCCGCCCACACCGGTGTCCCCGCCATGTCGCCCGACATGACGGTCCGCTGCCACGCCGCCTCGTTGGCCGAGGCGGTGCGGCGCCCGCTGCCCCGCGGACTCGACCGAGCCGCGTTGCGGAAGGCCACCTCGGCGTTCCTCGACGCGGTGCGCGCGCGCACCGGGCCGGGGGAGGACACCCTGGCCGGGCTGATGCCGAACGTGATCCCCGCCCGGGTCGCCGCCCTGCACGACCTGCACGGTCCCACGATGACCCTCGACACCGGGCTCACCTCGGGCCGCAGCGCCCTCGGAGCCGCCGCCGCGCACCTGCGGCGCGGGGAACTGGAGCTGGCGCTGGTACTGGGCGTCAACGGTGCGACCGGGCCCCTGTTCGCACGTCTGCACGACACCGCCGGGTCCCGGGAGCC
This sequence comes from Streptomyces sp. NPDC048295, assembly GCF_040652135.1. NCBI lineage: Bacteria > Bacillati > Actinomycetota > Actinomycetes > Kitasatosporales > Streptomycetaceae > Streptomyces > Streptomyces sp. NPDC048295. The sequence continues at coordinate 243,264 of NZ_JBEZLL010000002.1, forward strand.
GGCGGAAGGGGCCTTCGCTCTGGTACTCACCCGGGACTCCGTCGCACGCGACCACGGCTGGCCCCGCCTCGCCGCTCTCGATGCACTGTTGGGTCAACTGCCGACCGAGCACCACGAACCGGACGGTTGGAGCTACCCGGGAGCCGACGACCTGGTGGCTGTCCTGCGGCACGTTGCCGGCCGTGTGCCGGCCCCCGCGCCGAAGGCACCGGCGGCTTCGGACCGGCCCACCGCAGGCGCCCCGGCCCCGGTCACTTGGCGGCACACCCTGAGCTGGGAGGCGGCCGGACCGTGCGGCACCGGCGCACGGCCGCTGCCGGCCCGCACCCTGGTGATCACCGGCCCCCGCTGCGCGAGTGCTCTGCGCGCCCGGGTCGAGGCCGGTGCCCACTGCCGCCTGGCCGCCGTCGACGGGGACCAGGACCCGCAGCAGGCCGTCGACCGCGTCCTGCGCGACAACCCCGAGGGATTCCGGCATCTGCGGGTCGTCGCCGATCTGCACCCCGCACCCGCCTGGCCCGCCCCGCCCACCGCCGACGTACTGGCCGTGCAGGAGGCGGCGTTCTGGGCGGTGCGCCTGCTGCGCGACCGGATCGCCGCGGGCGGCTCCGTCGCCGTCGGGGTGACGGCGCCGTTCCTCGGTGAGGAGGCCGCCCCGCACGCCCATCTGTTCACCGGCTTCGTCAAGTCCCTGGCCTGGGAACTGACCGACTGCACCGTGCGCGCGGTGGTCGCCGACAGCGCCGAGCCCCTGGCCGTACTGGCCGCCCTGGAGGACGAACTCGCCCGTCCGGCAGACGGGTTGCCCGTGGTCCGCCATCGCGGCGCCACCCGTCTCGTCCAGCGAATCACCGAGCACGGCCCTACCGCGGCGTGCGGAGCCCTGCCGCTCACTCCCCGGGCGGTGGTCGTGGCCACGGGCGGCGCCCGCGGCATCACCGCCGCCTGCCTGCTCGGCCTCGCGCATCACCTGCCTCTGCGGGTCCACCTGGTGGGGTCGAGCCGTCCCGCCGACGTACCGGACGATCTGTTGAGCAGCCCCGACCAGGACCTGCCCGCGGTGCGCGCCCGTTACATCGCCGACCAGCGCTCCCGGACGCCGCGGCGTCCGGTGGGCGAGATCAGCGCCGCCTTCGACCGCCTCCTGCACGCCCGTGAGTCCGCCCTGACCCTGCGGGCCCTGAGCGAGTTGTGCGGCGCCGACCAGGTCCACTTCCACACCTGCGACGTCACGGACGCGAACGCCGTACGTGCCCTCGCCGACGCCGTCCGCGACCAGGAGGGCCACGTCGACCTGCTCGTCAACGGCGCGGGACTGCACCACCCGGGCGACATCACCCGCAAGACCCTGCCGGGCATGCGCCGCATCCGCGACGTCAAACTGTCCGGCTACCACCATCTGCGCGCCGCGTTCACCGGCGCGCTCGCCCCGCGCCTGTGGTGCAACTTCGGCTCGGTCACCGGCGTGGCCGGTCTGCCCGGCGAGAGCGACTACTCCCCGGCCAACGACTTCCTGTCCGCCGCCGCACTCGTCGGCGACGACGGCGAGTTCACCATCTCCTGGACCGTCTGGGACGAGACCGGCCTCGGCTCCGGGGCCATCGTCCAGTCCCACACCGCGCGCACCGCCCGCCTGTCCCGCATGACCACCGCCGAAGGAGTCGCCCACTTCCTGAGCGAGCTGCGTCGCCGCAGCCACGACGGAGGCGGGAAGGACAGGCACGTCACCTTCGTCGGCGAGGCCGAGCACCGCTCCTTCGACACCCGCTTCCCGGGCCTGCGCGCCACCGGCAGGACCGGCCGGCACCACCCGGCCGCCCCCGGAGTCACCACACGTACCACCGATGACGACATCCCGCCCCGAACGCCCGGCGACACCCCGGCGGGACTGCTCGGTGACCCCGTCACCCACCACGCCGACCACGCCACCTGGCACCTGGTCCTCGACCTGGACACCCATGGCTTCCTGCGCGACCACCTGGTGGACGGCAGACCCACCGTGCCGGGCGTGATGCTGGCCGACATCGCGGTCCAGGCGGCCCGTGCCCTTGCTCCCGGCCTGACACCACGCGGCATCGACGACCTCGGCTTCAACGCCTGGGTCCGCGCCCGTACCGACGGCAGACCCGCCCGATTCCGTGTCGAGGCCCGCCGCCGCGGCACCAGGACGGCCTGCTCGGTCGGCGTGACCATCCGCTCCGACGTCATCGCCCCCGACGGACGTGTCCTGTCGCACGACCGGGAGCACGTCCGCGCCACCGTCCGCCTGGGCGGCCCGGTCCCGCTGCCCGAGCCGTACGGCCCGCTCGCCGGAACCCGCCGTACGGTCGACGACCCGTACTACGACGCCGGCTCCCCGGTCCTGCTCACCGGCGCCTTCCGCGCGACCGACCAGTGCAGCACCACCGCCTCGGGCACCTGTGCCCGCTGGCGCCCCGACCCGGAGCAGTTGTCCGCACTGCCCCGGCTCTCCACCCCGGCCGTCCTCCTGGACAGCCTCGCCCGTACCCCCGCCCTCGAACCCGCCCCGGACGGACACCACCCCGTCGCCGTCCCCCAGCACATCGAACGCATCGCCCTGTACGAGTCCGGCGATGACCACGACCTCATCCGGACCCACCCCGACGGGCTGCGGCTCCACCACTCACCTGCCACCGACACCAGCACGGCCACCACCCAGGACGGCCGCGTCGTCGCCCAGATCTCCGGCATGCGTGCCACCGTCCTGGCCCGCGTCCCGGCCCGCCCCCACTCCTCGGCCACCCCGACCGCACCCGCCGGGGACGGACTCCGCGCCGAGGCCGACGCCCCGTGACGCCGACGCTCCACCCACTCACCGACGCCCGCCATCGCCGGGTGACCACCGCGGCGGGCCCGGTCGGCCTCTGGTGGTACACCGCCCCGCAGGCGCGCCCCGTACCCGGGCGGGTCCTGCTGCGCCATGCCGTCGAGGCGCAGAACGACCGCCCGGCCGACACCGTCACCCTGGTCCGCGATCCGCTCGGCCGCCCCGCGCTCGCACCGGAACAGAACCTGCCTCCCCTCCGCCTCACCGCCGCCCACTGCGGCCCCGTCACTGTGGCCGCACTGATCGCAGCGCCCGGGAACGGCACCCGGATCGGCATCGACATCGAGCAACTGGCCTCCCCTCCATCCCCGAACCTGCTGCGGTACGCCCTCAGCCCGGGCGAGCGTGCTGCGCTGGCCCACCGGCCCGCGACCGTACGGAGCGCGGAGTTCCTCACCCTGTGGACGGCCAAGGAAGCCATCGCCAAGGCCCTGGGCTGGTCTCTGCTGCGCGCCCTCGTCGATGTGGAGATCACCCTGCGTCCGCGGCTCTCCCTGGCCCGGCTGGGTCAGGACCCGGCACCCCTGGGCTGGCAGCTGTTCCCCCTGCACCTGCCCGGGACACCGCACACCATCACCCTCGTCACCCACCACCCGCCATCCGGCCCACGACGGGAGAACGCATGGACCTCACCGGCAGAACCGCGCTGATCACCGGAGCCACCCGTGGCATCGGCCTGGCCATCGCCCACACGCTCCACGCCCACGGTGCCCGGCTCGTCATCACCGGCCGCTCCGAGGAGAGCGGCCGGGCCGCCCTCGCCCGCCTGGACGCCGGAGACGACGTCACCCTGTGCGTGGCCGACGCCACCGACCGGGCCGACGCCGAACGCGCGGTCGACGAGACGGTGGAGCGTTACGGGCACCTCGACATCGTCGTCAACAACGTCGGCGGTGCCACCGACTTCGCCACCGTGGCCGACATCACCGACGCCACCTGGCACCAAACCGTCGCCCTCAACCTCGACTCCGCCCTCTACACCACCCGCCACGCCCTGTCCCACCTGATCCCACAGCGCTCCGGTCGCGTCATCAACATCTCCTCCATGGAAGGCCGCGACCCGGACCCGGGCCTGTGTGCCTACGCCGCTGCCAAGCACGCGCTGATCGGGCTCACCCGGGTCCTGGCCAAGGAGGCGGGCCCGTACGGAGTCACCGCCAACTGCGTGTGCCCCGGGGCCGTCGAGACCGACTGGTTCACCGAACAGGGCCCCCGGGCCGCACGTGTTCTCGGCACCGACTACCCCGGCCTGGTCCGCCACTTCACCGGCCGCACCGCGACCGGCCGCCTGACCCGGCCCGAGGAGGTCGCCGCCGCAGTCCTGCTCCTCGCCTCCCACGCCGGCTCCGGCATCACGGGGGCGTGCATCCCCGTCGACGGAGGAGCCACCGTGTGAGGGTGCCCCGGCGAGCAGCGGCCGCACTTCACCGATGACGTGCGCAGTGGCGGAGCGGCCGGCAACGGACCGGCGGACGGGCACGCCGTGGGCGGCGTCGTGCCGGAGACGGACACCCTCCGGCGCGACCGACCCGAGAGGCGCCGTGCGCCCGGTCCCGGTTCCGCCGTCGGACCGGGCGGTCCGCACCGCACGAGCATCGAAAGTCGTGAGGCTCAGCCATAGAAGAATGCGCTTTTATGACCCCCTGTTCAGGCCGCAGGATGGCTGCGGACCGGCTTCCGGGGAGGAACGCATGACGTCAGCCATCGAAACGGGCCTGCTGCCCGGCACATCCGAATTCCGTCCGGAAGGGCTGGCCGTCGGTGGCGTCCTGCTCACCGAACTGGCGCGGCGTTTCGGAACACCTCTGTTCGTGTACGACGAGGAGCATCTGCGCCGACGCTGCCAGGAGGCGGTCGCCGCCTTCGGCCGGGACAACGTCGCCTACGCCTCCAAGGCGTTCCTGTGCACGGCCATGGCCCGGCTGGCCCATGAAGAGGGGCTGCTGCTCGATGTCGCCTCGGGCGGCGAGCTGCGAGTCGCTCTGCACGCCGGGGTGCCGGCCGGGCGGATCGTCCTGCACGGCAACAACAAGGACGAGGCGGAACTGCGCACGGCCATGTCAGCCCGGGTACGGCACGTGGTGGTCGACAGCTTCGACGAGATGGACCGCATCGAGCGCCTGTACGCCGAGGAACACCTGCCGCCCGCCCGGGTCCAGCTGCGGGTGGCGCCGGGAGTGGCCGCCGGTGCGCACGAGGCGATCCGGACCGGTGGCAACGACTCGAAGTTCGGCTTCGGCCTCGCCGGCGGAACCGCCACGGCCGCTGTGCGCCGGGCCGCCGGTTCCTCGGCGGTGATCCTGGAAGGTGTCCACGCGCATGTGGGCTCGCAGGTGCTGGACACGGCGGAGCTCGCGGCCGGCGCCGCTGCCGTCGCCCGGTTCGCGGTCGGCACACGGATGCAACGGCTCACGGTCGGCGGCGGCCTCGGCGTCGCGTACGAGGCGGGACAGACCCCGCCGTCGTTCGCCGAATGGGCGGCCCGGGTGCGGGGCGCGGTACGCGACGCGGGCTGGGGCTTCCCGGTGACCGTGGAGCCCGGCCGGTCCATCGCCGCCCGCGCCGGGCTGACCCTCTACCGGGTGGGCACCATCAAGCGGATCGAGGGCGTCCGGACGTACATCGGTGTGGACGGCGGGATGAGCGACAACCTGCGCCCCGCCCTGTACGGCAGCCGCTACGAGGTGTTCCTGCCGCGCAGCCCGCGCGCCCTCCGGCCCATGCGGGCACGGCTGGTCGGCAAGCACTGCGAGAGCGGCGACGTGATCGTCGACGAGGCCGCCCTGCCCGCCGACATCGCGGTGGGTGATCTCCTGGCCACGCCGGTCACCGGCGCCTACGGATACGCCATGGCCTCCAACTACAACAAGCTGCCGCGCCCGGCCGTCGTCTTCGTACGCGACGGCCGTGCCCGCACCGTGGTGCGCCGGGAGACCGAGGAGGACCTGCTGCGCCTGGACGTGGACGAGCCCGCCGCGCTCCTCGCGCCGGAGTCGGGCCGGTCCGGTGCCGGAGCGGCGCAGTACGTCGGCACGGCCTAATCTGACCCGATGCTGAACAGTGCCCGACTGCTCGTCCTGCTGGAGATATCCCGTACCGGCACCATCGTGGCCGCGGCCCAGGCGCTGCATCTGAGCCCGTCCGCGATCTCGCATCAACTCGCCCGGCTGGAGCAGGAGCTCGGCGTGGCGTTGGTGGAACGTCAGCCGCAGAGCCTGCGGCTGACCGCGGCCGGGGTGCGACTGGCCGAGCACGCGCAGGCGGTCGCCGACCTGATGGCCGTCGCGCAGGACGACCTGCGGGCGCACTCCGAGGGGGAGGCCGGTGTCCTGCGGCTGGGCTTCTTCGCGTCCTCGGGCCTGGAGCTGCTGCCCCGGGCCCTGTCGGGGTTCGCGGCGAACCGGCCCCAGGTCGAGCTGGAACTGATCCTCGGGCAGCCGCACGAGCTGGTGCCCGACCTGGAGGCGGGCCGACTGGACGCCGCTGTCGTCTTCGAGCATCCACTGGACCCCTGGTGCCGGCAGGCGGCCGTGGACGTGGAGATGTTCTTCGATGAGCCGCAGCTGGTGGTCCTTCCCTTGCGGCACCGCCTCGGGCGGCACGCCACGGTCCGGCTCGCCGCCCTGGAGGGGGAGAGCTGGATCGGTACGCACGGCGGCCACACCGGCGAACCGGTCCTGGAACGCGCGTGCGCGGCCGAGGGATTCCGGCCCCGGGTCCGCTGCCGCAGCGATCACTACCAGGTCACGATCAATCTGGCGCGCGCGGGCATGGGCATCGCACTCGTCCCGGCCCTCGGACTCGGCGACACCACCGGCGTGCACGTCTGCCGGCTGGACCACCCCCGGCTGCACCGGCGCATCGGGGTCGCCACCCGGTCCACCAACCGCAACCCGCTGCTCCGGATCTTCCTCGCGGAACTGCGGTCGGCCGCCGAGGAGATCCGGTCGCTGCTGGAGGTGCAGTGGTCGTGACCGGTCCGCCGGTCACGACCACCGCGTCTCGGGGCCGAGCCGCTTCTCAGGCGTCGGCCGCGCGCCCGGAACAGGCCGCGAGGGTCCGGCCCACGTCCCGAATGGCATGCACCGCGGCCCGCTCGGTGCTCGGGCCCAGCGCCGTGTCCCAGTGCGCCACCACCGCGTACGCCAGCCGGCGCCTGCCGATGATGACCCCGGCGTCGGCACGGACCCCGGTGTCGGTGCCGGTCTTGTTGGCCACCAGCAACCCGTCGCGCAGCGGCTCGGGAAAGCCCGGGTCGTACGGGTCGTGGTCGATCAGCGCGGGCACCAGACCGTGGTCCGTGTTGGAGCGCATCCAGTGCAGCAGCCGGGCCGAGGACGCCGGGCCGCTCATGGTGCCGCGCACCGCGTGTGTCACCAGCCGCGCCAGGTCGTGTGCGGTGCCGGTGGCGAAGACGGGCGGCACGCCCGGGCCACGGACGTCGCGGACCTTGTCGTGCAGCGTGAGGTGATCGAGCCCGAGCTCCTTTGCGAGCCGGGCCGTGGACTCTGGGCCCACGAGACGCAACAGCGCGTTGGTCGCGGTGTTGTCGCTCACCGAGGCGGTCAGCCAGGCCAGATCCTCGACGGTCCAGCCGCGCCCGCTCAGCCGGCGCAGCAGACCGGTCCCTTCCGCCAGGTCCTCGTCCAGCACCTCCACGACCCGGTCGGCGGACAGCTCCCCGGTGTCCAGCCGACGCGCGACCTCGGCGAGCAGCAGCAGCTTCGAGGCGGACGCCACCGGCAGCACGGTGCGCTCGTCCACCCCCACCGCGCCGCCGCCGTCGATGTCGACGGCGGCGACGGCCAGGGTGAGCGGCAGCGCGGCCGAACGCCGTGCCGCCGCGGCCACTTGGGCCAGACTCATCGGATCCTCACCACTTCTCCCGCCCGCGCCGAGGTCGGGCGGCCATCTCTTGCCGCGATCCGTCCCGACACCACGACGATATCGATGCCTTCGGGTGCCAGCAGGGGGCGGTCGAAGTCGGCGGTGTCGCGCACCGACGCCGGGTCGAGCACGACGAGATCGGCGAGGGCACCGTCGCGGACCGTGCCGCGGCCGGTGAGGCCGAACCGCCCGGCAGGCAGTCCGGTCATCTTGTGCACCGCGCTCTCCAGCGGCAGCAGTTGCTCGTCGCGGCTGTAACGGCCGAGCACCCGGGCGAAACTCCCCGCCCAGCGCGGGTGCGGGCGCCCGGGTTTGGGGACGCCGTCCGATCCGATCATCGACAACGGGCTGGCGATGACCCGGCGGACGTCGTCCTCCCGCATGGAATGACTGATGATGGTCACTTCGCCCTGCTCGGCCAGGAGCAGATCGCACGCCTGGTCGACCGGATCGACGCCGCGCTCGGCCGCGAGGTCGGCGATGCTGCGCCCCTCGGCCTCGGGGTGCGTCTGTGCGGCGGCCACCGAGATGAGGTCCCAGCCGCCGTTTCCCACCGTGTTCTCCCACCCCTCGACGCCCCGGTCGATGTCCGATCTGATCCGGTCGCGCGTCTCGGCGCGGCGCAGCCGTTCCAGCAGGGCGCCGACGCCGCCCTCGCTCGCCCACGGGGGCAGCATGGCATGCAGGACGGTGCTTCCCGCCGTGTACGGATATACGTCGCACAGCACGTCCACGCCCTCGGCGCGGGCCCGTTCCAGACGCGGCAGGGTACGCAGTGTGGCACCCCAGGCGTGCCGGCCCGCGGTCTTGTGGTGGGAGATCTGCAGGGGGGCGCCGGAGCGCACCGCGATCTCCAGGGCCTCCTCCAGGGCGGACTCCACCTGTGACATCTCGTCGCGCAAGTGGGTGACGTAGGGCTTGCCGTGACGGGCGGTGACCCTGGCCAGCGCGACGATCTCCTCGGTGTCGGCGTAGGTACCAGGAGGGTAGATCAGCCCGGTGGACAGACCGGCCGCCCCCTGGGCCAGCGCCCGGTCGAGCAGGGCGCACATGGTGTCCAGCTCGTCGGGCCGGGGCGGCCGGGCCTCGAAGCCCATCACTCCGGCGCGGAGTGTGCCATGGCCTACCAGCGAGGCGATATGGGTGCGGCGCAGGGCGGGGTCCTGCCCGGCGGCGAACGCGTCGAAGTCCACGGCGGGCCGCACCGGTCCGAGCCCGAACGTCACCCTGAGATGCTCGGCGAGGTCCGGCAGCCGCCGGGGGAGCGAGGGGAACAGGCTGGTACCGCAGTTGCCGGAGATCTCCGTGGTGACGCCCTGGAGCAGCGGAGCGAGACGGAGGTCGTCGATCGGCGCCGTGGCACCGCCGGCTCCGCGGGGCGCCGCGAGGGCGTCGGAGTGCGTGTGGACATCGATGAAGCCGGGGGTGACGACCCGCCCGGTCACATCCACAGTCTCGACGGCCGAGGCGGGAGCCCCGGCGGGGAGTACGGCGATCCGCCCGTCCACCACCGCGATGTCCGCCTCCCGCGCGGGTGCGCCGGTTCCGTCCACGAGTGTTCCGCCGCGCAGCAGCAGATCGAGGGGGCGGCCCATCACAGCACCGTCGACAGGAAGGCCCGCGTGCGGTCGTGCCGCGGGGCGGTGAACAACAGATCCGGGCTCCCGGCCTCGACGACGGCGCCGCGGTCCATGAACAGGACCCGGTCGGCGACCTCGCGGGCGAAGCCCATCTCGTGAGTGACCACGACCATCGTCATCCCGCTGCGGGCCAGATCGCGCATGACGCCGAGCACCTCGCCGACGAGTTCGGGATCGAGGGCGGAGGTGGGTTCGTCGAAGAGCATGAGGGTGGGCTCCATGGCCAGTGCGCGGGCGATCGCCACACGCTGCTGCTGTCCGCCGGACAGCTGCTCCGGGTAGTGGTCCGCCCGGTCCGCAAGACCGACATCGGCCAGCAGCTCGCGGGCCTGTTTCTCCGCCTGGGCACGGGGCAGGCCCTTGACGGCGACCGGACCCTCCATCACGTTCTGCACCGCTGTGCGGTGCGGGAACAGGTGGAACCGCTGGAACACCATGCCGATCCGCTCGCGTTGCCGCCGGACGTCCCGGGCGCGTCGCTCGCGAAGCACCCGGCCGGACGGGCCGTGCTGTTCGTAGCCGACCAGCTCGCCGTCCATCCACACCCGCCCCGCGTCGATCCGCTCAAGGTGGTTGAAGCAGCGCAGCAGTGTGGATTTCCCGGACCCGGAGGGACCGATGACACAGAGCACCTCACCGCTGCGGACATCGAGGTCGATGCCCTTGAGCACCTCGGTGTCACCGAACCTCTTACGGACCCCGCGGGCCCTGAGGATCACGTCGTTCATGCCGCTGCTCCCTTCTTGGTGCGTCCGGGCCTGAGATTGGCCAGGACCCTGCTCCGTAGCACGGGAGCGGCTCCGGGGCTGTAGCGGCGCTCGACGGCGTGCTGGCCGACGGTGGCGATCGTGGTGAGCACGAGGTACCAGAGCGAGGCCACGAGGAGCAGCGCGACCACTTCGAAGTTGGCGAGGTAGAGGTGCTGGGACACGGTCATCAGATCGGCCCCGGCGATGACCGAGACCAGCGAGGTCGTCTTGAGCATGGAGATGAACTGGTTGCCGAACGGCGGAATGATGACGCGCATCGCCTGCGGAAGGATGATCCGGGACAGGATCCGGCGGTTCGACATCCCGATGGAGGCCCCTGCTTCGCGCTGGCCGGGATCCACGCTCTGAATGCCCGCCCGCACGATCTCGGCCATGTAGGCGCCCTCGTTGATGGACAGACCGAGGAGCGCGGCCACGAATCCGGTGATCACCTGGTTGGACTGCCAGCTGATGAGCTTGGGGCCGTCGAACGGGATTCCGATGCTGATCTCCGGGAACAGCAGGGCCAGGTTGAACCAGAAGATGAGCTGGACCAGCAGCGGGGTGCCCCGGAAGAACCAGGTGTAGGCACCCGCGGTGAGCCGCAGGACCGGACTGTCGGACAGCTGCATCACCGCGACGACGATGCCGATGGCGATGCCGAGAACCATCGAGACCAGGGTGAGCTGAACGGTCACCCAGAGGCCTTCGAGGATCACGCCGTCGAACTGGTACTTGGCGACGATGTCCCAGTGAAGATTGGGGTTGACGATGACGGTGTAGGCGAGCCACACCGCGAACAGCGTGGCGGCGAGGACCGCCAACCAGCGCCCGGGGCGAGGGCGTCCGGTCACCTGGAGGGAGAGGTCGTCCTCCTGCGGCGCTTCGTCGGCGTGGATGACATCCGGCTCTCCTCCGGGGGGCGAGCCGGGTATTTTCTGGTGGTTCATATCGGTTCTCACTGCCCGTCGTTGACGGTCGCCTCGGTCACGGCGCTGTCGCCGACTCCCCAGGTTTCGAGGATCTTCCGGTAGCGGCCGTTGTCGATGAGTTCCTGCAGGGCCTTGTGGACGGCGTCACGCAGTCCGCCCTGGCTCTTCGCGGAGGCGATGCCCCAGGGGGCGGTGCCGTACTGCTCCGGCAGGACTTCGTACGCGCTGCTCTTCTTCGTGAACATCTTGGCGACGGGATAGTCGACGATGGTCGCGACCGCTCGTCCGCTGTCCAGTTGCAGCAGCCCGGTCGGTGCGTCCTCGCTCTGCGAGATCCGCATCTTCTCCTGGCACTTGGCGTTCTGTTCCTCGCCGATGTGGAGGTTGGAGCTGCCCTTGGCGAGGACCACGGTCTTGCCGCAGAGGTCCGCGAGCGACTTGATGCCCTGCGGGTTGCCCTGCTTCGTCATGATGACGCCACCGGTGCGGAAGTAGTCGACGAAGTCGACCGCCTGGCGCCGCTGGGCACTGTCGGTCATGGACGACATGACCAGGTCGAACCGTCCGGACTCCAGCCCGGGGATCAGCCCGTCGAAGGCGGCATTGGTGAGTTCGAGCTTCAGCTTGAGCCGCTCGGCAAGGGCCTTGGCCAGATCGGGGTCGACGCCGGTGAGCCGGGTGGTGCCGGACTCGTACATCTCCATCGGCGGATAGCCGACCGCGGTGGCCACCCGGAGCACACCCTTCTGCCGGTACTGGGCCGGCAGCAGCTCGGCCGCGGTCCGGCCGGAGGCGGCCCGGGACTCGGCTCCGGACGGGGCGTCGCCCTGACCGGAACGCCCACAGGCGGTGGCCATGAGGACCACTGCGGCCAGGGCTGCCAGACAGCGCAGAGAACGGGGACGATTCATTGGATTTCTCCCTCACGGGTGGCGGTGCGCCGATGCTGGCAGTCGCACTCCCGTGAATGGAAGATGATGAAGCCATTCACGCCTGAGCATCGAAATCTGTACGGGTCCGAGCCCTGCCCCGCTGTGCCCGACGGTCCTGGTCCGAGGAAGCCGCGGTACCGAGCAGCAACGGATGGGCACCGGCCTCGACACGGTGCCCCCGGCCGGGACCTCGGGAAGGACGGCGCTTCAAAGGCGGGCGTCGGCCACCGTGAACCGATGAGGTCTCCGACCACCTGTTGTGGGCCGGTGCGTATCCAGCGCATCAGGACGGTGGCATGACGAAGACCGCCTTCGGCTGCGACGGACCGAGCCTTCTTCGCTCCAGCCGGCCCAGCCGGTGGGGCCGCTTCTTCGGCTCCGTGTGACCGCTGAGCGCGCGTGCCACGGAAGCCGAGCAGGAATCACGAGCGGTTCTGGCTCGCCTTCCGGGCGCTGCCGCCCATCCAGGATTCCTGTGCGGCGACCCGACGGGAGCGACGTCCGCGGGCTGCGGTGCGTCCGCGCTCTCCGGAGCGGAGTGTTGTGACCCCAAGCTTCGAGCGCGTCCGGGCGACGGGCACGTGGGGAGTGGTCTGTGCTGGTGCTCAGTGGCAACTCGATGAGTTGGCCGCGCGCTCTGCAACGGGGGGACGTCGGCACTCGTCCGCGCGCAGCCGGCCGGCCACGGCGTCCATGTACCGGCCTGCGCGGCGAGCGGCATTCCGTGGCGTGCGGGCCGTCATCCCGGGAATGGGGCGACCGCCTTTTCTCCGGCCAACTCGTTGAGCCGTGCCGCCGCTTCGTCGTCGAGGAAGAAGAACGTCATGGCCTGGCCGTTGTGGCGGACGTGGAAGTGCCGGTCCCCGTGGTCCAGCTCGTCGATGAGGTAACCGACCACCATCAGGTCGGCCCAGTCGTCCCTGACTTCGATGGGCCACGTGACCCGCCTGCCATCGGCCGTGTACTCGATCCACGCCTCCTCCGACCCGAGGTCGACGTGGTCCCGCAGGCCGGACAGGGCGTCCGGCAGGCCCGCGATGCGGCACAGCTGCCGGGCGATCGCCACGTACGAACCCCGGCCGCGGACGCACTCGGTGTCGAAGTGCCACGCCCGGTCGCAGAACCAGCGCTCCCACGGCTCGTCCTCGACCGCGCAGCCCAGCGCGAACAGCAGCAGGTCGAATGGCTTGCGCTCGTAGTCCTCCCGGGACCACGAGCACAGCAACTCGTCCACGGTCCGGCCGGCCGCGAGCGGCAGTCCCAGCTCGGCCAGCCTGTCCAGCTGATCTTCAAGACGCATGACCGGGATCGTAACCGCAGCCTCGGACACCCCTCGGACGCTGTGAGGCCGGCCGCGCACCTGGGGTGCCGCAGCTCTCGGTCCTGCGCGTGCAGCCCGGCCCGGGCACGGCCGAGGTCCTGGCGAACACTCTGCCTACCGGCACGCACGTGCATCGGCCGGGGCGCGCCGAGTTCTGTTGCAGCGGCCGGGTCCCCGACGCTGCGGCCTCACCCCGCCGGTCCGCTGACCGGCATGAACCCGCTGGTCGCGTTCTCACCCCGACGCGACCAGCGCCAGCGCCTCGTTCAGGTGGTGCTCGGCGACGCCCAGCATGAACTCCCGGTCGGGGAAGTCACCGTCGAGCAGGCGCAGCGGGCCGGCTGTCAGCGACAGATGCTGGGTGAGTTTGTAGAGCGCGAGACGGTCCTTGTCGAGGCCGTCCACCGTCAGCTGCTGGTACTGGCCGGCGGTATGGCGCAGGCGTAGGAACACATGCTCCCACTCGACGTCGAAGTACAGCAGGTTCTCGATGTCGATCACGACGGGCCGGCCGTCCCGGTCGACCATGACGTGGTCCAGGCCCAGCTCGCCGTGGACGACGGAGTACTCGGCGCGTGGCCGTACCGCCGCGGCCAGCTGACGCAGCCGCTCCTCCAGCTGATCGCGGGCGTCGGCGATCCTGTGGTCGCGCGCGGTCGCCTCGGCGAGGCAGCGCAGCGCGAAGGCGAGCGCTGCCTGCTCGCACGAGGCCGGCCGTGATGTGCCGCCCGCGTCGATCAGGGCGACCTTGCCGAAGGACGGCGCCCGGTGGCCGCGCATCATTGCCAGACTCTCGACGAGGCGCCTCATGGCCGGCTCTGCGGCGCGAGGGTCGCGGTCGCGCAGGTCCATCAGGTTCTCGCCGGGCACGTCCTCGACGATTGCGAGGTCGGCCGGGTAATGGGTGTGGTCCCGGTCGGCCAGGTGGATCTCAAGGACCCGAAGACCCAGCGCCGCCAGCCGCGCGTGCGCGGCCTCGAACAGATCGAGCCCGATGCCGGGCGAGAACGGGTCGGTGAGGTCGCCGTCGTGCTCGGTGGCCGGCCAGTAGTTCTCGGAGTCCTCCCACAGATAGGCGATCGCCGTCGTGGCGTCGTCCATCGTCAGCCGGTACACGCCCTTCGTGGTGCCGCCCGAGAGGCGCTCGACCGCCTCCAGCCGGCGCCCGCCACCCAGCGCGGCCCGCGCCGCACCCGCCAGCTGATCCCGCGTCACTTTCCTTGGTGCCACGCCCACGACCGCCTTTCGCCTCGATGACTGGGGCACCTTACGCGAGCCGGCGTTCAACGCCGGACGAATTGGGTGATCCGCAGGGATCTCTGAACTTCTCCCGCTCGGGAACGGGCTGGGCCGGTTCCGGCGTCGGGACCCGCGTACGTCTACGGGGTGGGCGTCGGTCCACGGATTCCGCGGAGCCGGTCGGCAGGAGGCCGTGGGGGGGCTGCGCGTGGCCGTGTGAGCTCCGGGCTGCCGCCGGGCCGGTACCGGAGTGCGGGCAGCGCCGTACCGGGTGAGTACGGCGGTGCCCGCGGGTGGGACCCGTTCGTCGTGGGTCAGGAAACCCCGAGCAAGGTGCGCAGCTCGGCGGTGTCGATGACGTGGGCCCGGGAGGGGAGAACCCGCTGGAGCAGGGCGTTGTGGACTTCGGCGTCCGGGTCGGCGACGCCGTCGGACAGGACGTAGAGCTGGTAGTCGCGGTCGGCCGCGTCGATGACCGTGGACAGGACGGCACCACTGGTACTGACGCCGGAGACGACGAGAGTGGTGATGTTGCGCTCGCGCAGCTGCTGATCGAGGTCGGTGGTGGACATTGCGCCGTAGCGGATCTTGCGCACGACGATGTCGCCGTCCCGGGGAGCGAGGCGCTCGTTGATGGCTGTGGTGGAATCCTCGTGGTGCATGACACGGTGTCGGGCCAGCGGGGCGAAGGACTTGTTGACGGCCGGGATCGCGTCCCAGTCGGTCTCGGTGAAGCCGAGACGTACGTGGGCGATGGTGCCGCCCTTGGCACGGATGTCGGCTACGGCCCCTTCCACGCGACCGAGCAGGGCTTCGCAGCTCCCGCCTCCGGGCAGAGCTGCCAGGATCGCGGGCTGGAAATCCAGGACGAGTAGTGCGGTGTGCTCGGGATCGAGTGCGGGGGCAGTGCTCACGGGAGTGTTCTCCTTGCTGGTGGGGTGCCCGGCCGGCGCGGACGCGCACCGGCGGACCGGCTGCGGCCTGCGTGCCTCAGCGGTGAGTTGAGCGGCGTGATGTCATGAGTGGCTGCGGGACGGCTCCGGCTCGTGCTGCGATGTCTGGCCGTGTCGGGGCAGCAGCAGCGGGGTGGCCAGGATGAGCAGTCCCGCGACCGTGAGAGCGGTGCGCGGGCCGGTGACGTCGGCGAGCAGCCCGCCGAGCGCGGTGAAGACGGCGATGGACGCCTGCTGGCCGATCGACCAGGCCGTCAGGGTGCGGGCGACGAGATGCTTGGGCGTGCGTTCGAGCCGGTAGGTGGCGAGCACGGGGGTGTACAGGCTCATGTTGATGATGATCGCCAGCTCGACGGCTATCACGGTGACGAGGCCGACGACGCCGGGACGGACGAAGGCCAGGCCGATCAGCCAGACGGCACGCAGGGTGCCGACGGTCCGGAAGACCCATTGCCGTCCGTGGCGGGCCACGACACGGCGGGCCAGCCGGGAGCCGATGAGTCCGCCGACGCAGGGGGCGGCGAAGGCGAGGCCGTACTGCCAGGGCGGGAATCCGAGCTGGCGAAGCAGGAGTACGGCCAGCAGCGGCTCGGTGGCCATGATCAGACCGCCGACGAGCATCTGGTTGAGGTAGAGCGCCCGTAGACCGGCATCGCCCATGATGTGTCGCCAGCCGTCAAGTACCGCGCCCGCCCGGACCGGGTTCTTGCCGCTCGGCTGCGGTGGTTCCTCCCGGCCGCGGATCGCGGTGATGCCGAGCGCGGAGAACAGGTAGCTGAGTGCGTCGGCCACCACGGTGGTGACCGGCCCGAACAGGCCGATCGCCGCCCCGCCAAGCGGTGGTCCGACCGCGATGGAGCTCCAGTTCGTCGACTCGAACCGCGCGTTGGCCACGAGCAGGTCCTCCGGCCGGACGAGGGCCTTGAGGTACGCGCCGCTGGCTGCGTTGAACGCGATCTTGGCCGCGGCGACCACGACCGAGATCACGAGGAGCTGGACGAAACCGAGCAGGCCGAAGGCATAGGCGACCGGGATCGTCGCCATGGCCGCGAACCGGGTCAGGTCCATGGTGATCATGACCGGGCGCTTGCGCCGGAACTCCACCCACGGCGCGAGTGGCACCGCGATCAGCGCGCCCATCGCAGGCCCCACCGCGGACAGTGCGGACACCTCGGCGGGGCCGGCATGCAACACCAGCACCGCGATCAGTGGCAATGCCCCGAACCCCAGCCCGGACCCGTACGCGCTCACCGCGTATGCCGCCCACAGCCAGCCGAACTGCCGACCCAGTCGTGTTCTGTCCACCATGCCCGGCCCGCTCCCCTCGACGTCCCATCCGAACAAACCAGCGTTGACCGATGAGAGCTAAGCGGGCGGGGCAAGAGCAGGTCAAACAACTGCCATGCCTTCTCTTCACAACCGTCTGTTGTTAACTAAGGTGGCTTGTCATGGATCTCGAAGCCGTACGCACCTTCGTCGCCGTCGCGGAAGCGGGCCAGTTCCAGAAGGCTGCCGACGACCTGTCGATCACCCAGCAAGCCGTCTCCAAGCGCATCGCCGCGCTGGAGCGCGATCTCGGCGTACGGTTGTTCACCCGCATGCCGCGGCGCGGCTCCGAGCCCACCATCGACGGGCAGGCGTTCCTGCCCCACGCGCGCGAGATGTTGCGCGTCGCCGAGCGCGCGGTCGCGTCCGTACGCACAGGGCACCGTCCGCTCCGCGTCGACGTGATCAACTCGCGCGGCGCGGCGTCAGGCCTGATGCGCGGCTTCCACCGCGCGCACCCCGGGACCGACCTCGACGTGGTGATGCTGTTCGAGATCGAGGCGGCCGTCACCGCCATCCGCTCCGGTGCGATCGACGCGTCCTTCCGCGCCGTCGCCGCGCCCGGCCGGCCCCTCCCCGAGGACATCGCGTCCGTCCGGGTGGTCGACGAGCCGCTCCAGCTCCTCACTGGCCCCGCCCACGCGCTGGCGGGCGCCCGGTCGGTGACCGTCGCGCAGCTCGCCGGGCACCGGATCTGGATGCCCGGCATCGTCCCCGGTACCGAGTGGGGTGCCTACTACGACGACCTCGTCGCCGAGTTCGGCCTCACCATCGAGGCGACCGGCCCCAACTTCGGCTCCGACGCGCTCCTCGACACCATCGCCGACACCCCGGCCCTGGCCACCTTCATGGGCGAGCACACCCGTCTCATCTGGCCCGCCGGCCACGGCCTGCGCCGCATCCCGGTGACCGACCCGACGCCCGTCTACCCGCACTCGCTCATCTGGCACCGCGACAACCCCCACCCGGCGCTGGCCACCCTCCGCGCGCACCTGGCCGCCGCAACAGCCGGCCACGATGCCCCGGGGACCTGGGTGCCGCGCTGGGTGATTCCACACTGAACGCTGCCGCCGAGACCGCCTGCCCGTGATCCGACGGCGGCTCAGGTATCGCTGTCCGAGGCCCCTTCGGGTTTGGTGTGGAGGATCTCGCGGGCCTGGTCGGCGGCGCGGGCGATGCTCTCGGAGACGAAGTCGACGAAGCGGGCGATGTTCTCCAGACGGGCGGCGGCCGGGGTGCCGGAGCCGAGCACGTCGACTCCCTGTCGGGCGATCTCACCGAGGTGGGCGGTGGCGCGGGCGCCGGCGATCGTGGACTGGTACATGACGTCGTCGTCGACAACGTAGCGCTCGCGGCGGCGTTCGTCGCGTTCCCGGCGGATGAGGCCCTGGCTTTCGAGGAACGTGACGGCTTTCGAGACGGACGCCGGGCTGACCTGGAGGCGTCCGGCGAGTTCGGAGGCGGTGAGACTGCCGGCATCGGTGGTGTAGAGACCGGCCAGCACCCGGGCCGTCATCTTGGGAAGCCCCGACTGCATGAAGACGGTGGTGAACGTCTCCTCGTACTCGCGTACTGCTTCGGCATCGCGTCCGTGGGCCTGTGGAGGGGTGTTGGGGTCCCGGGGGGCGGCCTTCCTGCGGCGGTGGGCGCGGTGTTCGGTGGCGCGGTGGGCGAGGTCGGCGCGGTAGGTGGTGGGGCCTCCATTGCGCATGACTTCGCGGGTGACGGTCGAGGTCGGACGGTCGAGACGCCTGGCGATCTCCGCGTAGGGGAGGCTGTCGGCCAGCCCCAGCGCGATCTGCTGGCGTTCCTGCTGGGTGAGTCTGCCTCCCGGCATCGTGGTCTCCTTCGTGGTCCGTGGAGTCTCCAGGATAGCGTTCATCCTCGGTTCATTGCAACGAACGGAATGAGAGACGTTGCGTTGAATGTCTAAATCATTGCAACGAATTATCTGCGATGAGCTGCGATGATCTAAATCATCTGCAACAACTTCATTGCCTCATAAAGAAAGGCAACGTAGCTTTTCCGTCATCAGAAACAACGAGCCGAAGGAAGCCACGATGCAGAAGTTCGACACCCCCACCCCGGTGACCGCCGTCCTCGACGTCCCCGCCGGCCACATCCGTTTCATCGCCGCCGACCGGGCCGACACCGCGGTCGAGGTCCTCCCCGCGAATGCCTCCAGGAGCCGCGATGTGAAGGCGGCGGAGCAGACCGAGGTCGTGTACGGCGACGGCGTCCTGCGGATCAAGGCCCCGGAGGCGAAGAGCCAGCTTCTCGGCCCTTCCGGATCCATCGAGGTGACGGTCCAGCTGCCCGCGGGCTCCGGGATCGAGGCGAAGGCGGCCCTCGCCGAGTTCCGGGGTGTCGGACGGCTCGGTGACGTCTTCATCGAGGGCGCGCAGGGCACGGTCAGGCTCGACGAGACCGCATGTGCCCGCCTCGTCCTCCAGTCCGGGGACGTCTCGGTCGGCCGCCTCGGCGGCCCTGCGGAGATCAGCACCCAGAAGGGTGACCTCCGCATCACCGAGGCCGTGCGTGGCACGGTCACGCTGCGCACCGGGCGCGGCGAGATCTCGGTCGGCGCCGCCCGCGGTGTCTCCGCCTCGCTGGACGCGGACACCTCCTACGGCCGGATCCACAACGCGCTCAAGAACACCGACGGTACCGCCGGCCTGAACATCCACGCGACCACCGCCCACGGCGACATCACCGCCCGCAGCCTGTAGGAGGGGTACGCCCCGGGCATGACGATCCCGTCCGGTCGGCGATCCACGGTGAGTGGGCCGGCAGCGCCGGGCAACGGAAGCCGGGCGAGACCGCGAAGCCGCCCACGAACGGGCATGTCGGACAGGCGGCAACACCAGGACCTTCACCGCGACCGGGGTTCTGCAACCGGTGGCCGGGGGCGCCATGGGGTTGGACGCCCGACGGGCAGAACGCCTTCGCCGACGCGGCCGGGCCGGCTCGGTGGACACAGCCGGGCGCGTGGACCCGCAGACGGCCGGTCACGCCGTGCTCATGGCAGCCCGGCTCCGCCTGATCGCGCGACGGGGCCTCGCGAGCATCCGCGACACCGTTGATCACGAGGAGCTGCGGGTGCGGGCCGCCCCGCCCCCCTATGCCGCATTCCACCGAGTGCGGGCGGGCCGTCGGGTATGTCTCCGCCGGTCAGCCGCGGCGGCCCGCACCGGTGGTTGTCGCAGTGCGCGGCCTCGGGGCCAGGGCCGCGTTCAGTGCCGGGGCGAGGATCCGGCGGGTCTCGGACGGGGTGAGGGCGGCGGGGGTGGGCAGCGGATTGAGGTAGCGGGTGTAGATGAGGCCGCCGAGGACCGTCACCACGGCCGTGGCGCGTCCGGTCGCGTCCCGGCCACCGATAAATTCAACAAGCCGGGCCAGCAGCTCATGCTCCAGGTACTCGCGGATCACCTCGGCGGCCTCGTCACCCCGGGCGGTGAGCTGTCGGAAGTCGGCGTCCTCCCACAGGCCGGTCACCGCGTCGATCAGGCGGTCGGGGAGGGTGGCCGGGTCCCCGCCGAGGACGTCGTCCACCGCCAGCGCATTGGCGCACTGGAACTGCATCACATCCGCGAACAGGCCCTTCTTCGAGCCGAAGTGGTACGTGATCAGCGCCGGGTCGACTCCGGCTGCCCCGGCCACCGCGCGCAGAGTGGCACGCCGGTAGCCGCGCTCCAGGAACAGCGCACGGGCCGCCGAGACGATCGACTCGCGGGTCGGCGGGTTGCCGCGTGGGCGGCCTCGGGTGCGGGCGGGGGCAGGGGCGGCGTTATTCATCAGCGTTGAGCCTGCGTTCGGTGACCGGGACAGTCAAGGGCGTTCCGCGAACCACACGATGGGATGACCCGACACCATGCGTATCTCAGCCCTCGGCGCCAATGGACCGACCGACCGGCCGCCGCCTCACCGACCTGGCCATGAGCGAGCCGAGCGGGCCGGAGGAGCGGCGGTACGTCCGTACGGCCATGGGCGTCGACACCACGGTCGTGAAGCCACACCTCGCCCAGCCGGCCCGGAGCGAGCGAGTGAAGAAGCAGTGAGCCGCCCGGTGACCCGACTCTCCTTCACCACAAGGGCGTTCCTCGCAGCCCCTTGCACGGCAACCCTCACCACTCTGCGCCCCGACGGCACCCCGCACGTCACCCCCGTCCGATTCACCTTCGACCCGGCCACCGGCCTGGCCCGGGTGACCACCCGGGCGGGAGCGCGCAAGGCCCGGAACGTGGCGGCGGGCGGCCCGTCGGCCCATGTCGCACTCTGCCAGGCGGACGGCTTTCGCTGGGTCACCCTCGAAGGCCGGGCCACCGTGACCGACGACCCCGCACGCCTGGCCGAGGCGATCCGTCGCTACACCGCCCGCTACCGCGCGGCTCCGCCCGCCCCGCCGGACCTGGCCGTCATCGAGATCGCCGTCGACCGCGTCCTGAACCTCAACCTCTGAATCCCCGTACGGAAAGCGAAAGAGACACCACGATGCCCACCCTCCCCGTCCTCGAATCCACCCTCCACTACCGTGAGTCCGGCGACCCCGACGGCCTGCCGTTCGTCTTCCTGCACGGCAACCCCACCTCCTCCCACCTGTGGCGAAACGTCCTACCAGGGGTGTCCGCGGCAGGCCGGCGCCTGCTCGCCCCCGACCTCATCGGCATGGGTGACTCCGGCAAGCCCGATCTCGCCTACTCCTTCGACGACCACGCCCGCTACCTCGACGCCTGGTTCGACGCCCTCGGTCTTGCCGAGGCCGTCCTCGTCGGCCACGACTGGGGCGGCGCACTCGCCTTCGACCGCGCCGCCCGTCTCCCGGGCCGCGTCCGTGGCCTCGCCTTCACCGAGACGATCATCAAGCCGCTGGTCGGCGACGAGTTCCCGGCGGCGGGCCGGGAGTTGTTCGCGCTGCTGCGCACCCCCGGGGTGGGGGAGGAGATGATCCTGGAGAAGTCGCTGTTCGTCGAGGGGCTCCCGGGCACGCTCGCCACACCGCTCGACCCCGCAGACCTGGCGGCCTACCGCCGCCCCTTCCCGACCCCGCACAGCCGCCGCCCGGTACTGGCGTGGACGCGGATGATGCCTCTGGACGGTGAGCCGGCCGATGTCGTGGCCCGCGTCGAACGCTACGACGCCTGGCTGGCCGCCAGCCCCGAAGTCCCCAAGCTGCTCGCCGCGTTCGAGCCGGGCCCGGGCGCGATGACCGGCCGGAGCACGGTTGCCTGGTGCGAGGAGAACATCGCGGGCCTGGAGGTCTCCCGCCACGGCCCGGCCGGCCACCACTCCCCGGAGGACCGCCCCGAGGAACTGGCCGCGGCGATCAACGCCTGGGCGGACCGCCACGGGCTGGCCCGCAGATAGCGGTCCTCGCTCCCGCCGGTGGTGACTCGCCGCGGCGGCCGGCCGTGCCCCCGCCGACGGGTGTACGCACCGCGATCGCCGCCACCACCACCGAACGCCTCGGGGAAAGCGGCTCCTCGGACGCCGTTCACCGGCCGCTCCTCGGCACCGGCATCGCACTGCCGTACCTCGGTACACCGTGCACCGGCACGGCGCACGCACGTGTTCAGCCGGCCGGCACGGCAGTCACCGCAGGACGAAGCCGGTGCCGAGGTCGTCCCCGGGATCGAGATCGAACCGGTGCTCACCGGTTCGATACGCCCTTCCCGTGACCTCCGCAACGACGGCGGGGTGGGTGCCGACGGCCAACTCCGTGACGATCCGCGCGTGGAAGCGGGTGCCGACGATCGAGTCGTGGACGAGGGTCTGCCCCGGCTTGAGACGACCGGTCGCCGCGAGCACGGCGACGCGGGAACAGGTGCCGGAGCCGCACGGGGAACGATCGACCTGGCCGTCGGCGAAGACGGTGACGTTGCGCTGGTACGGGTTGCCGTTCTCGTCGCTGCCGAGGTCGTCGTACAGGATGGTGCCGTAGATGCCGCTGAGGCGGTCGTCGACGGGGTGACGGGCATGCTCGCTGTCGTTGAGCGCCCACTTGACCTCGCGTCCGATCGTGATGAGGTCGGAGTAGTGCTCGGGGGTGACGGCCAGACCCGCGGTGGCGGCGTCCAGATGCGCGTAGATGGCGCCGCCGTAGGCGACATCGACGACGACGTCCCCGTAGGACGTGGCGACGGTGACGCGTTCGGCGAGCCGGTAGCTGGGAACGTTGACGAAGTCGACCCCGGTGATCTGTTCGCCGGCGGTGTGCACGCGCAGGGTGACCCGGCCCGAGGGAACGTCGATGACGACCGTGGTGATGCCGGAGGGGTCGTGGGCGACGCGTCCGGTCTGCACGGCCCAGGCGGCGAGCGCGATGGAACCGTGGCCGCAGGCTGTTGAGAAGCCGTCCTTGTGCCAGAACAGCACTCCGAAGTGGGCGCCCTCGTCATCGGGTGGGGTGATGAACCCGCCGTACATGTCGGCGTGTCCGCGGGGCTCGAAGCACAGCAGCTTGCGCAGGTTGTCCACGCCGGGGTCGCCGATGGCGAACATGCGACGTTCGGCGACTGTAGCCCCCTCGATGGCGACCGGCGGTTCGGGGACGATGCGGAACGGTTCACCACCGGTGTGATAGTCGGTGGTGATTACCTGATGGATGGTCATGAGGTCCTCCACAGAGCTGGTGAGGGCAGAAAGTGAGGCGGCCGGAACCGAAACGGTGCCGACGAACCGCCGGCTCGGGATCACGTGGGGCAGAGGGTCAAGGCGAGCACGGCGTAGAAGCCCCCGGCGAACCTGGTGCCGGAGACCATGCTGTCAGCCGCTGAACGGGGCATCCACGCCTCGACTTCGCCCGTCGACAGGCTCTCGCGGCCACCACCGGCGACGACCGGGCCGCCCCCGTCCGGACGCCGATGCCGCGCCACCCCTCGGGCACGGTGCGGTCGTCCACACGGGCCGGCACCGCTCCCTCGCCGAGCCGCAGCTCGTGCTCGGTCTGCCCTGACCGGATGTCCGTACGGCAGCCCATGACCTGGCCGCCGCCGCTGCGCCGACAACGGCCGTCCGACGTCACGGGCCTTCGTCGAATCCGCACACCTGGCGTCCACGGCCTTGCGGAGCTCGGCGATCTTCCACTCGTCCGACCGTGACGAGACGGAGATCGCCGAGCGCCTCTTCGAGTTCGGCGTCACGTTCCCCCTCGGTGGTGACGGAGGCCTTCCGGCACTGCTCGGGCACTCTCGCTGCCGCCGTTCGTCGGCGGCTCCCGGACGGTATCCCGTACTGCGTGCGCCCGGTGCCCAGGAGTGTCACTGGCGCGGATCGGCCACTACAGCCGTGACCGGAGTCGTGGGCAATGGCCCTTTTCCCATCTGATGGTGTGCCAGGTCCAGGTGAATGAAGCGGGGCTGCGCGAGGCGGCGAAGCTCCTGGGGACGGGGCCCCGACCAAGGTCGCCCGCACGTGTCAGGAGCTACGCGTGTTTGTCCACCCACCCGTGATCGGTTCCACCGGTTCAAACGTGCGGGGATCCTGTAGAGAAGCGGATGGTCCAGAGCCATCGCCAGGGTCGTGTGTCAGGCAGGGGCGACCAGGCGGTAGCCGATCCGGCGGACGGTCCGGATCGGGTCCGGGGGACCGAGCCGACGGCGAAGTCGGGCGATCAACGCGTCGACCGGGCAGGCTTCCGGCTGGTCCCCTTCGGCAGCGCAGTACTCGGCCAGTCGCTCGCGGGTCACCAGTGCCCCGCCGGCCAGCAGCAGGGCCCGAAGGGCCGCAGCCTCCGGAACAGTCAAGAGCAGTGGTACCCCGGCGCGGGTGAACACATCGTCGTGACGGCTCCATTCCAGGGTCCCGACGCGTGGCCGGGACTCCAGGGCGGGAACCACGGGGGCGCGGCAGAGGCTGCGCATCCGGGCGGCCAGTTCGGCGGTGCTGAAGGGCTTGACCAGATAGTCGTCCGCGCCCTGCTCGATGAGGGCCGCACGTTCGGCGTGCGAATCGAGCGCGGTGAGCATCAGGACCGGGCGGGTCCAGCCGGCCCGGCGGTGGTCGGCGACCAGACGCAGGACGTCTCCGTCGGGCTGCGCCCGGTCGGCAACGAGGCCGTGACACTCGGTGCCGCTCAACTTGAGGTCGGCGTCGGAGAGGTCGGCGACCACCTCGACATCGAAGCCGATCCCGTTCAGGCACGCGGCAATCACTGCCGCAAGCTGCGAGTCGTGCTGCACGACGAGTATGCGCATGCCGTCCGATACTAGGGCTTGCCCGGTCGGCCTGGTCCTGCGCCCAGTGCGGCGCGATCCGGCCTCAGAAGCCCGCGTAGCGGTCCGACCGGACTCGGAGAACGACGTCCGAGGTCCTCGGCAGGAACGAAGCCAGTGCCATGAGCTCGACAGAGGGCGGCGTGGGCGTCCGTCAACGGGACGCGGTGGCCTTGACCCAGTCGTCGACGGTGAGGACATCCGCCCATTGCGGGAACAGGCTCCCGGTGAGGAACCGGTGAACCTCGGCGTCGGTGTCCAGGCACGCGTCGGCGAGGACGGTGAGGCCGAAGTCCAGGTCGTTGGCCTGGCACAGGGTGTGCAGCACCACGGCGCTGGTGGCGATGCCGGTGAGGACGAGGCTGTCGATGCCGCGAGCTCTGAGCACCACGTCGAGGTCGCTGCCCGAGAACGCGCTCGCCCGCCTCTTGGTGACCACCACCTCGCCCGGCCGGGGCGCGATATCGGGGTGGATCTCGGTGCCGGGGTCGCCCTCGACATGAAGCCCCGCCCGTGCGACGGCGGTGAGGGCCCTGTTACGCGGCCCGACTTCCGGAAAGCCCGGGCGCAATGCGATGACCACGTAGATCACGGGAATGTCTGCCGCTCGGGCACCATCGATCGCCCTGAGCAGGCGCGGCAGGTATCCGGAGCCGTCGTCGGCGATGTCCACGACGGCTCGCTGGACATCCATCACGAGAAGGGCGCTGCTCATACGGTCTCCAGGAACGACGTCAGTTCGGGTCTGCAGGGGCCGAGTTCCTCATGTCCGGGGGTGGTGCGCGGCCGCCGGCACCGTGGCAGTGTGCCCGCCGGGGACGAGTTCCGCCAGCCCGGCCTGCCGGGGCGAGGCGGTCCGGTGCGTCCGGGGCGCCGTTCACCGCGCACGCGGGATGGCGCCCCCAGGTGCACGTGCCCAGGTGAGCGTGACCGGTACCCGCCGGTCACTGACGGCGAACGAACGTCAGGAAGTGAGGATGGAGATCCCGTCTCCCAGCAGCTTCAGCCCGAGAACGAAGAACAGGACCGCCATGACGGCGACATTGTGCTCGGCCGCCCAGTTCTTCCAACTGCCGAGTGTCGCTTTCGCCCGCTCTCCTCCGAGCAGGAAGACCCCCAAGGGGGCCAGCAGGCCGAGGGTGGCGATCAGGACGAAGACGGCCAGCGATGCGATCTGCTGCCCGACCGGCAGTCCTGCCGAGCCGATCGTGGCGCCCGCGGCGATGGTCAGCGGGGCGTTCTTGGCGTTGAGTGCGGCCAGAGCTGTTCCGAGCCCGAAGACCTTGACCGGGGTGAGGCGGTCGATCGCGCCCATCCACTTCGGCAGCCGGGCCTGCGAGGGATCCCTGGGGCGCCGGTGCCACTGCAGGGCGCCGAAGAGGGCGAGGAGCACGCCCAGAGCGAGCTTGAGGGCTCCTACCCAGACGGCCGGGTGATTGTGGGCGGAGGCGCCCGCGGGGGAGGCGATCGCCAGCATCACCGCGCCCAGTGCGGACAGCCCAAGGATCCAGCCGACGGCGAAGAGCAGTCCGTTGAGACGTCCCCGAGGCGTGGCGAGGACAAGGATGATCGCGATGATCGGGAGCGGGCTGACCGCGACGCCTGCCGCGAAGCCCAGTACGTCACCGAGAACCGTGCCCATGAGCGCCTCCAGGTGGGTTCAGGGCGGTGACCGAGTCGCGCAGGGCCGGGTGGGAGTGCATGACCCGATCCGTCCGCATGCGCGGCCACGGAACCGTCGTGGACGCCTCCGACACGTGTCGTGGGGCCCCGGAACCGGGCCGCCACCACTCCGCAAGTGATCCCGCCGGAGAGTGACCTTCGGCGGGAACTACCGTGTCCGCAGCCCGGCCCGGTGTTCCGGACCTCCGAGCGGTTCGCCGCTCCTGCCCGCTCACGGGGGAGCCGCAGTAGCGCCGCGGATCACCCGGACGGCTGCGTGGCTGCCCCTTTCCGGCCGAGCGGAAGCAGTTGCCGCAGAACGCGACGACGGATTCCTCAGGTCCCCATTCCATGTTCCTGCGCCCACGCGGATCTGTCCTCGGGAGCTTCCCGGAGCGCGAAGCCCTTGGCCTGCTCGTTTCCGCGGCGGTGCTCGATCGGGCCCGAACGCAGGCCGTCCCCCGCGAACGCCCTCCCGGCACCGTGACGGACGGCGGGCGATGCGCACCCCGGAGGTACGTGCGGGCACGGACCGTATGCGGCCACTGTGAGGCGCTGACGAACCGATCGGGCCGGACCTGCGGTGCCGGAGCCCTGCAACGTACCGCCCCCGGGTATTCCCATAGCCCCGGGCCCGGGGTGCGGAGCGACGCGTGTGCGGTCAGGATGAAGAGGTGAGGGCGACGGCGCCCCGTATTCGGGTGCCCGGTGACCCTCGCACCGACCCGTGGCAGGAGAATCTCCGATGACTGCGACGACGGGTGCGACTCGGTCGGCTCAGCCCGGGCGCCCGGGCAGGAAAGACGGGGTCTGCAGCGAGTTCACCGTTTTCACCAGGATCAAGGCGGGCCACGCGGATGCGCTGCGTGAGGACCTTGCCGCGCTCGCCGAGGCGACGGCTGACGAGGAAACCCGTGCGGCGCTGCGTCAGATCGGCACCCTGCACGACGCGCGGCACGTGATCTTCGACAACGACACCCGGTTCATGTTCGCCAGCGTCTTCGACGGCTCCTGGGACACCTACATCGACGACTTCGCCAAGACCGTGGTCGGGGCACGCTTCGACAAGGTCTTCTCGCACACCGAAGGGTTCCCCGGTGTATCCGATCCCGGGGTGAAGGACTGGTTCGTCTCCCAGCAGGAGCCCGCAGGAGTCTTCGTCACCTCGTACCCCGAACTGACCGTCCAGCAGATCTGGAAGGACCAGCGCGTGGACGAGGCCTTCCAGGAGCTACTGGACACCTCCGAATTCCGTGCGGCGCTGGACAACCCGGCGAACGCCGAGTTGCTGGCCACGCCGGCCTTCCAGAAGCTGATGGAGGAAGCCGCGGCCTAGGGCCTCTCGTTCGGGCCAGACCGGATCAGGGCCGGACAGGCCCTGGCACCCGGGTACGGCCGACCCCCGTGGCCGACACCACACCGTGGACCCGCTTCGACGCACGTCGGTCGGCCGCTGTGGAGCTGTTCGGACAGAGACCGATGCGGAGGCAGAAGCGAACATGGACACGGCGGACAGCAGCAGCGCAGCCGGCGTGGGCGTCGAGATCGACGACGTCCAGAGCGGGGCACTGCGCCCACGGCCGGTTCCGTACGAGGGAAGGTTCATCTTCCTGCGCGTCGAGGACCGCCACGCCGGGCGGGCCCTGCTGCGGCGGCTGCTCCCGTTGACCCCGGGCGGCCTGCCCGGTGCGGACCGGAGCCAGGACGCCTGGGTGGCTGTGGCGTTCACTTACCAGGGACTGAGGGCCCTGGGGGTGCCGCAGGACTCGCTGGACAGCTTTCCGCAGGCGTTCCGTGAGGGCATGGCCGCCCGGGCGGAGCTGATCGGCGACGTGGGCGAGAGCGCTCCGGCCCACTGGGAGGCACCGTTCGGAACGGGCGACGTCCACATCGCCCTGAGCGCCCTGTCCTCCGATGCGGCGCACCTGGACAGGGAACTGGAACGGGCCCGCGTCGCCTACCAGGACACCCCCGGTGTCCAGGTGATCTGGCAGCAGGACGTCCACCAGCTCCCCACGGGACGTACCACCTTCGGATTCCGCGACGGCATCAGCCACCCGAACATCGAAGGCGTCGGGCTGCCCGGCTCCAACCCGCAGGAAGCTCCCATCAAGGCGGGCGAGTTCATCCTCGGCTACCCCGACGAGACCGGCAGCCTGCCGCCCATGCCCAGTCCGGAGGTGCTGGGGCGCAACGGAACCTACGCGGCCGTACGCAAGATCCACACCGATGTGGCGGCCTGGCGCCGGTACCTGCGCGCGAACGCCTCCAGCGCACAGGAGGAGGCGCTCCTGGCGGCGAAGATGGTGGGGCGCTGGCCCAGCGGAGCGCCGCTGACCCTGGCACCGGAACACGACGACCCGGAGCTGGCGGCCGATCCGCACCGCGTCAACAACTTCTTGTACCGGGAGAACGACGACCGAGGCTTCCGGTGCCCCGCCGGTGCGCACATCCGCCGCACCAATCCCCGCGATGCCACCATCATCGGCGACGCACGCATGCACCGCCTCATCCGCCGCGGTACCACCTACGGCCCACCACTGCCCGAGGGCGTGCTGGAGGACGACGGAGCCGACCGGGGCCTGGTCGGAGTCTTCGTCGGAGCCCATCTTGAGCGACAGTTCGAGTTCATCAAGGCCGAGTGGGTCAACGACGGCAACTTCATCGGCCACCCCGGCGAGAAGGACCCGGTGGCAGGGCACCACGGCGGCACCGGCAGCGCCACCATCCCGGACAAGCCGATCCGGCGCCGCCTGCGGAACCTGCCCAGCTTCGTGGTCACCCGCGGCGGCGAGTACTGCTTCGTGCCGGGTCTGCGTGCCCTGCGCTGGCTCGCTGAACTGGAGGACTGACGGCACCCTCCCACGCCCGAGGCCCTACCGAGGTCCTTGAGGAGAGGTGGTAGTCATGGCAGCACCTTTCGTTCCTTACACGCCGGACATCGAAGACGGTGATCCGCACTTCGACCAGAACCTGCGGACGGTGATCGAGAGGACCGAGAGCTACATCACCGAGTCGGTCAGCGCCGGTGGCACCGGATGTGCCCTTCGCGATGCCCATGCCAAGGGCTACGGCCTGGTCCGAGGGGAGGTGGAGATCCTGGACGGGCTTCCCCGTGAGTACGGCCAGGGCATCTACGCGACACCGGGAACCCACGACGCGCTCATCCGCTTCTCCAACGGCTCGCCCCATGCCGGAGCCGACGCACGACTGGGCGCCGCCACCGGACTCGCACTGAAGATCTTCGACGTCCCCGGCCCGACCCTGCTGGAGGACGAGCCGGACACGGGCACATTCGACTACGCCAACATCAACGCACCGATCTTCTTCTGCAACACGGTCGAGCACTACCTGTTCATTCAGGAACTGTTCCTGAACGCGCCGGCCTACTTCTCCCAGGGACGACCGGGCGCACATCGTTTCTTCACCGAGTTCGTGACCGGAAAAGGAACGCTGGACCAGGACAACTGGGCATGGGACGAGTTCCTGGCCTTCCTGCGCCTGTCCAAGACCCCTCCGGCCAACCTGCTGCTGTCGAGTTACTGGACGATGGGCGCGGTCCGGCACGGGGAGTACATCGCCAAGGTGCGCATCACCCCCGACCCGGCCTCCGCCGCCGCGGTGGTCCGGCGCGCCATCGACCCGGCCTCCGCGCAGGAGGTCTTCCGGCCGGCTCTGCAAGCCGAACTGCAGGAGCGGCCCTACGCCTTCGACATCCAGATCCAGCTCTGCACCGACCTGGAGCGCATGCCGGTGGAGGACACCACCGTGGAGTGGCCCGAACAGCTCTCGCCGTCCGTCACCGTGGCGAAGCTGCGGCTGCCGCAGCAGGACATCTCCGGCCCGCAGAACCTGGAGAAGATGGACTCGCTGTCCTTCACCCCATGGCGGGTCACCGCCGAGCACGCACCTCTGGGCAACATCATGCGAGCCCGCAAGGAGGTCTACCGGCACTCCTCCATCGCGCGCCACAAGCTCAACCAGCAGCCGCGCGAAGAGCCCCGCAGCGCCGACGAGGTGCTTGGCGTTTGACCGGGCCGAGCGGCGAGCCGGCCGAGGCCGGGCAACCGTCCCGCCGACGATCACATCGACCGGCGACACGGGAAACGGTCCTGTTCATTCCATGGTCCCGGGGAAGCTGGTCGACACGAGGGGCTTCTCCCCGCTTCCGCGGTGGCGCTACAACAGCTTCAACGTATGTCCGGCCTCTCTCGGCCCACCGGCTTCGTGGCAGCCGGGTTCGCCATGACGAACCATCACCGGGCGCTCGTGGCGGCGCTGGTGCGGGGCCGCGGCCGCATCGCGGTCCTTGCGGCCGGCCTCGGTGCGGTCTTCCCCGCCGTGCCCGACCGTCTGCCGGTACAGTTGCTCGTCCTCGAAGCGATCGCACCGGCCTCGGCCGGCGTGAACGTGGTGATCTTGATCCAGGGAATGCGACTGTGAACAGCGAGCCCACGAAACCCTCGCGCCGGACGGACACACGCGAAAAGATCATCGAGGCCGCTGCCTCACTCATTCCCGAGTTGGGCTGGGGCGATGTGAGCAGCCGGCGGGTCGCGGAGCGCGCGGGCGTGAACACCGGAGTGATCCACTACCACGTGGAAAGCATCGGCGAACTCCGGCGCATCGCCGCCGTGCGGAAGATCCGGACGTTCTTCCTCGACCGGGCCGGCGAAGCCCTGGCACAGGCGGACCCGGTCGCGGCCGTCGAAACCATGCTGCGCGCGCTGTCCGCCGACGACCCGCGCGACCCGGAACTGCTGCTGTTGTACGAGTCCCTCGTCGCCGCGAGCCGCGACGAGCAACTGCGTGCCGAGCTCGCCGCCTCGCTGGCCGAGTTCCGGCAGTGGTTGTGCGACTGGTTCGCCGCCCGGGGAGTCACGCAACCGCTCGTCATCGCGGTCACCCTCACAGCCGCGATCGACGGCTACCTGCTCCAGCGGTCGCTCGACCCGTCCGTCGACCCCGGCCCCCTCATCGACGGACTGGCCGGCCTGGTCCGGCAACACCTCGCATAGATCGGGGGCGGACCCGGAGCCCGCAGCCCCCGCGAGCGGAGCTCCGCCGTCGGGCCGGGCCGTTCCAGGCGCTCGACAGCGATTTCGGACGGCTTCACGTACGGCGGCATGTGTCGCCGGTCATCGATGTGTCTCCGTCGGCCGGGAGTCGCAATGAGTGTTTTTGGCTCCCGATGGCGCAACAGCGCGCGCCGGAATTGTTCACAATGTACTTACCTTGAGGTATTTCCGTAGAGGCAAAGGACAGCGGGATGGGCGCATCCACTGATGACGCTTGGGGCCGGTCGTTCTCGTTCGACGACATCGCGACCGCGGTGGTCGACGATCAGGGCGTCGTACTGCGCTGGTCCCGGGCGGCAGCAGACCTGCTGGGGCACACGGCCGAGGAAGCCTGCGGCTCCCCGGTGCGGAACCTTCTAGCCCGCCTCTCCCACGGACGGTGCCGGGACAGCCCCCAGCAGTCCGGGATCCCGTCGGCGGGCCGCGCGGTGCTCCGCAGCTCCTTCGGTGACCAGGTCGAGGTCGCCTTTCGTGTGGTGCGGCTGGAAGGCTCGTCGCAGAGCCTTGTCCTGGCTCTCCCGTCCCAGTACCTGGACATGTGGAACCAGAACACCGCTCTCGCGCGGGCACTGTTCGCCCAGAACCAGATCGAGATCGGTATCCGCGGTCTGGACCTTGGCACCGTACGCACCAATGCCGCCGCTTCCGGGCCGTCCGGTGGTTCCGCCGCGCTTGTGGGCGGCCTTCTGGGGAAGGCACTCTCCGCGCAGGACGCGGAGGAGGTCGAATCGGTGCTGCGCCGGGTCCTGGACACCGGAGTGCCGCTGATCGCGTGGGAACAGCGGGTGGGGCCCCCGCAGGCTCACGGCAGCCAGTGGTCCTTGTCCGCCTTCCGGCTGGAGGACGGCCAGGGGCAGCCGACGGGTGTCGCCACCATGCTCATGCCCTCCGCAGCCCAGCAGCGGGACCTCCACCACCTGGATCTGCTCCACGAGGCATCCGAACGGATCGGTACCTCCCTGAACGTCCTGCGCACCTCCCAGGATCTGGCCGAAGTTCTCGTCCCGGCTTTCGGGGACATGGCCTGGGTGGAACTCGCGGAAGCCGTGTTCCAGGGCGACGAGCCCCCCAAGCTGGTCGGCGCCGGGCTGTGGCACCTGCGCCGCGCCGCAGTGGTCTCGGCCACCGGATCCGTCCCCGGCGAGCTTCTACAACCGGGCAAGTCGGTTCCTCCGTTGCCCGACCCACCCGTTCTGCGCAGGCTGCGGTGCGGAGAGACCGTCCTCGCCTCCGTACAGGAGGCGAGCGAGCAATTGGGACCTGAACTGGCTCCCTTGTTCGTCCCCGAGCGCGGTCACTCGGTCCTCTACTCTCCTCTGTTCGCCCGTGGCCTGTTGCTCGGCGCCGTCGTGGTCTGGCGAACCGACCGTCCCGATCCCTTCGTGGAGGAGGACCGGAAACTCCTGGCGGAGATCGCCTCCCGGGCCGCGACGAGCGTGGACAACGCCCGCCGGTACACCCGCGAGCACCGTGCCTCCGTGGCACTGCAACGGCGCCTGCTGCCCCGTACCACCAGCGACATTCCAGCGGTCGAGGCGGCGGGCAGCTATGTGCCCGCCGGAGGCGGGGCCGACATCGGCGGTGACTGGTTCGACGTGATCCCGCTGCCGTCGTTCCGCGTCGCACTTGTCGTGGGCGACGTCGTCGGACACGGTCTGCACGCCACGGCGACCATGGGGCGGCTGCGTACAGCGGTGCAGACCCTCGCGGACCTCGAACTGGAACCCGACGAACTGCTCACCCACGTCGACGACCTGGTCCAGCAACTCGCTGAGGAAGGCGGCCCCGCCCAGCCGAGCGTCACGGGTGCGACCTGCCTGTACGCGCTGTACGACCCGGTCAGCCGCCAGTGCGCGCTGGCCAGCGCCGGCCATCCACCACCCGTTCTGGTCCACCCCGACGGCACGGCCCAGCTGATCGAGATCGCGCCCGGCCCACCCCTCGGAGTGGGCGGCATGCCGTTCGAGGTGACGAACCTCCGACTGGAGCCGGACAGCATCCTCGCCCTGTACACGGACGGTCTCGTCACCCTCGACGGGCAGGACATCGAAGACGGGATGTCGCAGCTGGTCGAAAGCATGGCAACGCTATGTGCCGGCGACGGGGTTCCGTCCCTGGACGGAATCGGCCGGTCCCTGCTCTCCCGGGCAACCGAGATGCCGTCCAGGGACGACGTGGCCCTGCTGCTCGCACGTACCAGGGCGCTGCCGGACGACTCGACCGCCGCCTGGCAGTACCCCGCCGACCCGGCCATCGTGGCCGAGGCCCGGGAGGCCGCCACAGGGCAACTGGCTGCCTGGGGCCTGGACCACCTGGCATTCACCACGGAACTCATCGTCAGCGAACTTGTCACCAACGCGGTCCGCTACGCGGGCGGCCCGATCGTCCTACGGCTCATCCGCGGCAACGTGCTGATCTGCGAGGTGTCCGATCCCAGCAACACCCAGCCGCGGCTGTGCCGGGCCCGCTGGACCGACGAGGGAGGCCGCGGCCTGTACCTCGTGGCTCAGCTCACCACCCGCTGGGGCAGCCGCTACGGCCAGCGGGGCAAGACGATCTGGAGCGAGCAGCCCCTCGCCTCGGCAGTGGAGTGACCTGCGCGCCGCGTACGCGGACGCGAGGGTTCTTCGTACTCGGCCTGAAGGACGTGGAGCCCGTGGACGCTGGGCCAGTGCCGGCCGCCGGGGCGGCGACGGTCCTTCGGCCCCCGGCAACCACGTCGAGGACGTGCCGCTCGCGGAGTGGCCGGCCATGACCGGAGCCGAGCCGATCGGTGTCGCCGCCCAGGTCCGCGCTGTCCTGCCGAGCCTGCGCCCGCACGGCTGGGGCCGCACCGCATGGGTCTCCTCCAACGTCGCCGAGGAGGGACTGCCCGGCCCCGGGTGGTCCGGAACCGCCAAGTCGGGTCTCCGCGGCCCTCGCGCGCAGCCCTGCCTGGGAGGCCGGGCGTGACGGCATCCCGCGACGCGATGACACCAGGGCCCGTCCACGACAGTTCTGGTTCCGGTCCTGGACGAAGCGTGAACAGCCGCTCTCTCATTCGAACCTCGCGCCGAAGAGGCGGACAGTTCGCTGTCCGATCGGCCACTGTCCAGGGCAGCGGCCGGACAAGCCCGGCAGCCCCAGGAGGACAAACGGAGGGCTGCGCACTGTGCCGAATGCCGACACCGGATGCCACGCGGGAACACGGACACCGTGGCGAAGCCGACCGCACCGATGAGCAGGAAACGCCGGCATCCGACCTGGTTCAGGGAACCTGGCCAGTAGGTTGGTACGCATGTTTGCTCTGCATCCGCGCGTACTCGCCGGGGACTACCCGGCCGTCTTCGCGTTCTACGCGGCCGTACTGCCCGAGCTGACAGGGTATGTGCTCGCGCGCGGTGACGCAGCGTCCGGCTACGCCAGTTGGGACACGCTCGAGGGGGCGACCGCGTTCGCCGTGATCCGGCGGGAAGCATTCGTCGGTGAGGTACCGCCGGCTCCTGCCGCGGGCGGTGCGACCCTCGTGGTACCCGTTGCGGACGCGGCGGCGGTTGACGCGGCGGTCGCGCTGTGCCGGCGGCATGGCGGGGTCCTGGTGGCGCCGGCCCGGGAGCTGTCGGGCTGGGGGCTGAGGGCGGCACACCTGCGCGACCCGGACGGGAATCTCCTGGAGATCCAGACGTACTGAGTGCCGCGCGGCGGCCCGCCGCCCACAGGTGGCTCTCCACATGCGTGCCGCGCTTGCCGGGTCGACCATGCACACCCGGAGGTGACCGGGCCCGGCGACGTTCAGCGCGCCGTCACGCGTACCCACGCCGGCCGACCAGGACTCCGCTTCCACATCGACACGATCCTCGGCACCGACGATTTGTTGACCGTCGTCGGTGGCGTCGGCCACGAAAGCCGCCCCGGCACCATCGACAGCCATCTCATCTGGCTGATCCGACTCCTCGACGGTCGGATGGCCGAGATGTGGACCTACCGCCGGAGCACTCCCTGACACTGCTGGTCCGCGAGCCTTGACGATTGCTCGCGGGCCCGGAGGCAGATTTGCCATGATGGCGACCATGCCTTCTCTGGTCACTCCTGTCATGCCCGCCGGCAGTCTCAACGCAGCTACCCAGCCGATGCTGCCGATCGATGACGGCATACTTCTGCGGCCATGGCTGCTTTCCGACGCAGCCGCCGTCGCGCGAGTGTTCCAGGACCCGACGATCCAGCACTGGCATCTGCGCAAGGCGGACTCCGAAGACGAAGCCCAAGAGTGGATCAGACAGTGGCGACGTGGCTGGGAGAGCGAGACCGCCTGCCACTGGGCCGTGGTCGACGCCGGCAGCGACAGGATTCTCGGACGGGTCTCCCTCCAGTCCGTCATCATGGTCGGCGGTCAGGCGGAGATCTCCTACTGGACCACCCCGGAGTCCCGTGGCCAGGGTGTCTGTTCCCGGGCTGTGGCCCGGGTGTCGAGCTGGGCTCTGGAAGAGGCCGGCTTCAACCGACTCGAACTCGGCCACTCGACGGTGAACATCGCGTCCTGCCGCATCGCCGAGAAGACCGGCTTCGCCCTGGAGGGCGTACGGCGTCAAGCACTGCTCCACGCCGACGGCTGGCACGACATGCATCTGCACGCCCGAGTCCACGAAGCCTGACGAGGAGATGGCGGAACCAGGTCTGACCGACCCGGCTCCTGGTTCGACTCCTTGCGCCGCTGCTGTCGCCACCCCCCCAAAAAAACGCCGGACCAGTCCGCGACGTCATGTTGTGCGTGTGCCGAAGCGCCGCAACGTCGCCCCATTCGGTGATCCCGGCGGATCGCCTCGTACAACTCGGCCTCTGACCGCGAGTCATCGATGCGTCCCAGCGGGAGAAGCGACGCCGGGTTCGCCCGTCGACCGGCTGGATGAGTGTGCCTTCCACGCCGGGCACGTACCCCTGGGCAGAGGACCCTGGCGGATGGATGGGAAACAGTCCGTCCGGTATATTTCCTTCGGCGGATGGTCGGAAGCCAGGGGAGGCGCTGCTGTGCAGGGGGAGAGCCCGGTACGGGCAAAGGTCGTGGTGGTCGGCGGGGGACCGGTCGGCATGCTGCTCGCCGCCGAACTGGCCGGGTACGGAGTCGACACCGTGCTCCTGGAATCACGGGCCGATGTGTCCGAGCAGCCCAAGGCGACCACGCTGCACGCCCGGGCGGTGCAGACCCTGGCACGTCGCGGTCACCTGCCGGGGCAGGGGTACCCGTACACCGAAGGCGCGGCGGAGAGCCCGTTCCACTTCGCGGGCCTGCCCGGTCTGACCATCTCTGCTCCCGCACGCGAACCCGAGCCGATCCTCAAGTGCCCTCAGGCGGAGCTGGAGCGGCACTTCGAGG
The DNA here is from genome assembly GCF_040652135.1 of Streptomyces sp. NPDC048295. Lineage (NCBI taxonomy): Bacteria > Bacillati > Actinomycetota > Actinomycetes > Kitasatosporales > Streptomycetaceae > Streptomyces > Streptomyces sp. NPDC048295. Next base: position 280,391 of record NZ_JBEZLL010000002.1, read on the forward strand.
CACGGGCGCGGGCGGCCGGGGCCCGGATCCTGCGCGAGCACCAGGTGCTTGAGGTCGTTCAGGAGGGCGACGGGGTACGGGTCGTGGCCGACGGGCCGCAGGGCACCACGGTCTGCTTCGCCGAGTACGTGGTGGGGGCGGACGGGGCCCGCAGCGCGGTCCGTGACCAGGTGCGCATAGCCTCCGACACCCATCCGGCGACGGTGTCCGCGCTCATGGGGGCGGTCACGCTCGCGCGGCCGGACGAGCTTCCCAAGGGCTGGCACCGCACCGAGCGCGGCTGGATCGTGGCCAAACTCGACGCGGAGGGCAGGACGCACATCCGCACGTTGAACTGCGACGGTGCGCACCCGGACCGGCAACTGCCGCCCACCTTGGAGGAGTTGCGCCGCGAAGTGTCCTGGATCGCCGGCCGCGAGATCGCGATGGACGCGCCGCGCTGGCTCAGCAGGTTCAGCGACTTCGCGCGGCTGGCCCGAACATTCCGGGCGGGGCGGGTCTTTCTGGTGGGTGACGCGGCGCACGTCCACTTCCCGATCGGGGGACAGGGCCTCAGCACCGGTGTGCTCGATGCCCTGAACCTGGGCTGGAAGCTGGCGCTGACCGTGCACGGAACGGCGGACGCGAGTCTGCTCGACACCTACGACCTGGAGCGCCGTCCCGTCGCCCGGCGAGTCATCGACCAGACACAGGCCCAGCTCGCGCTGATGCGTCCCGGTCCCGAACTCGACGCACTGCGCGGGGTGTTCACCGGGGTTCTGTCGGCAGACCGTGAGAACGGGTATCTCGCCGGTCTGATCAGCGCACAGGACACGGTGCTCCCGGACCGCACCGGTGAGCCGTCCGGCGGGGCGACGGGCACGTTCCTGCGCAATGCGTTGCTCAGCACGGTGGACGGCGAGACGGATGTGATCGGGCTGCTGCGCGCGGGCAGGCCGCTGTTGCTGCTCCTCGGCGAGGAGGGCGACGGCTACCAGCAGGCGGCCCGGGGGTGGGAGGGGATCCTCGACGTGGTCCGCGCCCGGCCCACCGCCGAGGTGCCGTACGACGCGGTGCTGGTGCGGCCCGACGGTTACATCGCCTGGGTGTCGGGCGGCCATGACCTGAAGGAGGCACTGTCGGCGTACTTCGTCGAGGGTGCCGTGTCTGCGGGGCACTGTTGACAGTGCGCCGCAGACACGAGCGGTGCTCAGCCGGCCGTTTCGACGAGGTCCCGCATCTCGGCCGCCTTCAGTGCCTCGTCGTAGACCGCGGCTCCCCGGCCCTCGGAGAGGTCGAGCGAGGCCAGGACGGAGGGCACCACCGCGCTGGGCAGCACGTGACGCGTCAGTGCGGAGACCCGGCGGACCAGGTCGCGATACTCGCAGACGGCCTGCGACATGGACTGGATGCCGGCGAAGGAGCCCACGATGACATCGGCCGTCTCGGACGGCGAGATGTGGGGCAGCAACTCCCCCTGAGCCTGCGCCTTTTGGAGCAGGTCGAGGCCGACCTCGGCCCAGCGCAGGAACGGGCCGCTGCGGTCGAGGCTCTGCGCCAGCTGGTCCATGGTCAGCCGCACGCCGGCGCGGACCATGGGATCGGTCTGCAGCTGGTGGGCCTGGAGCATCACGACGTCCACGATCTCCTGCACCTTGGAGGCGCGGGAAGGGACGATGATCCGCTGGTCCTGCTCGGCGAGAACGCCCTGAGCCAGGTCTTCCTTGGAGTGGAAGTGAAAATACAGGGCGCCCTTGGTGACGCCTGCCTCGGTGAGGATCTGGGAGATCGTGGCCGCTTGGTACCCGTGTTCCTCGAAGATCTTGGCCGCTGCCGAAAGAATGGTCTGACGGGTACGGATGGCTCGCAGCTGCTCAGCCACTCTGCCTCCTCCCTCCTCAGGGTGGTGAACGTCGGGAGGCCGGTAAAGAAACCGTCCAGTTCGTATCTTACAGGTCGCTTCCTCGTCCGTACCGGCCGGGGAATTATCGGACAAGAGAGGTAAATCCATGATTCTTGTCACCGGTGCCACGGGGACCATCGGGCGGGAAGTAGTCCGAAGGATCCCGTCTGACCTGGGGGTTCGCATCATGGCCCGGGATCCGGGGCGGGTCACGGGAGCGGGCGGGTCGTCCGAGATCGTCCATGGAGATTTCTTGGATCCGGCCTCGGTGGCGGGTGTTCTGCGTGGGGTTCGCACCGTTTTTCTGGTGACCAACCCTGGCGGTGACGACGACGCGGGCTTCCTCCGGGCCGCCGGGGCGGCGGGGGTGCGGCGGGTGGTCAAGCTGTCCGCCGCCGCCGTTGCGGACAGCCGGGCCGAGGATCTGATCACCCGGTGGCAACGCCGCAACGAGGACCTGCTGCGTGACTCCGGGATGGAGTGGACCCTGCTGCGTCCCCGCGCGTTCATGTCCAACGTGCTCTCCTGGGCGGGATCCATCCGCTCGGACGATGTCGTAAGGGCCCTGTACGGAGAGTCGGCCAACGCCTGCGTCGATCCGCGTGACGTGGCGGAGGTGGCGGTACGTGCCCTCACCGACGACGGTCATGCGGGCAGGATCCACACGCTGACCGGGCCGGAGACGATCTCCGCGGCCGAGCAGACGGCCCAGCTCGCCGAACTGCTGCGCCGTCCCCTCCGCTTCGAGGAACTGGGCCTGGAGCAGGCGCGTACCGCGCTGTGCGCGCGCTATCCGGCGGACATCGTGGAGGCGCTGCTGGAGAGCGCGGAGCGCGGCCGTGAGGGCGCGAAGGCGGGAGTGGACGACACGGTCGCCGGTCTGCTCGGCCGGCCGGCCGAGACGTTCCGGGGATGGGCTGGGGATCACCTGAGCGCCTTCGGGAACGCGGATCGTTGAGAGTGTGCCACTGAAGGCGGAAGACGGCGGCTGCCCGGCGGGCAGCCGCCGTTCGGCATGGCTAAGTCGCAGTTCGCCACGGTCAGATCCCGTGCGACCCTGCGGTCACCGTGGAGTTGAACACCAACGAGCCGCCTTGACGGGCGGTCACCAGGACGCTCTGTTCGCCTTCGGGGGAGGTGTTGGGCAGCAGGGACGCCTCGATCATGCACGGGGAGTCCAGCTCGACGTACCGCTTGAACTCATTGGCGATGGCGAGCGGGAGGTATGAGGGCCGGCCGAGGGCTGCCGCCGTGGCCTGGCGGGCGGCTTCGACCAGCACCATGCCCGGCACATGGTCGACCGCATGCTCGAAGAGCACGGGGTGCCGAGTATCGGGCAGCAGCTGCCAGAGATTCTGCTCGTTCGTGGGGGAGAGCACGACGTCCATGGGAGACACGCGCCCGACGCTCTGCGGGGCCGCCGGGCTGATCAGCGGCAGCTGGTCCCAGTTGCCGCCGGGAATGCGCTCGCCACGAACCCGGCGGTAGACCGCGGGTGCCATGCAGGAGAAGGAGCCGCCACCGGTCGCGACGATGTTCCCGTCGCGGCGGAAGACCGCCTCGAAGCGCAGCCCCGACAGGTTGCTGCCCCGCCGGTTGATCTCCGTGCAGTGGACGTCGATGCTGAGGGAGGCGGGCCCGCACCCCACTCGCAGGTGCTGTGGACGTACGGCGAGGTCGAGATCCCAGACGAGGAACTGGTGGCCGAAGGGGACGCCGAACTCCGCGTGCCCCAGGAGTATGCCGATCTGGCGGACCGTCTCGCAGCCTATGAGTGGATCGTGGTAGCCGTCCGCGACCGGAGTGAAGAAGCTGTGGCCGCGCGGCCATTCGGCGGACATGACGAAGTGGGTGTCGTCGACACGGTCCCAGTCGGTGAGCATGACCTCTGCGACGGTGGACCGGTGTACGAGTTCTTTGGGAACGGTCATAGTCAGAGTGTTGGGGTAGAAGCCGCCGGGCTTGGTGGTGGAAGCCTTGGTTCCTCTTGTCATTTCTCTGTCGAACGTTGTTTGTTCGACCTGGAACGTGCTCGCGGACATTGCTCCCCCTGGGTCGGTGCGAAAGGTGTGTTCAGGGCTGTTTCTTGGCCTGAAAATACATACCAACCGGTTTAATTTCTAGTACTACTGACTCCTTGGCGTCCCGAAAATAGCGGAGCCGTTCATTTGATCCGCCTGCCCCTGAGGGAAGGGGCAGGTCGGTTCCGGGCTTGTTGGGCGAGTGGAGAATCTTTTCGAAAACCGCACGGGCGGTTTGTTATAGTCGACATCCGTTCGTCGGTAGACGGGGCAACCTCTCGCAGTGACGGAGTAGTTGATGGTCAAACAGGAACGTGCGGCGCGTACGCGTGACACCCTGATCCGGTCTGCGGCCGAGGTCTTCGACCGTGAGGGTTTCTCGGCGGCGTCACTCACCTCGATCAGTTCGCGGGCAGGGGTGAGCAATGGGGCGCTGCACTTTCACTTCGCGAGCAAGGCCGCCCTGGTGGACGTTGTCGAGGAGGAGGCGCTGACCAGACTGCTGGCCATCACGAACAGTGCGCTGCCGCTCGGGACGAGCCATGTGCAGCTCCTCGTCGATGTCACCCATGCGCTCACCGACGCGCTGCGCGGCGATGTGGTGCTGCGGGTCGGCTTCGCACTGAGCGGCAAGGCGTCCCGCCAGTGCCGGTTGGATCTGCGCGATCGCTGGCGTTGCTGGGCCGAGGAGACCCTGAAGCAGGCCGAGTTCGCAGGCGAACTGCGTCGGGGGACGGGGGTCCAGGACGTGGTGACTGCCGTGGTGGCCGCGACCATCGGGTTCGAGGTGCTCGGGGTGCGGGAATCGGCCTGGCTCTCGACCTCGACGGTGACGCGGTTCTGGCGGTTGCTGCTGCCGACGCTGGTGCCGGCGGCGCATCTTGCCGGAATCGAGGCCGGGGGAACGCGGCATCCGTGGACCGCGGTGTGACCGGGCTCGGGTCTTTCGCGCACTGCAACGTGTCCTGCTGATCGGGCCCGCCTTCGCGGTGGCCGACCACCTGCAGTCACCGGCCTGCTCGATCGCGAGCTCGTCGAGGACGGCATGGACATCGGCCCCAAGCGGAAACGACAGAGACGATCCTTGTGAACGACAGGAACGGTACGAGGGGGCGCATCGTGGGGCCCTTGAGTCGTCGTCGCCCGCCGCCTGATCGGCACCGGCCAACTCGTCATCGAAGAGCATGTGGTGGGACGACTCACCGCGTACGCAAGGGGATCGGTGCTGGAATAGCCCTATGTCCGACACACCGCCCCACACCGGTTCGCCCACCACCCACGACACCGACCTGATCATCATCGGCGGCGGACCGGCGGGCTGCGCCGCCGCCCGCATGGCCGCCAGCGTCGGCATGCGCTCGGTCCTGATCGAGCCGGACACGCTGTGCCGCAACCTGTACCGCATCCCGGTCCTGAACAACGTCCTCGGCGGCTGCACCAGCGGCCCCGAGCTCGCCGGCTCCATCACCACGGAGCTGAAGAGCACGGAGCTGTGCCGCCTGGAATTCGGCCACTACGCTGTCGACCTCCGCGCCGACGACGACCACGTCACCGTCACCCTGGACACCGGTACTCGTCTTACTGCTCCGTACGCCGTCGTCGCCACCGGCGTCGGCCCCCTCCAGCCCAGGGACGCCGCCTGGATCACCGCCCCCAGCGGCCTCACCCTGCCCCCGCTCTGGCAGGCCGGCGCGGACGACGCCGAGGGCCGCACCCTTCTCGTCCTCGGCGGCGACCGCCCGATCGGCACCTTCCTGCGCGCCCACCCCACCACCGACACCCGTCTGCTCGTCGCCCACCCCGAGGCCGACGAGTACAAGACCGAGGAGATCCGCGACGACCCCCGCGTCGCGCTCCTGCCCGTCGAGCACCTGACCCTGCACCCCCTTGAAGGCGTCACGGTGACAGCGCAAACGGTGGGCCGGGACGGCGGACAGCGTACGGTCACGGCAGACGCCGTCTACATCTGTATCGGGAGCGCGCCCACCGCCCCGTCCGGCGACCTCGACCGTGATGCGGACGGCTATTGTCCGCCGACCGGCCAGCACCCCCGCATCATCGTGGCGGGTGACCTGCGCTCCGCCCGCTTCCAGCGGATCATGACCGCCCTGGGCTCCGGCAGCGAGGCTGCGCTGCACGCCTACTACGCCGCACGGGAACTGCTCTGATGTACCTGTCGGCCCGTGGGTTGGCCATGAGGAACCCCAAGTTTCCTTGAAATCGTGAAGCTCACGGCCCCGGAGCCCTGGCCCGGACACCAGCGGTTCCGCTCGGCGGGCAGCCAGGACGCGCAGATGCCGTCGGGCAGCACGGCGAATGAACCGAGGCGCTCAAAGGGCTCGTGTTCGGGCGTGATCGAGCCCACGGCCCGGCCTGTGGCGTCCAGTTGGGTCAGGACGGCACCCGTCGGCCCGCGATGGGCGACTCATACGGATTCGTCGGTACTGACGCACGGCCGACCGGGGTGTCCCTCGAACCCGCGGCGCCACAGGACTTCCCCGGCCATGTCAACGGCGGTGAGCACGGTGGTGAACAGGTTCTTTCCGTCGTAGCTGGTGACGAAGATCGCCCCGTCGGCATTCGGTGCCGCCAGGCCCCGGACCTGGCCGGGCATCGGCACGCCCTGCGGTCCGGTCATCGTTCAGGCCCCTTCCTGTGGCACCGATCCGGAGCCTCCGACGGCCACGTCTTCGACAGTGAGAGCGCACAGTTCGTCGATGAACCGGCTTGGCGGCGACGGCTTGTGCTGGGCCTCGTTCCACTGGTGCCAGAGGCCGCCGGGAGCCACGAAACGGGCGGCGTATTCGCTTCCGGTACGGCTGTCGATGCGGAGGAGCGCACTGATGGCCCAGCGCTGGTCGTACTGACAGTCAGGTCGTCGGAGGTAGCGGTCCAGGTACGCGGCCAGGTGCTGGGCGTCCTCGTCCGCGCCGAAGCATGCGAGGGCAAAGCAGTAGCCCTGGCCGGCGAAGCAGAGTCGGCTGGCCAGGAGCAGGTCGCCGAGGACGTCGCGGAAGTGCTCGCGGCGGTCGAAGCCGATCAGCCAGGCGGCCGTGAGTCGGGAGCGCCATTCGCTCTCCAGCAGGAGCTCAAGCTCTTCGTCGGTGATCTCTCGGGCGGCAGCGCTCAGGGACCGGAGAAAGGGGGTGCGCTCGGTTTCGTCGTCGCGCGCGAAGTTGCCGTGCAGCAGGTGCAGGTAGCGCCCGACCCCCTGCGTCGTTGGTTTGACGTGGCGATCGATGACGTCGAGGAGCTCGGGGTCGGAGGCACGAGCAAAGTACATGAAGGCATCCTCACGTGATCAGCGATCCGGGGCCAGAAGTTTTGACGGTCACGCCTGCTCCGGGTGGTGGGTCGCAGGGTTCCCCGAGACCGTCAAGGAGCCCTCGAATACGGTCCGCAGCGCGTTGGTGCCGCTCGACCACTCGTTCCCAGCCCCCGGCCCTTCGGCGTCTTGAACACGCACGGGCAGATCACCGTTTTTCGCTGCTGACGACGCCGGAGGCCGAAACGGTGGTCCGACTGCAGGGTCCGATCGTTGCGGTTCGGGTGGTGGGGGAGACGTGTTACGAGGCCGGCCGTCGCCGCCGACCTGCGAAGGCGCGTGGTCTCGTCGCGCTGGCCTGGGGCGATCCTCGTGCGGTGTCCTCCTCGGGCTGGCCGGTGGTGACTGCGTCGATCGGCGATGACCCGAAGCGCCCGGTCATGGTCGGTCTGCAGGCGGAAGTACTCGGTCTTGCAGGCCCTGCCCGGGCTGCTCGGCCGGGGCCTCGGGAGGGGCGTGGACCAGTAGTGGTTCGCCGGGCCGAGGCGGAGGATGTCCGCGCGTCTGGTCAGCAGGTTCAGCACGTCGTCGCGGTCGTCGCGGTCGTCGCGGTCGTCGCGCTCGGCCTTCGACGCTGATGCCGACGCGGACGCGGAGGTGCCGAGGTGTCCATCGATGCCGACGATGAGCTCGGCCAGGCTGTGGAAGCAGGAGCCGACGGGCAGGATGCCATGCTGGGAGTTACGGAACTCCGTCAGGGCCAGGTCGAGGTCACGGTCGCTCTCGTCCCGGTCGACCCAGGGTCTTTCGTCCGGATCAGGCCGGATCACGGAGCGAGTTCTGGTGCGTACGTGCTGGACCCCACGAGCCCGGCATGATCCAAACGAGAGGCCCTGGGCCGGCAGCTCGGCCTCGGCCCCGCCAGGGTGCGGGGGATCCCCTTCTGCCATGGCCGCGACCATATGCTTCAGGATCTTGACGGCCAGGGCGCCGTCGGGACGACAGGCCATTCCAGGACCTATGCCCTGCGTGACCTTCCGATGCACGGGAAGGTCTAGGTTCGGGGCAGGACGACGCGCCGGGAGGATGAGCAGTATGCGGATCACAGTATTGACGGTGCCGGAATGCCCGAACGCCCCGCTGGCCCTGGCGCGGGTCACTGCCGCGCTGGCGGGCCGGGCGGCAGAGGTGGAGCTGGTGGAGATCCACGATCAGACGCGGGCCGCCGAGCTGGGGATGAACGGCTCGCCGACGATCCTGTTGGACGGCGTGGATCCGTTCGCAGCGGCCGGGGCGGTGGCCAGTGTGTCGTGTCGGCTGTACCGGGACGCGGACGGCACGGTGGACGGGGCTCCGAGCGTGACCGCGCTGCGCGAGGCACTCAGTGGCACGTACCAGGCCCAGGCCGTCGCACCGGGGGAGTGTTGCGAGCCGGGCCTGCTCGATGTCGTCGGCCGGGCCGGGCGCGGGCGCCGCGCACCGGCCGAGCGGGGACTGCGTGCGGTGCATCAGGCGGTGCTGCGCCACTTCACCACCGCAGGGACGGCGCCGCGGCCGGACGTGCTGGAGCCGCTCGCCGCGTCGGCGGGCCGCACAGCCGGTGAGGTGCTGGCCGAGCTTGCCGCCGAGGACTTCCTGACCCTGGACGAGGCCGGACAGATCAGCGCGGCCTACCCCTTCTCCGCCGTGCCCACCCGTCACCGCGTGCGCATCGGCGGCGGCACTGAAGTGTGGTCGATGTGCGCGGTCGACGCGCTCGGCATCCCCGCGATGCTGAACGCGGACGTGGTCATTTCCTCCACCGACCCGGTGACCGGCGAGCCGGTCACCGTCACCACCCACGACGGAGCGACCGTCTGGGAGCCACAGCAGGCAGTGGTGTTCGTCGGGCAGCGCCCCGGCGGCGGGCCCGCGGCCACGGCGTGCTGCGACGCGCTGAATTTCTTCACCTCTGCCGCCTCCGCCCGCGCCTGGGCGAAGGACCACCCCGGTGTGCCAGGCGGGGTCGTCGACCAAGCGAGCGCCGAGGCCATCGCACGGCAGACCTTTGGCCCGCTTCTGGCCCCGTGACCGTGGCCGGCAGAGCCTTACTGTCCGGGAATTCGTCCGCTGATTTCAGGACTCTCAACTCGTCAAGGTGTGCGACGGATTCGAAAGGGCCGTAGAGGCCGGAGAACGGGGAAAGCGCGGGAGGTCGCGATCCAGGGCCTTTGTGCGAAGTTCTCAGAAAGCTGTTGGACGACTTGCCACCTGGCAAACTGATAGGGCCGTGTCATCATCCGCACCCAGTGGTGTGGATGAGCGACGGCCCCGTCACTGGCGCGGCTGAGTGGTGGAAGCGGTTGCACGCGCGTCGTTGTGAGACCGTCCTTTACCCGCCGTTGCTTGAGTACCCCGACGACTCATTCCAGCCTGCGAGCGGTGGCTACGGGGCCGGCGCCGATGCCGGCTCGTACTTCCGGAGCGCGTGGACGGACGACTCGTGGCCGCCTTTCAGGGAGTGGCCCGGTCTCGCGACGCCCGCCGCGGTGGTGACGGACGCCGACGTGTGCGCGGGGGAAGTGGCGACTGCCGTCGTCCGCGACGGCCGAGCCCGGTGTCTCGCACTCGTCCAGGTCGCGCGGGGCGCTGATGCACCCGCTGCCCTCAGCTGGCTGGGCATGACGAATCACATGACCGCGCAGGAACTGTCGGCAGTGCTTGCGCTCCTGGGAGCACCGGTTCGGCGTCCGTGTCGTGGGCTTTGGGCACGGAAGACTGTATCTCTCGGTCGCTGCTCAGCCGACGGACGTCCGCCAGGCCCGTGTCGTTGCCGCGGAGCACTACCTCGCCTGCCCGGATGTCTTCCATGAGGACCCCGACCTGGACTGGTCCACGTACCACGAGGAGCTCATGCAGCGTCGCGAGTAGCGGCTCTGGTGGGATTGAGAGCGGTCTACCTGGCGAGACAGCGGTGACGGATGAGTGTGGCGGCGATGCCCACGAAGGCGAGGAAGTGCTCGGGCTTGCGTTCGTAGCGGCGGTGGAGGCGCCGGCAGCCCGCCAGCCAGGAAGCGGCTCGTCCGACGCCCCAGCGTTGGCGGCCGAGCCTCTGTGATGACTCGCCGCCTCTCCCGGCTGCGCGGCGGACACTGACGGAGCCGATCACGCACCACGACCAGTCCGGATCGCCCCGGGCATCGAGTCCGTCCAACAGCCCGGCTCGATGCCCGATCCGGACCCTGGATCCGGGGCGGATCCGTGCCACCCGCCCGACACCTGCGCTGCCGCCGTACGTTCCGCCTTCAGGAATCCAGCACAAGGGCATCGGCGCCATGTCGGGCCAACCCTGTGTCCCGCCGGTCGGGAAGACCGAGGCGGACTGGACCCTCGTCTACCCGAGGTCGAAAGGGGCCGGGTCGTGGTGCTCCCAGATCCGGCGAGAGGGCTCTTCCGGGTAGGGCAAGGTCTTGGACTCGATATCCAGGACACGCGTCAACTGTCGGTCGGGCCGATGGGCGGGCCACCCGGGGTCGCCGGCCGTGGCGAAGCGGACCCACCCGCGCTGCAGCTCCCGGGATACCGCGGAGACCTCCGGCGTCGGCCGGTCGCCGAAGAGCTGCCGGCCGGCAGGGCTGTCCAATGTGCCGAACGCCAGCGGAACGTCGATGCTGTGGCAGGCGCCCAGAACTCCGCCGGACGCGGGAGCCGTCAGTTGCAGCTCGAAGAGAAACGACGTGCCGCCCGCCGCTTGGTTCGCCCGGGCCAGCTGCAGTGAGGGCATCCGGAAGAGGGCATCCGAGTACACCAGTTCGAGCAGTTCTTCAGGGGTGGCCTGTGGGTAGGCGGTGCGGTAGGCGTCGGCGCCGTCCGGTGCCGGCGCGAACAGACCCAGGGCCGTACGGGCCTGGTCCTCGGTGAAGGTGCCCAGCCGCCCCATCATGACGCTGAACAGCCGGAATTCATCGCGGGTGTGGCCGACGAGGAGCTCGATTCCGCCTGCACGACCGCCGGCCAGCGCCGTCCAGGGCGTTTCGGTGAGCACCACTCCGTCGAGGACCGGGCACACGGCGACCCCCAACTGCGAGAGCCGGCCCCAACTCTTGTGGTGGACGGCAAGGTCGACGCCAAGGGCGGTGAGCTCGCCGGCCAGGCGCAGGGGGTCGATGCGGGACAGGGCTTCAGCGTCGGGCGCCGCACCGACCCGGCCTGCGAGCGTGGCGGCGACTTCTTCCGCCAGCGCCCGGGTGCACAGCGATCCCGGCACCGAGTGCACGATGGCTCTACGGAACAATCGGCGCGCCCTCTGCATCGTCAGCAGGGCCGCGATCGACCCCGCCCCGGCGGACTGTCCCGCCACGGTGACCTGGTCAGGATCTCCGCCGAAAGCGGCGATGTTGCGCTGGACCCATTCCAGGGCCGCGATCTGGTCGAGGAACCCGCGATTGGCCGGGGCGCCCTCGACAAGTGCGAAACCCTCGGCTGCCACCCGGTAGTTGATGCTCACCACGACCAGGCCCGCGCTGGTCAGGGCCGCAGGGTCGTACATCGGATCGCTGGAGGCCCCCGCGATGTAGGCGCCACCGTGGATCCACACCAGCACGGGCAGTCCGGTCGTCCCCAGGGCCGGGGTGCTGACATTGAGCGTGAGCCAGTCGTTCCCGACCGAGCTCTCGGCCGTCGGTCCCGCCTGCGGGACCACGGGGCCGAACTCGGTCGCCCGCCTCGTTCCGTCCCACTTCTCGACCTGGGCGGGCGCCTGGAAGCGCAGCGGCCCGACCGGCGGCTGAGCATAGGGGATGCCACGGAACACCGCATGCTCTCCCCTCCAGCGCCCTTCGACGAGGCCCTCCGCGGTCCGTGCTCCTGGCTGTCCGGACATGCCACACCCTTCCTCCGTGAGCGGACTCCCAGCTTTTACCGGTCAGCTGTAATATGTCAACTGTATTGAAATGAAGGAGGCCGACGATGCCCAAGCAGGTGGATCACCGCGAACGCCGCGAGACGATCGCCCGAGCGCTGTGGCGCGTAGTGGAACAACGCGGCATCGCACACGCGAGCGTCCGTGAAGTAGCCCAGGAAGCGGGCATCTCCCACGGTGCGGTGCAGCACTACTTCGCCACCCGGGCAGAGATGCTGGTCTTTGCCATGGACTTCGCGTCCGAACAGACATCACTACGCGTCGCCGAAGGCGTCGGAGAACTCGGTGACCCGCCACACCCGCGTGACCTGCTCCGGGTGATGATCACGGAGATGCTGCCGCTGCATCCCGACGCACGCGTGACGAGCCGGATGAGCGCCGCCTACGTCCTGGAGGCACTGCACAACGCGAGCATCCATACGCGCGCACGTGACGGATTGACTCACGGCCGCCACCTCGTCGAGCAGATCGTCCGTCAGTCAATCGCCGATGGTCTCATCAGCCCCGATCGCGACCCGGCGACAGAGGTCAACCTGCTCCTGACGCTCACCGGCTTGACGCCGCTCATCGAACTGGGCGTGATCGAGCCCCAAGATGCCTTGACCGCTGTCGACCAGCACCTCGACCGACTGTTCACCAAGAGGACCTGACCGCACTCGATCGCCCGCGCTCGTGTTCCGGCGCGGACGATCATTGTCGCGGAGCCCTTTCCGCAGCCAGGGCGGCCGGAGGCGATCGCCGGGCTCGCCGGCCTGGTTGCCCCGCCGGGGTTGGAGTCACGCGGCAGAGCAGGCCGGGACCGGGTCGGGACCGGGCCGGGTCGGGTCGGGAATGCGCCTGTGCCGCGTGACCAGCTTCGTGGGCGTGCCCGGTGTGGCCGTACCGACCGGCGTGATCGACGGGCTCCCCTGTGGAGTGCAGATCGTCGGGCGCGCGTTCCGGGAGGGCCTGCGCCTGGATGCGGCCCAGGCGGTCGAGGACCGGCGCGGAGTTCTCACCACGGTCGACCCGCGCGTGGGAGGCCGGGCTGGTTGAGCCCTCATGCCATGGAGGGTCCCGCGTGTGTCGGGCAGAATGCGTCCATGAACACCTTGGAGCGGTACCGGGCCTTGCTGTGCGAGGACTACGGCGAAGAGCTCACCGCGCGCATCCTCGACGACCCCGCGTTCCCCGCCTTCGTCGGCGAGGTGCACAAGCTGGAGGGCGGTGAGTTGGACGGAGTCGCGTGCGAAGTCGCGTGCCACGCAGTAGAGCACCTGTACGAGCACCCAGGTGATTCTGCGAACGACGCCTATGCCGAACTCGGACGACGCCTGCAGAAGTGAGTCCTGTATACGCCGGAGCCGCCTGCGAAACACACGGCGTGATCAGACTCGAAGGATCGGCTTGCAGACGCGGGCACCGCCTCCGCCGACCTGGCCAACGCCATTGCCCTTGAGGCGGCAGCCGGCGCCCTAGGGCGCCCCGCGCTGGGATCACGAGTTGCGTGACACCTCTAATGCTCCAACTGCCCTTCGAGGCCCGCTTTCTGGGCATGAGGGGATGCCCAGCCTGTTGCGGTGATGATGTCGCGTGCGATGTCGACGGTGCTGCGTCCGTCGGTGGGAATGCGGTGGACCCACGCTGGTGCGGTGGTCTCCAGGTGGACGGCCATTTTCGCGCTGCGGGTCAGGTGGGCGTCGAGTTGGCTGCCGATCTCGCGGCCGCTGAGGCGCTGCCGGGCGGTGGCGTCGTTCGCGGTCAGCAGCACTGCGGTGATGCGCGGGGTGCCGCCCATGGCCCGGGTGATCAGGTCGGGTTCGAGGACGGAGACGGTGTTCGTGTAGATCATCCTTCGGCATCCGAGGGCCGAGTAGTTGTGCCACATGGCGGCCAGGTTCGCCTCTGTGATCCGGGAGCGGGACGGGTCTTCCGGGGGTGCGGGGAAGATCTGGTCCAGATTGTCGCCTTCGATCAGCGCGTGGGCGATCCGTGCGGCTTGGAGTTGCACCGAGACCTCCCAGCCGGCGGTGGTCTTTCCGGCCCCGGCTCGTCCTCCGATCAAGAGTGCTTCCGGTTGCTCGTCATCGGGCATGAGTCGGCCTCATTCGTCGTGGGCGCCGGTACTTGGCAGCGCGGGGCGGTACCGGGGCTGGATGTGCTCGGTGCGTGCCGGCGGTGGCCACCGCCGGTGGGAGTGTAGGCGGCCATAGCGGAGGTGGCGTGCCGTTTCCACGTCCGGTGCGTGCAGACCTGGGGCCGGCCGAGGCGGACCGTGTCCTTCGAGTCCTGGAAGCCGTCTTCCATCGCCCATCGCGGTCCTGCGGCCTTGGCTCCGGCGTCGAGGGCCGGTTCGGCTTGCGCCTTCGCGATTCCCGGTTCGGTCGCGAACGCGTGGCCGAGTGGGATGTCGGCGTTTGTTCAGCCGCTACGGGTCGGAGAACCAGTGGCACTACATGCATAGTTGACGAACCATCTGGTTGCTTCGGACGCGGTGGCGTACGTGGAGTCGACGCGGGGCCACGTCGGCCATGCGTCGCCGGGCTCCTTGCGGTCAGTGGCGTTTGCCACCACGTATCGGCCGACGGGAAAGGGGCGGGGGACGGATTCTCGGTATCGGCTTCACCTGGCGGACTCCACGGCTCCCCCGAACTCTCCGGTCCATCACGGTTGGTAACCTCCCGGGATGACTGCGCCTTTCGATGAAGCCGTCCGTGCCCGACTGCAAGCCCCCAACATCTGGTACGTCGGCACCGTGTTTGCCGACGGGGCACCGCAGGTCAGCCCGATGTGGGTGGATCTGGAGGGGGAGGGGGAGCTGATGTTCAACACCTCGGTGGGTCGGGTGAAGGAGGAGAACCTGCGCAGCGACCCCCGCGTCTACCTCTCGCATGCGGACGCCACCGACCCCTTCGACCGAGTGCAGATCAGTGGTGTGGTGGCCCGCTTCATCGAGGGCGAGGAGGCGCACGACCGGATGGACCGGCTGGCCCGCAAGTACCTGGGCGTCGAGCGCTTCGAATGGACCATGCCAGGGGAACAACGGGTCGCGGTGATCGTGCGCCCGGTCAAGGTGCGGCACATCGTAGGGGTGGAGCGGTTCCGGCCCGGCGGCCCCGTCCCCGCTCCCTGACCGGTACAGCCGCCGTGAAACAGCGTTTCGAACCGTTGCCGTCCCGAAAGGATCTCCGCTGAGCAGACGGTACGAATGGGCTGCCGGCCGAGCAGTCGCTGTCGGCCCGGCTGCCTGACGTAAGGCGGTGCGAAGGCCGGAGTGCCTTCTGTTCTCGTCGACACCGGCGGGGTCGCGGCTCGCCAACCGCTCACCGGACTGCTGAACAGACGCTGCCTGCATACGCTTTGAAGCGAAGGAGACCATGCCGGCGACGAATGTGCCCCGGGCCGCGCACCGCTGTCCCCGATGGCGCGATGCAGGCTTGCCACGGTCGGTCGGATTCGGCTCGGCCAGTGGCCTCCTTCTTTCACCCGGACACCGGCAAAGTCGAACGTGCGCCAGCGGCAGGTCGAGCTCACCCCGCGCCGAGTTCGTCCGGGACGACACGGTGGAGCCGGGGCCGGCCGGGTTCCGGCCCCACCGGGCGAATCGGCATCATCCCCGGCCTCCCCGGTGAGATCATTCACGTGAGCCGGCAGGAGTCCACGGAGACGCTGTTGGAAGTTGCTCAAGCCCGGAAGGCAGCAGCGTCCATAACTCATTGCTAATCCGATTGATTGTGTCACCTGGCTTCGACTCGTCGGTGTGATGTCTGCCGAACTGCCTGACACGGAGAGGCGATGGCTGTATCCCGTGGTAGGTGAGCAATGCGGATGGAGCGGGTTGGTGCCCGCCTCACGCCGACGGCGTGGGGCAGTACGCATGGAGCGGGAAGCGGTCGAGGCTGCTCAGCCCGGACACGTTGCCGGCCCTGGTCTCGACCGCCGTACCGACCACCGGCGTCCCGGCCGGCTCCACAAGTCCCTCGCGGCCTGTCCCGTGTCCTCCCCACCCCGCTGAAGGAGCCCTCACCGTGCCCGAGCAGCAGCCATTCGTCCTCGACCCCACCGGCTCCAACCACCACGCCGAGCACCATGCCTTACGTGCCCGCGGGGCGGCCACACTAGTGGACATCCTCGGGGTGACCGCGTGGTCCGTCTCCGATCCCGGACTCCTGAAGCAACTCCTGATGCGCGCGGACGTCTCCAAGGACGCTCGGGCGCACTGGCCTGCCTTCGCGGACACGGTCACCACCTGGCCACTCGCTCTCTGGGTGACGGTGGACAACATGTTCACTGCCTACGGCAGCGACCACCGCCGTCTGCGTCGACTGATCGCCCCTGCCCTGTCGGCCCGCCGCATCGCCGCACTGACGCCCGTCGTCGAGGATCTCGTCACCGGCATCCTCGACGACCTGGATGGCCTCCCGGCCGGCGAAGTGGTCGACCTGCGCGAGCACTTGGCCTATCCGCTGCCGATCGCGGTCATCGGTCGGATGCTGGGGCTTTCCTCCGCCCGGCTGAACGGTCTCCGTACGGTGGTGGACCGGGTGTTCGCCACTACCCTCTCCGCTGACGAGGCCGCGGCGAACACGGCGGTGCTGTACCAGCTTCTCGACGATGTGATCGCCGCGAAGCGGTGCTCGCCCGGCGACGACATGACCTCCCTGCTGATCGCCACACGGGACGAGGACGGCGACGGCAGTTTCCTGACCGACGCCGAACTACGCGGCACCCTCGTGCTGATGATCAGCGCCGGTTACGAGACAACCGTCAACGTCATCGACCAGGCGATCACATCCCTGCTGGCCGACCCGGAGCAACTGGCCCACGTCCGTGCCGGCCGGTGTGCCTGGAGTGACGTCGTCGAGGAGACCTTGCGCCACGAGCCGGCCCTCAAGCACCTGCCCCTGCGCTACGCGCTCAAGGACATCCCACTGCCCGGCGGACAGGTCATCCGGGCCGGGGATGCGATCCTCGCCTCCTACGCCGCCGCCAACCGCCACCCGGACTGGCACGGTGAGAACGCCGACCTCTTCGACGCCACCCGAACCACCAAGGATCACCTGGCTTTCGGACACGGTGTCCACTTCTGTCTGGGTGCGCCCCTCGCCCGCCTCGAAGTCGTCGCGGTCCTGCGTCAGCTGTTCGCGCGCTTTCCCGACGCCCAACTCGCCGTCCCTGCCACGGAACTTCAGTCTGTCCCCACCCTGATCAGCAACGGACACGTCGCGCTGCCCGTCCGCCTGAGGCCGGTAGCCGACTGAGACCACACCGACGGATGGATGACCGCCTGGAGCGGGGCCACGGAGCGGGCCATGCTCCATTCGCCTGCCGACGGGTGGGCCGATGCCCGGGCAGAAGGCGCGGGCCGAGCGCGCTCCGTCGTCCGTCGCGCGGGCGCACCACATCTCGGTCCGCCATTCCTACGCGGTCCTGGCTCACCAGGGCGTCGGATTCGGCGACGAACGCCTGCCCGCCGCGTCGGACGCGAGGCGCCAGTGCATCCGACAGCCCATGGCGCGCCGGGTGCTGCTGTGCTGCCTCACTTTCTGTCTCTTCGCCTTGGCCCATTGCCTGGAGTGGCGGGGTGGATGCTCACATCGCCCCCGCGTGCTGCCCAGAAATGCCGTGGCGGCACGGGGCCGGAGGCCGCTGCTCCTGTCCACGGCATACTGGCCGCTGCGGGAGAAGAGAGGCTCAGTCATGACGCGGCAGCACACGGAGTACGACGTCCTGGTGGTCGGAGGCAGCGGGGTGGACACCATCGTGCGGGTCGAAGCCCTGCCCGTCCCGCTCGCCGACTCGGTCCATGTCGGGCCGATCGAGGAATGGCCGGGCCACACCGGAGGGAACGTGGCCCTCGGCTCCCGGGCGCTCGGACTGGAAGTCGCACTCCTCGACTGCATCGGCGACGACTGGATCGGTGCTCAGGTGCGCGAGCGACTGGCGGCGGGGGACGTGGAGTTCGTCCCGCTGATCTCCTCGGCGGGCACCCGCCGCGCCGTGAACCTGGTGGACGCGACCGGACGCCGGATGTCGTTCTACGACGCCCGCGACCCGGCCGACCTGAGGATGCCACGGGACTTCTATCTGCCGAGGCTGCGGCGCACCCGACACGTCCACCTGTCCATCATGAATTTCGCCCGATTCCTCTACGACGACATCGAGGAACTCGGTGTCCCCGTCTCCACGGACCTGCATGACTGGGACGGACTGGCGGACCATCACCGGGAATTCGCACTCCGCTCCGACCTGGTCTTCCTCAGCGCAGCGGGCGCGGGCGAAAACACCTTCGCCCTGATGCGGGAGATCCTCCGCGAGGGCCGCGCCGACACCGTGGTCGCCACGGCGGGCTCGGGCGGCTCCCACGTACTCACCCGGGACGGCGGTTCCACTCCGCACCACATCCCGGCGACCGCCCCACCGGCACCGGTGGTGGACTCCAACGGCGCGGGGGACGCGTACGTCTGCGGCTTCCTGTACGGGAGACTGGCCGGGCGGGATCCACTGGAATGCGGTCGCCTCGGAGCCGTGGCGGGGGCGTACGCCTGCACCGCTCCGGGTTCCACCGTCCTCGTCCCGCGGGAAGTCCTGCTGGCGTCGGACGGCATCCGGAACGGGAGTCAGTAGTCCGTGCCGTCCTGGGGCGCCGTCCTCTCGGCCACCGCGGATCGCGGAGCCCCGCTCAGGCTCCCAGACTTCGAGCGGTGAACCCCGCACGGCCGGCAAGCGCCGTCAACTCCTCCGCATGCGCCGCGCGCAGGCACACCACCGGGTAGCAGTCCGATTCGATGTCGAGGACGGCGAGCACAGCACCGACATCGCGACAGCGCCGACCGCAGGCCGCCAGGTACTCGTATGTCGGCAGGGACATCTCGTCGGCGTCGAACAGCACCCAGGAGTCCGCGGACGGCCAGGAAGCCAGCATCCTCAACCGGGCCCGGATCTCCTGTGGATCCTCCTTCCAGTTGAATTCCACGAGCAGCCGGTGATCGCAGAGCGCATCCACGAGCGCTATCCACGCGAGGTTCGCGACGGGCTCGTCGATGCCGCGCTCAGCCAGCTGGTCCGCATGCGACCGCACATAGCTCCCGGGATCGTCGTGGGCGCGCAACACCCGCTCGGCGACGTCCGGATGGGCCGGCGCGAGAAGCGATGCCATGGCTTCGAGAGAGCTGCGGACGGGGTCGGTGAAGGACATGGTGTGTGCTCCTTGGGCGGTTGTACGACCGAGGTCGTCGCCGATGCGAGGGCGTTCCCCCGGGCGTTCATGAAGGACCCTGGCACACGGGTACGACAGCGGACGCCGATGGGCGACCGGTTCGCCCGCATCCGGGGCGAGGCCACCGACGACTGGAACGACCGGATGGCGTCCGACCGTGTCCAGAGCCTGATCCGGAACGCGTCCAGAGCCTGATCCGCAACGCCTTCGGTGCCGGCGGGCCGACGCGGCTTCTGCGAGAGCGGCGACCCGGCGAGGGCTCAGTCGAGAGGCGGAGTGGTGGAAGCGCCCGGCGAAAGGCACACGGCGCAGGCAGCCTTCGTGGAGTATCGGAGACCGGCGGAGGAGGGCGGCTCAGGACGGTGACTCGGTCCAGGGCGCGTCGGTCGCGGACAGCCGGTGCGTCACCACGGAGATCACCACGAGCAGCAAGGCCGAAAGTACCAGGGCGAGAACAACATGGCCGTTCAGGACCAGCGCGGCTCCGCCGAGAGCGCCCAGGAGCATGGCCAGAACCGACAGGATCCGGCGTCCTGCTCGCGGTGCCGCGCCGCCCGCAGCCGTGGAGTCCGCGGCGAGTCCCGTGAGCGTCAGGGTCAGTACGGTCGTGGTGAGATCGGGGACGCCGAGACGCCGGGCGACTGCGTTCTGCATCCCCATCGCGACCCCCAGGGACACGACCAGCGTGTATTGGACACCAGTGGTGACCCGCCCGCCGGTGACCGACGCGGCGGCCACGGCGACGACGAACAGGAGCGTCTGCACCGCCGCGGAGGTCTTCAACAGCCTGCCGCGGTGCGCGGCGAAACGGCTGCCCAGTCGGCCGCCCGCCAGCGCTCCTGCCAGAAACGCGACGAGCGCCACGACGGAGGCGAGGGCGGACAGACCCGGTGCGCCCGCGAGCGCGAATCCGAGGAACACCACGTTGCCTGTCATGTTGGCGACGAACACGTGCCCGAGCCCCAGATAGCTGACCGCGTCGACCAGACCGGTGACCACGGTCAGCGTCAGCAGCAGGGGTGGCAGCGGACCGTGGCGGTCACCACGGGGCGGCGCGAGCGTGTGGGCCGCGTCACTCAGCAGCTTGCGCATGGGTCCTCGCTTCCGGTGCCAAGGGCCGACGGTGCAGCACCAGGCGGGTCACACACCGCCCGCCGGCCCGAGCGCGATCACGGCGACGGCGACCCGCACCGGCCGGCCGGTGGCGCCCGACGTGTGGTCGAGGGACCTCCGGCCGGGCCCGGTGAGCGTCAGCGCCGCCGAGACGACTACGAGAACCAGCGGGTACTCGTAGCCATCATTCCGCACCCACAGCGCCTTGGGCCACTTGACGGTGCCGGCGGCGACCGGCCGTCACACCCGAGGCGCCCGTCGCGGCCAGGGACGTGAGCAGCCCGGCGACCAGGAACAGGCCGTACCCGGTCCGTGGTTTCGGTGAGGTGGGGAGGGATCCGCCGACGGTGTGCTCGTGGGCCTGCGGGCCGACACCGCCGGATGCGCCGGTGACCACGTACACCTCCTGGCCCTGACCGATGGCGGACCGGGGGCAGGACAACACGCACCTCGGTCCACGGGCCGGCGCTAGGCCAGGCTTCTTGCGGCCGGCGGCCTCGACAGCCTCGACGAAGGGCGGGTCCTCCTGGACACGCCACCTCCCACCAGCCGTTCCGGGGGCATGTCAGGGTGGAGGAAGAGAGGCGGACTTCATGTCCAGAGCTGTTCGCCGAGAGTCCCGGCGGATACTGCGCCGGGCAGGACGTAAGCCACGGCCGAGGCACGGTGCTGGAGGAACGGGGTGAGGGCGTCGCGGCCGGCCAGGCGGTTCTGGACGCGGGTGAACTGGGCGGAGTCGCGCATGAAGGCGCAGAAGAGAAGGCCGCGGTCGGCCGGGCCGTCGTCGTAGCTGTAGCTGCGGCGGAGCATCCGGGCACCGCCGTCGAAGCGGGGGCTGGCGAGACGCACGTGGGCGGTGGCGGGGATGACGTAGGAACCGTCGGGGTTCTTGGCGTAGATGTCCGGTTCGTCGTGCTCGGCGGTGCCACTGAGGGCGACGCCGTCACGGGCACGGCGGCCGATCGCCCGGTCGCGCCGGTCCTCGGAGAGGGCCGCGAAGCCGGTGACGTCCATGCGGATCCTGCGGTAGACCAGAACGGTGCCGTCCTCATGGCCTCCGGGAGGGCCCCAGACCCACTGCTCGGCCGCTGCGCGATCGGGGTTGGCGGTGCCGTCCTTGGAGCCGAACAAGTTGCGCGGGGTGGTGCCCGGAGGAGTGTGGGGCAGGAAGCCGGACTGCGTCCAGCGAGGCACGGCGCCGGCAGTGTGGACGGCCCCGCCGACGAGTTCGGCAACGACGGTGAGCGTCCAGCGGTCGGCCGCGCACAGTTGGACCAACAGATCGCCGTTGCTGCGGCGCGGGTCGAGGCGATCGCCGGGGAACTGCGGCAACTCCTGTAGCGAGGACGGGACGTTGAGGCCGAGCCGAGCGGCGAGAGCGGGACCGATGCCGACCAGGGAGGTGAGCCGGGTCGCACCACCGCCTTGCAGCCGCGGGTCCGGCGGGGCGTCCGAGGCCGCGGTGGCGAGCGTGCTGGTCAGCGCGCCGAGGACACTGCGAAGGGCCTTCCGGCCGTTGGCGGCCGGGGTCTGGGGGAGGTCGAAGGAGAGCAGGTACGTCTCCGGTTGCTGGGGAGCCGTGACGCCTGCCTGCCGGGCGCCGCGGAAGGGGATCGCGGCCTCCGGCGCCGGGGCGCCGGTGGTGGCACGGCCGGCGGTCCGGTCGTCGCTCGCCAGTTCGTCGGCTGCCACGCCGACTCCGGCAGCGAGCACCGCTCCGGCTGCGAGCAGTGCCCGACGCCGCCCGAAACCGGTTTCCGCGGGTCGGGACGGATCCTGCGCATTTCCCTGTTCGGTGGGCATAGGCCTATTGGAGACGATAAAACATCTGCCATGCAAACCCTGTCTACGGAACGCCTGTTGAACCGCTCGGCAGTCCCGAAGGAGGTGTTCCGGGCGGCGCTGCGTCTGTCGGTACTGGTCGTCGCGGTCGCGTTGGCGGCCACCGGATGCTCCGGGACGGGGCCGACATCCGGGGATGCGCGGCATCCGGCGGGGAGCGTGCTGCGCGTCCCGCAGGATTTCTCCTCGGTGCAGCAGGCGGTGGACACCGCTCGTGAGGGAGAGACGGTGCTGATCGGCCCGGGCGTGTACCGGGAGAGCGTGCGCGTCACCAAGGCCCGCTTGGTGCTGCGCGGAACGGACCGTAACAAGGTGGTCTTCGACGGCGGTCTGCGCCGGGCCAACGGCATCACCGTGACAGGCGCCGGCTCGGTGGTCGAGAACCTCACCGTGCACGGCTACCTGGCCAACGGCGTACTGTTCACCGGAGTCACCGACGAACGGCTCCAGCAGCGCGGCGCCGGCGGCTCGGCCTACGACCCGCTGGACACCACCCGCTTCCCTCCCGTCCGGGGCTTCCGCGCGACCCGGGTCACGGCGTACAACAACGGCCTGTACGGCATCTACGCCTTTGACGCGCGCGACGGCGTGATCGAGGACTCCTACGCCTCCGGGCACGCCGACTCCGGCATCTACGTCGGCCAGTGCAAGCCCTGTGGCACCCTCGTCCGCGGCAACACGGTGGAGCGCAACGCGGTCGGGATCGAACTGACCAATGCCTCGGACGACCTGTCGGTGCTGGGCAATCGCGTCGCCCGCAACCGGGTCGGTGTCACGGTCAACTCCAACGACCTGGAGGCCCTCGCCCCACAGCACGGCGCGGTGATCGCGGGCAACGTGGTCGCCGACAACAACGCCGCCGACACGCCCGAGCAGGCGGACGGGGGCTTCGGCATCGGTATCGGCATCGGCGGCGGCACCGCGAACCGCGTCCAGCGCAATCTGGTCCGGGGCAACCGGGCGGCCGGAGTGATCGTCACCGACCCGCCGGGGCATCCGGCGAGCGGCAACCGCGTCGAAGGCAACCGCGCCTCCGGCAACGGCATCGACCTCGTGCTGGCCTCGGCCGACCCCGGCAACTGTTTCGCGGACAACCGGCCCGGCACCCAGAGCCCGAACGGCCTGGAGGGTCGCGCGGGTTGCGGCACCCGCGGGAGGGGCGCACTGCCCACCGGCCGGACTGCGTCGGTGCAGGCACCGCCCGGCGTCCCGTTCAGCCGGGTTCCGGCCCCGCCCGCCCAGCCGTCCATGCCGGACCCGATGGTCCCCGGCAGACCGGCGACCGGCCTGCCGGGGACCATCGACGTGGCCGCCTATCCGCTCCCGAAGGACGTGGACGCCGTGCCGCGTACGCACTGAGCACGGCGCCCCGGCGTCCGCGGCCCCCGTTCACCCTGCCGCCCCGAAGCGTGGGGCGAGGAGGGCCGTCGGCAACCGCGGAAGCCGGGGTGCATCGGCACCGAGACGTCAGCCGGTGCCCCACGGCGCCTCGGGGAGCTTCGCGCGGCCCTCGCGCCCGGAGAACTCCACGGTTGTCGGAGTACCCAGGCCCGGCATCCGCATCGTCACCCGCCGCAGGCCGCCGTCCGTGTCGACCCAGTACGTCAGCGGCGACCGCCCACCGTCGGGACCCGCACCGGGCGTGGCGCCCTGGGCGCGTGGCCCGGAGAACCGGTCGTAGCTGCGCCCGTCGATGCGTTCGCCACCCAGTCGGCGAGCGCCGGACTGTGCGAGCAACAGCGGATTGTCGGGGCGGTCCGCGCCGAGCCCGATCAGCAACTGGAGCCCGGAGTCCAGGGGATCGCTCGTGTAGGAGCGCGCGGACCAGCCCGAGCGCGGGATGTGCTCGGCCTGTTGCCAGGGCGGTCCGTCGTCGCCCTTGGGAGCGGGGGCCAGGCCGAGACCGCCGGCGTCCCAGACGATCAGCCCGTGGTCGAGCTGCCCGGTGGCGGGACCGGAAGTGCCGGAGGAACCGGAGACTTCATAGCTCCCCACGGCACGGTGGGTCCGGTAGTCCACGACCCCCTTGACCCGCACGACCACTTCGCCGCCCTCGGCGGCGGTCAGGGTCACCGCCACGGGACTGGCCTGGTACAGATTCAGCCGCGACAGCGCCAGCCGGGACGCCTCCTCCGTCGTCACCGGCCGCTCCGTGGTGGTGTCGTCGGAGGAGGCCCGGTAGGCGGCCAGGCCGCCCACTGCCGCGCCGCACGCCGTGATCGCGATCAGTGTTCTCAACCAGAGGGCCCGACGTGGCGTACGGCCGCCGGTCTTCCTCTTCCGAGCCATGCGGTCGCCTTCTCTCTTCGGTCGGTCACACAGGAGGGCGGGTTCGCGAACCGCTGGTCCGCGAACCCGCCCGAGCCGGCCCGGACGGTCATCGGTGCCGGTCGCACCGCTCCCGGGCTAGCGGTGCTGTGCCCTTCGCCTGCGCATCAGTACGACCAGTGCCGCGCCGAGGACCGTGAGCGCGGCGCAGCCGGCCAGGGCCAGCTGAACCGCCTGGCTCGTGCCGGTGGACGCCAGACCCGAGTTGGACGTGTGACCCGGTGCACCAGGTGCACCCGGTGCGCCCGGAGCCCCCGGCGAACCCGGTTTGCCCGGTGCCGGCGTCGTCGAGGTCGGCGTCGGCGTCGGAGTGGGGCCGGGCAGCCGCTGGTTGACCGCGGTCACCGAGACCCCCTCGTCGAGATTGTCGGAGGTCAGCACCAGCGGCCCGAACACCGCCGTGGCGGGTACGGCGTACCCTTCGGGCGGGCTGACCTCCTGCCAGTAGTACGTCCCCGGCGCGCCGGCGCCCTGGCAGATGCCGTCGGTCCCGGTCAGACAGGGCTTGTCGACCGGCGTGTCCGGCTCCGTCCCGGTGGCCTGCAAGCCGTCGGAACCATTCGTCTCCTTCCACAGCTGGAACTTCGCCTTCGCCAGCGGCTTGCCGTCCTGGTCGTGCTTGACCAGGCGCAGCACGCCTTCCTGTTGCCGGAAGCCGAAGTCGTAGGTGTGATCGTTCTCCCCGGGCCCTCCGGTGGTCAACGCCCGCTCCGGGAAGCGTGCGTCGCGCGGGACGATGCCCTTGGAGTCGATGAAGTGGTTGTCGCCGACATCCGCCTCCGTGGGCACCCACTGGTGGAGGGGACCGCCCTTGGCGTAGTCGGCCGGTTTGTCGAGGCGGATGGTGTACTTGGTCTTCGGCTTCAGGCCACCGGTGACATTCGAGTCGTCGAAGTAGTACTCACCACGCGCCGTCGTCTCGGTCGTCCCCACGAGCTTGCCCGACTCGTCGTACAGGTTGACGGTCGCGCCCACGACCGGGCGCTGACCCGGGCTCTGGATGCCCTTGCGCTCGGGGTCGTACCAGACCCGGTTGCCGATCTGGAGCGGGGCCTGGTCGCACAGCACCTCCAGGTCGCCCATCGAGGCACCCTTGCCGAACGGGGCCACGGTCCCCGCCGGGTTGAGGCGCAGGCCGAACTTCGGGTCCTGCGTGCCATCGCGCTGGAGGAACGACGTGCCGTACCCGAGGGCGGTGTGGTTGGGGTCGAAAGCGGAGGTCGCGATGGTGTTCTCGGCCTTGGAGAGCGCCATGCCGGCGAACGCCGTGTTGCGGTGACCACCCCAGCTGGTGTCGAAGAACCGGGTGCCCCGAGGGGACAGCCCGCAGCCGTTGTTGGTGTCCATCACATACATGCCATCCACCGGGCAGGCCTTGTTCAGGTCACCGCCCGACATGACGACGGCGGCGGAGTTCGGCGTGGGACCGGCCGGCGCGCGGTCGCCGAAGCGGTCGCGGAAGGCCAGCAGCATCGAGCCGTCGGTGTCGAAGGCGACCTCGCCCAACTCCGGTTCGGGTTGCGCGATGGTGGAGTTGCCGCACTGCCGGCCGTTCTGCGAGACCGGGTAGGTGTTCGTCCACGGGAACCAGCCCGTGCCGTCGCAGGGGCCGGAGCCGACCGTCGAGCCGCGCGGGTAGTCCAGCGGCTGGTTCAGCACGGCCTTCCGGAAGGCGCCGGTGCCCAGGTCGAAGGGCAGAACCACCGCGCGCAGGTCCGAGACCTTCCCGGTGGACTCGCCGGAGCAGACCCCGCCGAGGTAGCCGGTGCCGTCCTGCATCCCCAGGCCGAAGGGGCGCCAGTCCCCGGCCGCAGGGCAGCCCGGGTCCGGGATCGTGTAGACGGCCTTCGGCGCCGCCGCGGTCGCCACCGTGGCGTCATAGCGGTAGAGCTTGCGGTTGTTGAGGTTGACGACGAACAGGTCCCTGCCGTCATCGGTGATCTCGATACCGCCCAGGCTCTCCTTGCCCGGCACGGCGAGGAAGCCGTCGTCGGTACCGGAGCCGTGCGCCGTCGTCCCCACGTCCGGGACGACGGTGAACAGAGTGGTCTTCTTCTGCGCGCGATCGGTCACGTAGATGCCCCCGGCGCCGCCCGGACCGTAGTCCGTGGTGCGCTTGGCCACGGCCGAGGAGAACACCCGCTGGTCGGCCTTGTTCCACGTGATGCCGAACAGTGTGCCGGTCTCGGCGTTGGTGGCGATGTCCGTGACGTTGACGTCGACGCCGTCCTGGCCGCGCGCGTCGTACGGGAAGGAGACCAGCGTGCGCTGGTTCCCGCCCTCGCGCGTGGTGGGCTGACAGCTCGTCACCAGTGGCGCGTTCTTCTGGCAGTAGTCACCCGGGGTCCACAACCCGGTGGTGTACGCCACGTTCTTCTGGCCGGAGAGGTCGACGAACTCCTCATTGCTGCTCAACTGGTTGGGCGCACCGTCCAGTCCCTGGCGCGAGGCGAAGGCCGGGAACATCACCCCCGGCTTCGGATTCACCACCTGCACGCGGTACTTGCCGCTGGTGGACCCGCCCGCTGCGGGAGTCAGCGTCACGGTGCCGTCGGCCGCCGTGACCCCTTCGATGCCCCCTCCGGCGTCGTCGGTGAGGGTCACCTTGACGCCCGCGAGGCCCGGTTCCAGCGCGGGTGTCCACACTCCGCTGTTGTCGACGGCCCGGATCACCCGGACCGTCACCGACCCGTCCTCTGCTTGTGAGTGCGCCGCGGGCGCCACGGCTAACGAGCTGCTACCGATTCCCAAGGAGAGCGCGGCCAGGCAGCCGAGGGTACGGCGACCGGGCATGCCCGGCCGTCGCCGACGAGGCCCGGGCGCGGCTCCCTTCACATGTTCATTCGTAGATGTCATCTCCTGCTCTCAGCGTTCAGAAGGGCCTGATGCCCTGCTCGTGAGGGAGTACATAGAGATGCGGAGAACCGCCTTGTCAGCGATCTTAGAAGGGCTTTGGGCAAGATCGTGGCGGAATGAAGAACTTGTTCTCCGGCGAGTATTCACGAGCGGCCTCCGAGGGAAATGGGAGGCACCGCTATGCTGTTGCGGGGCGGGCCGTACCGCCGGACTCCGCCCCGGCCGACCGGCGTTCCATCATGGGCGGCGCGAGTGCCGGAGCTGCTGCCCGCACGGCAACAGGCCCGGGTCCTCGTGAATGCCCGTGCCTTGCTCCGGCCGGAGGAAGAGCAGCTGTCCGCCCTGACGGCCGCCGTCGTGGACGATGCCGGGGAGGGAGCGGCGGTCTTGCTGCTGCCGCTGCTGCGCGGGTTTTCTCGACGGGGCTGTGCCGACCGCTGCGACCAGAGACGACCAGCTCGCCCGCAATGCGGCGGCGACCCCTGGCTGAGCGCGGATACTCCGGCCGGAACCCGCTGAGCGGCCCCGCGGGTCCGACCCCGAAGCCGCCGAGCAGAGCAAGGCGTAGGCCTCCGGAGGCGTGAGCGGGTGGCCCGCTGTCGGTGGGAGCTTGCGGGGCCCTTCCCTCGGCGTGGGGGTGCTGAGTGCGGACCCTTCGGCGACCGCTTCGAGGCACTGACCGATGGTGATCTCGGTGTCCCCCAGCAGGCTGTCGCCCATCCGTGCGGCCGTGGCGACCCGGGGGACGCCGGTGATCTGCAGCAGACTCGTCCCGGCCGGGAGGCAGTCGCCGGGAACGTAGGGGCAGTAACGGAACACCTCGCTGCATGGCGCCGAATCCCGTCCCGCACCCCTGTGACGGACGACGGAGAGTGGTGACCGGAATTCCCCCGTGCCGAGTACGTCATCTCGCGCGCCGACGTCGACGACTGGAATCCGGTCAACGGACAGCGGACCCGCTCCGGCGCCCAGATGGCCGATGCCTTCGAGGACAGCGTCGCCCCAGTGCACCGGGCCGGGCAGACCGTGCTGTGGGCGGGGGCCACCACGACATCGACGCCCAGCTCCGTATCGAGCCCGCGCCCGGCATGCGCCCGGGTCCTCCGTCGTATGGCTGCGATCGGGCACGCAGCGGTCGGATTGCGCCGCGGATCCGCTGCACAGCCCACTGCAGATCGTGTGGCAGTGCGCTTCAGCCGGCTGCTGAGCACCTCGCCGGCCGGTTGGGCATGGGGATTCCGCCACAGGGGCCGACCGTTCTCGCAGCACCTACGGTTCGGCGGGCTCCAGTGGCGCCTTGGTCGCACCCACCACAAGCTGCTCCTATGGACCGCACCCAGGAAACCAGCGTGCCTCCCATTCTGGTGACAGGCGCGGCAGGCAGCGTCGGCGCCGTCGGGCGCTCCGTGGTCGAAGGCCTCCGGCGTCGGGGCCTGCCCGTCCGGGCCATGGTGCGCCGCGACGACGAGCGGGCCGAGGCGCTGCGCGCAACGGGCGCCGAGACCGTCGTCGGAGACCTGACGCGCGCGGGCGACGTCGCCGACGCCGTGGCCGGCTGCGGACGGATGTACTTCGGCATGGGCGTGTCGGCGCAGTATCTGGAGGCTGCCGTGACGGTGGCGGCCGTCGCACGTGCGTACGGGGCCCTGGATGTGTTCGTGAACATGTCGCAGCTGACTGTCTCCGAGATGAACCTCACCAGTACCTCCGAGTCCGTGCAGCACCGGCAGCAGTGGCTGGTGGAGCAGGTCCTCGGCTGGTCGGGCCTGCCCGTCGTCGAGATCAGACCCACCGTGTTCATGGAAAACCCGCTGTTCC
Source organism: Streptomyces sp. NPDC048295 (assembly GCF_040652135.1). Lineage (NCBI taxonomy): Bacteria > Bacillati > Actinomycetota > Actinomycetes > Kitasatosporales > Streptomycetaceae > Streptomyces > Streptomyces sp. NPDC048295. The sequence continues at coordinate 309,614 of NZ_JBEZLL010000002.1, forward strand.
GTGTGGGTTTCTCCTCGATCGCGAAGTGCGGAAGCATCAGGCTGCCCTTCGGCCGGGCGAAGACCTCCCCCGTGGCGGCCAGGGACGTCGCCGCGGTCGTGGAGGAGATCCTGGCTGATCCCGCCCCGCACGTCGGCCGGATCCATGAGCTGACCGGCCCGCGCTCGCAGGACGTCGCAGACATGGCGGCGGAGGTCTCCGCAGCCCTGGGCCGACAGGTCGGTTACACCGACGTCCCCTTGCAGGAATGGATCGACGACGATCTCAGGCCGTTGGGGCTGCCCGACCACGTTCTCCAGCACATCTCCACCATGGCCCGGCTTCACGCGGAGAACCGGTACGACCGGAAGACGGACGGGGTCGAGCGGGTCATCGGGCGGTCCCCTTCGGGAGTGGCCGACTACGTCCGCGAGAACCCCGGCCTGTTCAACGCCTGAAGCCACCCCCTCGTCGTACGTCGTCGAGCTTGGTGCGGGTCGGCCGTCCGGCAACGTCGTGACAGCGCACATGTGTTCGGCGACGACGTCATCCGACTCCCGTGCGGCGTGGACGAATTGGTCGATACGACGGCGCAGGTGCCGGGAGTTGTGGCGGACGCGTTCCCGTGGGCCTGCCTCCCCTGAAGGGGCAGCGCGGCGAGATCAACACGAGGGAGGAGGTGGCGGGCCGCCGCCGGGTTCCTGTTCGAGCCCGACCGGGCGGTGGTGCGGAGCACCACTCACTCAGGCAGCACCGCTTCCGCTGATTCCGGGCCCAGAAGCTCGTGCAGAAGGTGCGTGGCGGGCAGAGCGGAGTTGAGGTACACGTACTCGCGCCGGTGCTCGACCACCGCCACCATGGTGCGCAGGGTGTCCACGGCGTCCTCGCGCTGTCCGGCGTGGTGCTGGGCCTGGGCCAGCAGCCCGAGGTGGAGCGGGAGACGTATGGTCGTTCTGGACTGCCGCAGTTCGGCCAGCGAGTTCTTCATGGCCGAGATCCCCTCGCGGCGGCCGGCGCAGGTGAGGGCCCAGCCCAGCGGCAGCTGGAGCATCGCCTTCCAGTAATGCAGCCCATGCTCGGCGGCCAGCGCGACGCCCTCGGCGCCGGAGGTTCGCGCTGTCTCCACGTCCCCCTCCCAGGCGGCCACGATTGCATTGACATAGAGGGCCTGGACCCGGTCCCACGGCCTGCTCTCGTACTGCGTCAGCCGCAACAGGCGACGGCGCTGTTCCGTGGCCGCCGCGCGGTCGTTCAGCAGCCAGCGGGTGAGGACGCAGTAGCAGCGGAAGTAGACGCGTGGGTCGGACCGGTACATTCCGCCCGGTAATCGGCCCTCGCGGGCGAGGCGCTCCGCCAGTTCCGCGCCGTGCTCCAGCTCCTTGAGCGCATCGGGCAGGTGCCCGTGGACGAACAGCGCAATTCCCTCGCCGTACGCCGCGCCGAGCCGGGCCGTCGGCCCTTCGGTGCGCTCCGCGATGTTCCTCAGCAGGACGGACAACTGCCGTGACTCGTCGTAGCAGCCGCGGACGAGAAGCGACACGGCCAGTACCGACAGGACCGCCGGGTCGTCCGGCGTATGAGGTGCCGTATCCGGGGTGTGTCCCCGGGTGATCTCGGCCTCCGCCTCCGCGTCACCGAATCCGCGTACCTGGCCCAGCACATGGCCCAACTCCAGGTGGAGCCACTGCTTCAGGTCGCGGACGGTCGTGCCGTCGGGCAGCGAGCCGGCCATCCCTACCGCACGGCGCAGCCACATCTCGCGCTCCTCGGAGGCCAGCCGCAGTTCCGCGTTCTCCGCCGCGCGCAGAAGCCAGGCCAGCACCCGCTCCGCAGGCATGACGTCCTTGGCGAGCCAGGCGTGGCGAGCGACGCGATCGGTCTCCTCCGGATCGTCTCCGAGCCGGATGTGCGAGGACAGCGCGTCGGCGTACCGGGCGTGCAGCCGTTGGCATTCCTCTTCCGTCAGCTCGCCGACGAGTACCTCCTGAGCCTGGGGAGGGGTGAGGCGGAGCCGTCCGGTGTGCTGCCGGTCGGGAGCGAGCAGGCCGTACCGGATGGCCGACTCCACGATGGCGATGGCCGCATTGCTGCCGACGGCGCGGCAGACCGTGTCCAGGTCGATGTCGGGTGCGACGACCGCGCACAGCCGGAGAAGCCGCAGGACCGGTTCCGGCAGCATGGCGAACTCCTGACGCAGCACTTTGCGCGCGCACGTCACGATCAGGCCGAGGATGTCGTCCGTGGCGCCGGGATCGCGCAGGTCCCTGACATCGCAGAGGAGGGAGAGCATCTGCAGGACGAAGTACGGACTGCCCGTGCTCTGGCGGTGCAGAGCGTCGATGATCCGCTCGTCGACGCCCGGCCCCGCGTGCGCGTCGACCAGCGTGGCGACATCCGGGCGGGCCAGACCGGTGAGCCGCAGTATCTCCACGTCCGGGCCCTTGAGCACCTCGGTCATCACCCGGAACCGCGAGGCATCGGGCCAGGCCTCCAGGTCCCAGCCGGTCAGTACGATACTCAGGCAATGCCCCTGGCGGCGGGTGGTCAGCAGCCGGAGCAGGTCCAGAGAGACGGCATCCGCCCAGTGCACGTCCTCCAGCACCAGCACCAGAGGCTTCTGCGCCGCCAGCGAGAACAGCACTTCGCAGAGCGCGTCGTGGATCCGGAAGGGGCTCTGTGGGCTGTCAGGGGCGCGGCCGTTCCCGGCGCCGGACCCGGCCTGCGGTCCGGGCAGCAGAGAGGCGAGCAGCGAGCCGAACGGCGCGGCAGCAGCCTCGAAGGCGTCGGGTCGCGCCGCCGACAGCCGGCGCAGCACCTGGGTCCACAGCCAGTACCGCGGGACTCCCTCACCGGAGAAGCAACTGCTCCGGACCGTCTCCATGCCCTCGTCCCTGCTCCGGAGGCGCTGAACGAGCTCCATCATGAGGTGGGACTTGCCCAGCCCGGACGAGCCGAACACACAGGCAAGATGTCCACGACCCGTCGCCGCACCCGACGTCGCGGCGACCAGGCGTCGCAACTCCCGTTCCCGCCCTATCAACGGCGGGGGCAGCACCGGTTCGAAGAAAGCGAGCCCAGGGGCCATGGACGTGGCCGCTGCCGTACGGTCCGGTTCCCTCGGCTTCCCCATACTGCGCATGGCGGTCTTCCCGGTCGCGGGAAAGTCCTCTGCCACCTGCCCCGCTGCGCCGGACAGCACGGTCCGGACGGGCCGGGGGAATTCTTCGTCCCTGGCGGGCAGCTCGGTACTCGGCACGGTATGCGCCCGCTGCCCACCGAGTTCCTGCCGGAGCAGAGCGGTGTGCAGCTGCTGGAGTTCGGCCGTCGTGTCCACGCCGTACTCCTCGACCAGGTAGCTGCGGGTCCATTCGTAGACCTCCAGTGCCTCCGCCTGCCGGCCCGATCGGAACAGCGCGGTCATCAGATGGCCCACCAGGCGCTCCCGGGTGGGGTGCTGACGCACCTCGCGTTCCAGTTCCGTGACCACCTCCGCGGTCCTGCCCAGGACGAGACCGGCCTCCGCGGAGGCCTCCAGGGCGGTCAGCCGGACCTGCTCCAGCCGGGTGCTCTCGTCGGCGAGCGGCTGGTGAGTGACGAACTCCGCGTACGGGGAGCCGCGCCACAGTTCGAGCGCGCGGGTGAGCCGGTCGCGGGCGGCCACCGGATCCTGGCGGGCGAGGAAACGGCGCCCCGCGGAGAAGAGTTGTTCGAACTGGTGGACGTCCACGAGCTCCGGAGGCAGCTCGAGGACGTACCCGGGGGCCCGGTACCGGAGGACCGCCGTTCGATCGGGGCCGGCCACGGGGGCCAGTGCCCGGCGCAGATGGGAGATATGGCTCTGCAGTGTGGCGACGGCACGCCGAGGCGGGTCATCCCGCCACAGCTCCTCGACGAGCACAGTGGTGGGGACGACCCGGCCGAGCCTGATCAGCAGGAGGGCAAGCAGCGCCCTGCGACGTGGCGGGCCGAGCGGGATGTCGTGCCCTCCGTACTGTGCCGACATGGGCCCCAGGACCTGCAGCACCGGTCCGGAGCGGGCGGCCGACAGCGGAGGCAGCAGTGCGCTCTGAGCCTGACGTACAGACATCTTCGGCCCCATTCGTTCTCACGCTTGAGACTTCTCCGGTGAATTGATCCTAGAACAGCGGGTGTTCAGTCACGTGATTCGGCTGATGAATGGCCAATAAACGATCACGTAATTGGCAATGTGCTTCACCTGCATGCCGAAGCGACCGGCAAGCGAACGGCAGCCGGCAGGCAAGTGTCCGGACAAGGGATCGCGCCGGGTCGTCAGCATTTCGGCCAGTGGACCGCAAGGGGGGTGGCACAGCATGTGCGGGACCGACGTCGCCGCGTGGTGCGGGCCAACCACCGGCGCAGACCCTGGAGGCATCACGGTGTTCGCGATTTTCTTCCCTGGGCAAGGAGCACAGTTCCGGGGTATGGGCGCAGATGTTTTCGGCCGCTATCCGGGCATGACGCGATTCGCCTGCGACCTTTTGGGGTACGACCTCGTCTCGCGCTGCCGTGACAATCAGGACGATGTGCTCTCACGGACGGAGTGCACACAGCCGGCCCTGTTCACCGTCAACGCATTGCATACGTTCGAGCGTGAGCACCGCGAGGGCCCGCCTGCCGACTACTGTCTCGGACACAGCCTGGGGGAGTACAACGCGCTCCTGGCGGCCGGGGTCTTCGACTTCGAGACGGGGCTGCGGCTCGTCAAGAAGCGCGGCGAACTCATGGCGGCGACATCGGTCGGCGGGATGAGCGCGGTCATGAACACCCCTGCTCCGCGCCTGCTCGACGTGTTGCGGGAGGACGGCGTCGAGGGGGTGGACGTGGCGGCCTACAACACCGACGCCCAGGTCGTCATCGCCGGCAGCGACAGTGCGCTGCGTGCCGCCCATGCCTCTCTGAAGGCACGGGGTATTCGCTTTGCCCCGCTGCGGGTGGGCGCTGCCTTCCATTCCCGCCACATGGAGCCTGTTCGCTCGGAATTCGAGAGTTTTCTCAAAGGGTTCACGTTCGCGGAGCCCAGAACAACCGTGATCTCCAATGTGACGGGGCGACCCTATGAGCGGGGGGCGATACCGGAGATGCTGGGCAGGCAGCTCGTGGAGCCGGTGCAATGGGCCGACAGCATCCGGTACCTCCTTTCTCTCGGCAATGATATCGAGTACGAGGAGATAGGCGGTAAATCCCTTCTCCGTATGATGAAAAGCATTGTGAAGACCGGTAATCAGGACGCTCCCATCAAGAGCGGGGTGTGAGACATGGGCAGGAAGCAGCACATACAGAGGCTCATCGAGGACCAGTTCCTCGTGGAGTTCGACGGGGAACTGACCGCCGAGACCGATCTGTTCAAGACGGGGGTGATGGATTCCTTCGGATACATCCAGCTCCTGACCGCTCTTGAAAGGGACTTCTCGCTCCAGCTGAAGGACGAGGAATTCCTCAGGAACATCTTCTCTTCACTGGAGGCCATCGATGCCTTCGTGGCGAACAAGCTCGCTGAGCGCGACGGCCGCTGAGACCGCGACGATCACTGGAGAAGGAGACCCCGCATGTGCGGAATCGCAGGCTTCGTCGCGCCCTCGCTCCGCGCCGGAGAAACGCCGGAGGTGATGACCTCGATGCTGTCGCTCATCCGCCACCGAGGGCCGGACGAGGCGGGCTACTACCTGGACGACGGCATCGCCATGGGCACAGCACGGCTGTCGATAGTCGACCTCGCCATGGGCGCCCAGCCGATGGCCGACCCGACGGAACGCTACTGGATCTGCTTCAACGGCGAGTTGTACAACCACATCGAACTGCGTGAGGAACTGAGAGGGCTCGGCCACCGGTTCCGCACTCGCTCCGACACAGAGGTATTCCTGCAGGCATGGGCGCAATGGGGTCCCGCGTGCCTGCCCAGATTCAACGGCGCGTTCGCGGCCGCGATCCGGGACGCGAGGTCGGGAGAACTCTTCCTGGCACGTGACAGATACGGCAAGAGGCCGCTCTTCTACGTCGACCGCGAAGGCTGCGACGCCCAGGCGGGCGGGAACGGAGAATTCCTCTTCGCCTCCGAGATGAAGGCGTTCCGCGCGTTCCGGGGGTTCCGTTTCGAGCTCGATCCCCGCGAACTCGCCACCACCTTCGCGATATGGACGCCGTTGCCCGACCGGACCCCCTTCAAGCACATCCGCCAGCTCCCGATGGGGTGCTACCTGACCGTCCGCGGCGGGCGGGCCGTTCTGGCCGACTACGCGGAGCTCGAACTCGACGTACCGCCGTTCACCGGTTCTGAACGGGAAGCGGCCGCATCGGTCCGCGACGCCCTGCGCGAGAGCGTCGAGATGCGGCTGAGGAGCGACGTCGAGGTCGGTGTCTATCTGAGCGGCGGCCTCGACTCCTCCATCGTGACCAAGCTGACGACAGACCTCTCCTCGCACGAGGTCCGCACTTTCTCCGTGGAGTTCGACGACGCGGTCTTCGACGAGTCGAGCAGCCAGCAGGTCGTTGCCTCGCACCTCGGGACCCGCCACTCCTCCATTTCCGTATCGAGTGCCGATATCGCAGCGAATTTCCCGTCCGCCGTGTATCACGCGGAAGTACCCGCGTTCCGTGCCGCGTTCGTTCCCATGTACCTCCTGTCCCGCCACGCGCGGGACGCCGGAATCAAAGTTATCCTCAGTGGTGAGGGTGCCGATGAGGCGTTCCTCGGCTATTCGCTCTTCCGCGAGACGCTGCTGCGCGCTTCATGGAGCGATCTGTCGGATGACGAGCGAATGGCCAGGCTCGGCAGCCTCCACCCGGAGCTGAGCCACTTCGGCCCCGCGAACCGGGCGCGGATGAAAGGCCTGTTCGAGCAGTTCGCCGTCGAACGGCTGCCCGGTCTCTTCTCCCACGAACTCCGCTACCAGAACGGCCGCTTCGCCGCGCGTCTGCTGAGACGACATGACGAGCCGTTCGCGGACCTCATGGCGTTGACGGACGCGACACCCGGCTATGCCGCGCTGAGCCCTGTCCGCAAGGCGCAGTGGCTCGAATTCAAGACGCTGCTTCCCGGCTATCTCCTCTCCACCCAGGGAGAGCGCATGAGTCTCGCCCACGGTGTCGAGAACCGGTGCCCGTTCCTCGATCCGGCGGTCGTCCGGACGGCGGCGTCGATCAATCTGCGCTTCGATGACGGTCTCGATGAGAAGGCCATCCTCAAGAAGGCATTCCGGGGTGAGCTGCCCGAATCCAGCCTCACTCGCCGGAAGCAGCCGTACCGCGCCCCCGGCGCAGCCGTTTTCAAGCAGCAGCGGCCCGGCTACCTGGAACTCCTCCTCTCGGCGACGGAGTTGGAGAAGATCGACGGCATCGATCCGGTGTTCGCCCGGAAGCTTGTCAAGAAGATCATGGCCACGCCCACGGATGAGATCAGTACGAAAGAGGACCAGGCCTTCGTCTACCTGCTGTCGACCGCGGTCCTCAATCAGCAGTTCGTCCTCGGACAGGGAATGCCCGAGGATCCGGCAGCACAGGCCGACTTCAAGGTGGGCACCATCATTGATCAACGGAGATCACGGGGATCGGGGCCGGCGGGCCAGAACTTCCCCTCTGCAGGAGGAATCCGATGAGTGCATTCGGACCGGCGCCCGCGACGGATGATGTCGCGATCATCGGGCTCGCTCTGCGATTCCCCGGAGCGGAGACACTGGAGGAGCTCGGAAGGCATCTCGCCGCGGGCCGGTCGCTCATCTCGGAAGTCCCGCCGGAACGCTGGTCGAAGGACCAGTACTTCGGTGATCCGAGACTCGGGGCCCAGAAGACGAACAGCGTCTGGGGAGGCTTTGTCGAGCATGCGGACTGCTTCGATGCCGAGTTCTTCAATATCTCGCCTCGCGAGGCCGAGAGCATGGACCCCCAGCAGCGCATGGCTCTCGAACTCGCCTGGCGGGCGATAGAGAACGCAGGCTGTGCGGCGAGTGCCCTCGCCGGTACGGAGACGGGCGTCTTCATGGGTGTCTGCCATGCGGACTACGCGGAGATGATGGAACGTGAAGGGGTGAGGACGGACGCCTATTTCCCCACCGGGACGGCCTACTCGATCATTGCGAACCGCATCTCCTACTATTTCGACTTCCAGGGCCCGAGCATCACCAACGACACGGCATGTTCGAGCTCGCTCGTGTCGGTGTACGAAGCGGTGCGCGCGCTGTGCAACGGCGAGTGCGGTGTCGCCCTGGCCGGCGGAGTCAACCTGATCTGGTCGCCGAAGCACTTCGTCGCGTTCAGCCAGGCGAGCATGCTGTCCCGCACCGGCCGCGCGAGCGCCTTCGACCAGAGTGCCGACGGTTACGTCCGAGGCGAAGGCGGAGCAATGCTCTTGCTGAAGCCCCTCGCACGGGCCCTCGCGGACGGCGATCCCATCCACGCGGTCATCAAGGGCGTCGCCACGAACCACGGTGGCCGGACCCAGTCTCTCACTGTCACCAATCCGACGGCACAGGCGAATCTGATCGAGGGGCTCTACACCCGCGCCGGGATCCGGCCGGAGACTGTCACCTATATCGAGGCGCACGGCCCCGGAACGCCCGTCGGTGATCCGATCGAGATCATGGCTCTGAAGGAAGCTTTCCGGAACCTGCACGCGGCACAGGGCACCGTGGCCCAGCCGGCGAGCTGCGGAATCGGTTCTGTCAAAACCAATATCGGGCATCTGGAAGGGGCCGCCGGAGTTGCCGGAATCGCCAAGGTGATCAGTTCGCTGGCACTTCGGATCCTGCCCGCCAACGTCAACTTCCGGAATCAGAACAGGCTCATCAAGCTGGAGGACAGCCCGTTCCACGTCATCCGTGACACCGGGCCCTGGGCCGCGTCGGCCCCGGGCGCGGACGGAAGGATCCGGCCACGGCGGGCCGGGGTGAGTTCGTTCGGATTCGGCGGTACGAACGCGCATGTCGTGCTTGAGGAACATCTCACCGATGAGACCGATGCGGGGGTGGAGGACGGGCCCCTCCGGGGCCCGCAGCTCCTGCCGCTCTCCGCGAAGACCCCGGAAAGGCTGCGCGCGGTCGCGGGCAATCTGCTCGCCCACCTGCGCGAGCACCCGTCGCAGGCGCTCGCCGACATCGCGTACACCCTGCGGGTCGGCCGCGAGCCCATGCCCGCCCGGGTCGCGTTCGCCGTCGCGGACCGCGCCGAACTCGATTCGCTTCTGCGGGACTTCACGGACGGCACCCGCGCAGCGGGCGAACTCCACCTGGGCGGGACGGTGGAGGGTACGGAAGCGGAACTGGCCGAGCTGTGGACGGCAGGGTCGCTCTGGGTACAGGGCGGGGCGGTGGACTGGGCGGATCGACCCGGTCACGGCACACCCCGGCCACGTCCACGACGTGTACGGCTGCCCGGATATCCCTTCGCCCGCGAGCGGCACTGGTTCAGCGTTCCGCAGAAGGACGCCGAGGCAGGCGCGACACCATCGGCAGCGAACACCGCCGCCGCGCATCCACTCGTTCACGCAGACATCTCCGGCCCCGCCGGACACCGGTACCGCTCGACCTTCACCGGGGAGGAGCCGTTTCTCGCCTCGCACGTCGTGGGCGGTGCCCCTGTGCTGCCGGCGGCGGCTCACATCGAGATGGTCCGGGCCGCGGCCGCGCACGCGATGGGGCCCGACGCGGCGAGGCCGGCGGTCGTCCGGCTCCGCAACGTCGCATGGCGGCGCCCGCTCGTCGTACGGGACGCGCCGGTCGACGTCGGTGTCCGGCTCACCCCGCAGGACGGCGCCACCCTCGCCTTCGAGGTCGCCACCGGCACGGACCCGGCCGTGGTCCACAGTTCGGGAGTCGTCGAGGCCGGCGGGCCGGAGGAGCCGGATCGCGTCGATCTCGGGGCGCTGCTGGCAGCCTGCCCCGTCGAGCGCGACCCGGTGGACGTGTACGCGGCGTTCCACGACCGGGACATGGAGTACGGACCGGCCATGCGCGGCCTCATGGAGCTCCGGCTGGGGACGCGGGAGCTGATCGCGCGTATCGGCAAGCCCGCCGCAGGTGAGACGGCGGACGCCGGATACGTCCTGCCTCCGAGCGTGCTCGACGCGGCTCTCCAGTCCTCGGTCGTGCTCCTGGCGGAGACCTCACGGGAGCCGGCCGACAGCCCGGCACTGCCTTTCGCGTTCGAGGAGCTCACGGTCCACGGCGCTTGTGCGTCGGAGACATGGGCGTGGGTACGGCGCCGCGAAGGACAGAGCACACTGGACGTGTTCGACATCGACCTCTGCGACCCCGAGGGCGTGGTGCGGGTCAGCCTGCGTGGGCTCGTCCAGCGGCCGCACGGGGCGAGGTCCGGACGTGGAATGGGCGCAGACATCGTCACCGCCGCCGTTCCCTGGGTGCGGACGCCCCTCGGCGTACAGGAGGACACCGCAACGGCCCGCCCGTCCGTGCGCGGGTACCTCGGTGGACGGGCCGCCGCACACGCCGCCGTCGTGGAAGACACGACCGGCTTCACCCTCGCCCGTCTTCCCGAGGTGGCGCCCGGTCATGTCGCCGAAGGCGTCCGGGCCGTGGCGGACCTGGTCTTCCAGCACGTGATGGAGCTGGTGAGGTCGAGGCCCGGGGGAGCGCACCGGTTCGTGGTCCTGGTGGACGATCGGGTGCCGCGGCACTACCACGCGCCGCTGACCGGTCTGTTCAGGACCGTCGTTCTGGAGAACCCCCGTGTCACCGGCCGTGTCGTACGCGTCGCCGGACTCGACACCGCGTCGCCGGAGCGGATCGCGGAGGTCTTCCGGGCAGAGGCGGCGGACCCGTCGGCCGACTGCGAGATCCGCTACGGGGCCGACGGCACCCGTCACGCGGCACGGCCCGTGGGATTCGGCCTGGGCGAAGGAGCGGAGATCCCGCCGTTGAAGGAGGGCGGGATCTACTGGGTCACGGGCGGTCTCGGCGGCCTGGGGCTGCATGTCGCACGGTACTTCGGGCGGTGTGCGGGCGTCGTCGTCGTCCTGAGCGGCCGATCGGCGCCCGGAGCCTCGAGCGAGACGGCTCTGCGCGAGCTGCGCGAAGCGGGGGTCGAGGCACACTACCTCCCCGTCGACGTGGGTTCGAAGGACGACGTGGACCGTGCGGCACGCGCCATCACACGGGACCACGGAGCGATCGACGGGATCGTCCACGCGGCAGGCGTCCTCCGTGACGCGTACCTCTTCACCAAGGATGTTTCGGACGTCGGGGCGGTCCTGGAACCGAAGGTCGACGGCGTTCTCAATCTCGATGCGGCCACGCGCGGCCTCGCGCTCGACTTCTTCGTCGCCTTCTCCTCCGTGGCAGGGGTGTACGGCGGCTCCGGGCAGTCGGACTACGCTGCGGCCAACGCCTTCCTGGACGCCTTCGCCCACCATCGCCGGGCCCTCGCGGACATCGGCGAGCGGAGCGGGAGGACGTCAGTCGTCAGCTGGCCGCTGTGGGCCGACGGCGGGATGTCCATGGACCCCGTGACACAGGAGTCGATGCGCCGGGACCGAGGCTGGGAACCCCTCCCGACGGAGGACGGCCTCCGGGTTCTCGGCGGGGTACTGCGCGACGCGCCCGCCCACACCGTGGTGGCGTACGGCCCCGCAGCGACGCTCACGGCCGCCGCCCCGCCCCCGGAAGCGCCCCGCTCCGCACCCGCGGGCACCGACCCCATGGAGCCCGCGGCCCCCGTCGCGGAGGAAGAGCTGACGGAGCGTACGACGGCTCTCCTGTGCCGCATCGTGGGCGGGGTGCTGCACCGCGACCCCCTGACGCTGGACGAGACGGTCAACCTCGTCGACTACGGGATCGACTCGCTCGCCATCCTGGAGACGACCGCGTCGCTCGAAGTGTTCTTCGGCCCGCTGTCCAAGACGATCTTCTTCGAGTACACGACCATCGAGGGCGTCGCAGGCCACCTCGTCGCGGAACACCGTGACAAGCTCCGCGCGATCCTGAGCGCCGGAACCCCGGCGCCGTCAGCCGCAGCCGCAGTGCCGGCAGCCGCAGTGCCGGCAGCCGCAGTGCCTGCGGCCGGGACGGAGGAGCCGCCGGCCCCCGCCCCACCCGTACCGTCCGCTCCTGACACCGGCAGCACACCCGCCGCCCGGAACAGGTCTGCCGCACCCGGGCGGCGCGACGATCACCACGACATCGCGATCATCGGTATCTCCGGGACCTACCCCGGAGCCGGCACCCTCGGTGAACTCTGGGCCGTGCTCAAAGAGGGCCGCCATGAGTTCCGCGAAGTACCGCGCGAACGCTGGGACCACGACGCGGTCTACAGCAGGGACCGCAGCGTTCTCGGCAAGAGTTCCATCCGCACGGGGACCTTCCTCCGGGACATCGAGATGTTCGATCCCCGCTACTTCCGCATCTCCAAGCGCGATGCGGAGAACATGTCGCCAGAGGTCCGTTTGTTCCTGCAGACGGGCGTCGAGGCGCTCGAAGACGCCGGCTATTCACGCGAGACGATCCAGCGGCAGTACGACGGAGACGTCGGTGTGCTCGCCGGCTCCATGAGCAACCACTACAACCTGTACGGATTTCAGAACAGTCTGAAGCGCGGCTCCCCGGCAAGCGGCAGCTATACGGCGACGCTGCCCAATATGCTCTCGTACTTCTACGGATTCACCGGGCCCTCGATATTCGTGGACACGATGTGTTCCGGGTCCTCCACCTGCGTGCACCAGGCCGTGCAGATGCTCAGGGCCGGCGAGTGCCGGATGGCGGTCGCGGGCGGAGTGAATCTGCTGCTGCACCCCTACAACCTCATCAGCTCGTCGCAGGAGCACTTCACGACGGCGACCTCCGATGTCATCCGGAGCTTCGGCCTGGGCGCGGACGGGACCATTCTCGGGGAGGGCGTCGGCGCCCTCGTCCTCAAGCCGCTCGTCGAGGCCGAGCGCGACGGTGACCACGTGTACGCCGTCATCAAGGGAACGGCCCTCGCCAACGCGGGAGTACGCAACGGCTTCACCGTCCCCAGCCCGCGCATGCAGGCGCGGGCGATCGAGAAGGCGATCGACGACGCGGGAGTCGATCCGCGGACCATCAGCTATGTGGAAGCACACGGCTCGGGGACATCACTGGGCGACCCGATCGAAGTGAAGGCTCTGACCACGGCCTTTCAGAAGTACACACAGGACACCGAGTTCTGCGCGATCGGCTCCGTCAAGTCGAACATGGGACACCTTCTGCACGCTGCCGGAATGGTCGGTATCGCCAAGGTCGTCCTCCAGTTCCAGAAGGGGAAACTCGCACCCTCGCTGCACAGTTCGGTGACCAATCCGGACATCGACTTCTCCCGTACACCGTTCCGTCTGCAGCGGCAGCTCACCGCATGGCAGCCCGCGGTGACAACCGTGGACGGACGCAGGATCACGCATCCTCGACGGGCGGGGATCACTTCGATCGGCGCGGGAGGAATGAACTCGCACATCATCCTGGAGGAGTATCCGCAGCCCGACAGCGATCCGCACGGCGCACAGGGCGGGCGAGAGGAACTCTTCGTGTTCTCCGCGACGAATGACTCGGCCCTGGAGGAATGTCTCACCCGATTCCGCGCATACCTGGCCGCCGGAACGGAGACGGACCCCGCGGCGATCGCGTTCACACTCCGGGTCGGCAAGAACGAACTCCCGCACCGCTGGGCGTTCCTCGCGAAGACCACGGGGGAAGCCGTCGCCGCCGTCGACCGCTACCTGGCGGGAGACCGGGACCTCGGTGCGGCGCTCGCGAGTGGTGGTTCGCGGAACGAGGGCGTCCGGAAACTCGCGACCACCTGGGTGGGCGGCAGGAGCGTCGACTGGCGGGACGCCGACGGGGGAGCACCCACACCCCGGCGGGTTTCTCTGCCCGCGTACCCGTTCGAGCGTGTGCGCTGCTGGGTCACCCCGGAGGAGGGCGCGCCGTCCGTGATCGAGCCGCTCGCGCTGCGCGACAAGCTCCACCCGTTCCTCGGCAGGAACGAATCGGATGCCGACGGGCTGCGGTACGTGCTCGACGTGCACCTGGACGATCTCCTCGACTACGCCTGCACCTCGGGGGAGCGGCAGGAGAAGAGGCGCGGAGTGGTCCCGACGTTCGCCATCGACCTGGCGATCGCCGCCACCAAGGTCTCCGGATTCGCCGACGGGTCGGTCGTACACCGGCTCCGCCTCCTGGGGCCGGTCGACTGGGCGACCGCCGCCCGCCTGGTGACGGTCTTCGACACCTTCGACGGGAAGCCGGCCTCCGGACTCGTGTTCGCGCAGGACGCGGCGGGGAATCGGACGACCGTGGCGGCGTTCGACGTGCCGGCGGGTGAGGAGAACCGTACGCCGCCGTCGGGCCACCCCCGCACGGACTCCTTCGCGCGAATCGCCGCCGATGTGCTCGCGCCCGACCGGGCAGAGCCGCTCTCCCCGGCGGAGTTCCTCGCACAATTCGCGGAGGGCGGAATCGGATACGCCCCGGAACTCAGCGGCACAGAGGCCGCATTCCGGCTGCGCGACGGACGATTGGTGCTCAAGGTCGGCACCCCCGAACTCCAGCGCGACCATGTGAAGCCGCATGTCACCCTCGCCCCGCACGTCCTCGCCGCCGTCGCGCAGGGCCTCCAGTCCGAAGCGAAGCGGCAGGGCTCACCGGACTGGGCACGGACCGTGCCCCACCGGATCGACGAGATCCGGCTCTTCACCGACGCGAGCGGTGGGGCCGTCCCGGTCGCCTACGTCGTCTTCGACGTGACCGCCGACGCAGAGGGCCTCGGCGGCTCCGTCGGCCTGCTGGACCGGAACGGCCGGGTGCTCGGCGTGCTCTGCGACATGTGGTGCGGCGATGACGAAGGACCACGGAAGGACCCGGGTATGAGCGAACGAGCGGTGGACGGATCCGAGGCAGCGGACCGGGGGACACCGGGGGAGGACAGCGAGGGCGTCATCTCCTTCGCGGTGGACGAACTGCGGGGTATGGCGAGCGGCATACTCAAGTTCGAGCTGGGTGAACTCGACTCCCGTACCGGCTTCGACGCCTTCGGCTTCGACTCGATCTCGCTCGTCACCCTGTCGAAGCAGGTACGCGAGCGGTTCGGGATCGATCTGACCCCCGCGGTCTTCTTCGACCGGAATACCTTCGACTCGCTGGGCAGGCACCTCTTCACGGAGCACGAAGTCCTGCTGCGCGCGGCGTACGAGCAGACGCTCCCGCCGGACCCCGCCGGGGAGCCCGCACCGAGTCCCGGAAGCCGGCCCCGTGGTGAGAGGGCCGGAACGGCCGAAGGGACGGCCGGGTCTCCTGACGTCGTGCCGGCCGGCCCACAGCGCCCGGCGCCCGCGGACCCACCCCTGGCGGTCGCCGTCATCGGAGCCGCGGGCCGGTTCCCCGGCGCCCCCGATCTGGACGCGTACTGGGCGAACCTGGCAGCGGGGACCGACAGCGTCACGGCCTTCCCCCTCGACCGGTACGACAGGGCCTATGCGCGGATCGCGGAGGCAGCCGAGTTTCCGCACCACGCGGCCGTCCTCGACGACGTGGACGCGTTCGACGCCGCCTTCTTCCGCATCCTGCCGCGCGAGGCCGAGCTGATGGACCCCCAGCACCGGCTGGCGCTCCAGACCGCCTGGAACGCAGTGGAGCACAGCGGCTACGCCCCGTCCGGTCTGCCGGCGAACACGGGGCTGTTCTTCGGTGTCTCCGGGACCGATTACGCGACCCTGCTCGCGGCCCACGGCACGCCGCCGGACGCTTTCACCTCCACGGGCAACGCCCACTCCATGCTCGCCAACCGCATCTCCTACGTACTCGACATCCACGGCCCGAGCCAGCCCGTCGACACGGCCTGCTCCAGCTCGCTCGTCGCCGTCCACAGGGCCGTCGAAGCCATCCGCTCCGGGGCGTGCGACGCCGCGATAGCGGGCGGGGTCAACCTCCTGCTCAGTGTCGACACCTTCGTGAGCGCCGGGCGGGCCGGCATGCTGAGTCCCGACGGACGGTGCAAGACCTTCGCGAGCGAGGCGAACGGATACGTACGCGGCGAGGGCGTCGGTGCCGTCGTACTGAAGCCCCTCGCCGACGCGGAGCGCGACGGGGACGCGATCCTCGCCGTGATCGTCGGGACCGCGGAGAACCACGGCGGGCGGGCGAACTCCCTCACGGCGCCGAACGGCACCGCGCAGTCGGACCTCGTGGTGCGCGCGATGGGCGGCATCGACCCCCGCACGATCGGCTATGTGGAGGCCCACGGCACCGGCACGGCCCTGGGCGACCCCGTCGAGGTGCGCGCGCTGCGGACCGCGTTCCGGCAGCTCGGCGGCGACGGCCCCGCCACCTGCGGGCTCGGCTCCGTGAAGACCAACATCGGTCATCTGGAAGCCGCCGCCGGCATCGCCGGGCTGCTCAAGGTGGTCCTCGCGATGAGGCACGGCACCCTCCCGCAGAGCCTGCACTGCGACCGGATCAACCCCTACATTCAGCTCGACGGCGGCCCGTTCCGCATCGTGCGCGCCAATGAACCGTGGGAGCCGCCCCGCGACCGTGACGGTGGGCCCGCGCCGCGGCGGGCGGGGGTCAGCAGCTTCGGATTCGGCGGCGCGAACTGCCACGTCGTCATCGAGGAGTACACCGGGGAGGCCGCGCACACGAGTCCGGCGCACGACGCGGACGGCCCCGGGAGCCAGGTCGTCATACCTCTGTCCGCGCGTACCCGGCAGCAGCTCCGGGAGCGGGCGCGGAACCTGCTCGCCTACCTGGAGGACACGCCCCGTCCCGCCGCGCTCCGTTCGATCGGGTGGACGCTCCAGACCGGGCGCGAAGCCATGGCCGAACGGGTCGGCTGGGTCGTGTCCTCCCGCCGGGAACTCGGCGAGAAATTAAGGGAGTTCATCAACGGACCGGCGAGAGGGCCGCAGCACGGTGCCCGGCCGGCACCGAACGGCCTCGCCGGTGTGCTCGCGCGCTGGAGCGCAGGGGAGGAAGTCGACTGGCGGCGGTCGTACGGGGCCGCCGGTTCGGCCCTGCCCCGGCGCGCGCACCTGCCCACGTACCCATTCGCACGCGACAGGTACTGGCTCCCCGGCAGCGCTGAGAAGGTCAACAGCGTCGCCGAGCACAGCCCTTCGGTCGGTACGACGCTGTCCGTACCCCGCTGGACCCCGAAGCCCGCGTCGCGGGACCTGGCCGACGGGACCCCGTACACGCATCACGTCGTGATCCTCTGCGGAGCGCCGGCGGCCGTGCGGGACGGCGTGGAGCGCCGCCTGCCGAGTGCGCACTGCCATGCCGTCACGACCACCAAGCGGCGCCCGGAGACCCGCTTCACCGACCTCTCGCGACAGGTCTTCGAGATCGTCCGGGTGCTGGCCGGGCAGGCGCGCGACGGCGCCACCCTCGTACAGGTCGTGACACCGGCGGACGGCGACGAAGCGCTCGGGCCCGCGCTCGCGGGACTTCTGCGCACGACGGCGCTCGAATGCCCGCACATCGCCGGGCAGGTCCTCGCTCTCGACGGCGGGCGCGACGCGGACGGCATCGCGGCGATCGTCCTGGAGAACGCCCGGCACGCGGACGACGCACTCGTTCTGTACCGGGGCACGGAGCGACGGGTGCGGACCTGGGTGCCGCGGGCGGCCGAGGGCACGGGCACGCCCTGGCGCTCGGGAGGCGTGTACCTGATCACCGGAGGCGCCGGCGGCATCGGCGCCGTGGTCGCCCGCCGGATCGCACGGGACGCCGTACGCCCGACGCTCTTCCTCGTCGGACGCTCGGCACCGGATGCCCGGACCGGCCGACTCCTCGCCGAGCTGCGGGAGGCCGGTGCCGTGGCCCGGTACGCCGTCGCGGACGTCTCCCGCTGGGAGGAGGTACGCCATCTCATCGCGCGGGTCGGTGAGGAGACCGGTGCGATCCACGGAATCGTGCACGCCGCAGGCGTGATCCACGACGCGTACATCACGAACAAGACGACGGAGGAGTGGGACAAGGTCCTCGCCCCGAAGGTCGACGGCGCGGTGCACCTGGACCGGGCCACGGCGCACATGCCCATCGAGTCCTTCCTCGTCTTCTCCTCCGGTACGGCAGTCACCGGAAATCCCGGCCAGTCCGACTACGCCACGGCCAACGGCTATCTCGGCGAGTACGCCGCCGGCCGCAACACGCGCGTCGCGGCGGCCGAACGCTCGGGACGTACGGTCGCGATCGCGTGGCCGCTCTGGAAAGACGGCGGAATGGCGGTCGACGACGCGACCCGTGCCTACCTCCGGCGCAGCCGCGGTCTCGTGCCGATGGAGTCGGACGAAGGACTCGAAGCCCTCCTGGGCGCCTGGCGGTTGGGCGAGGCCGGCGAGCACCAGATCTGGGTGCACCACGGCGAGCCGGCCAGGCCCGCATCCGTGCCCCCGCCCGCCGCTGCCTCTCCTGCACCGGAGACGGCCGACGGACGGACGGACCGGGAGACACTCCGGTCGGTCGTGGAGCTCTTCGCGCGGGTCACGAAGCTTCCGCTCCACGACGTCGACGCCGACCGGCCGCTCGACGACCTGGCCCTCGACTCGGTCATGGTCGTGCAGCTCAACAGGGAGCTGTCCTCGGTGTACGGCGAGGTCCCGACGACGCTCTTCTACGAATTCCCCACGCTGCGCGCCGTCGCCGGAGCACTCGCCGGTGCGCCCACCCCGCCGGCCCCCGGCGCACGGGCCGACGGACCGTCCGGCGGGGTCCGGGTGCCGGTGGCGCGGGACACACCCGGGGCAGCACCTGCTCCCGGCCCGCCCGTGCCCGACGACGCCATCGCGATCATCGGGATGAGCGGGCGCTATCCGCAGGCCGAGAACACCGACGAGTTCTGGGCGAACCTCACGGCCGGACACGACTCCATCACGGAGATTCCCCCCGACCGATGGCCGCTGGACGGCTTCTACGAGCCGGACCGCGCCACCGCCGTCGCCACCGGGCGCAGTTACAGCAAGTGGGGTGGATTCCTGCGGGACTTCGACGCGTTCGACCCGCAATTCTTCCGGATCGCACCGCGTGACGCCTACGCCATGGACCCGCAGGAGCGCCTCTTCCTCCAGGCTTCCTGGGAAGTGATCGAAGACGCGGGCTACACCCGCGCGGAGCTGGCCCGACGCCATCGGCGGCGCGTGGGCGTCTTCGCCGGTGTGACCAAGTCCGGCCACGCACGGCACGGCGCGGCCCGGCTGCCGTCCGGTGAGACGGTCGTGCCCTCGCTCTCCTTCGCCTCGCTCAGCGCCCGGACCTCGTACGTCCTCGACCTCCACGGCCCGAGCCTGACGATCGACACGATGTGCTCCTCCTCGCTCACGGCGATCCATGAAGCCTGCGAGCACCTGCGCCGGGGCTCCTGCGAGCTGGCCATCGCGGGTGGGGTGAACCTCTACCTGCATCCTTCCGACTACGTCGAACTGTGCCGTTCCACCATGCTGTCCTCGCAGCCCCGCGTGCGGAGCTTCGGCAACGGCGGCGACGGATTCGTGCCCGGCGAGGGTGTGGGAGCCGTGCTGCTGAAGCCCCTCGCCCGCGCTCTGGCGGACGGCGACCAGGTCCTCGCGGTGGTCCGCGGGACGAGCATCAACCACGGCGGGCGGTCCCACGGCTATACGGTGCCGAGCCCGACCGCCCAGGCGGAACTGATCCGCGACGCACTGGGCCGTGCCGGGGTTCCGGCCCGGGAGGTGAGCTACGTCGAGGCACACGGCACGGGCACGGAGCTGGGAGACCCGATCGAGGTGAAGGGTCTCTCGCTCGCCTTCGAAGAGTCCACGGACGAAAGGCAGTTCTGCGCGATCGGCTCGGTGAAGTCGGTGATCGGACATCTGGAGGCCGCCGCGGGAATCGCCGGTGTCACCAAGGCCGTACTCCAGCTCCGGCACCGCACGCTCGTTCCGAGCCTGCACGCGGAAGAGCCGAACCCCGGCATCAGGTTCGAGGAGACGCCGTTCTTCGTCCAGCGGACGCTCGCACCCTGGGACTCGCAGACACCACGGATCGCGGCGGTCTCGTCCTTCGGAGCAGGTGGCTCGAACGCCCACGTGATCCTTGAGGAGTACGTGCCGGACCCCGCTCCGGACCGGCCGGAGTCCGAGGAGGGCGAGCAACTCGTCGTCCTCTCGGCGCGGACACCGGAGCGGCTGCGGCACTCCGCCGCGCGTCTGGTGGCGTTCCTCGAACGCGGGAGGACGGAGCGGGGAGCGGTCGGTCTGGCGGATCTCGCCTTCACCCTGCAGGTCGGACGCGAGGCGATGAAGGAGCGCCTGGCGGTGACCACCGCCTCGGTGCCCGAGCTCCTGCGGGTTCTGCGCGGGTACGCGGAGGAAGGGGACGGGGCGGGGACACCCGGCCTCCACCGGGGCAGCGCCGGACAGGTC
Source organism: Streptomyces sp. NPDC048295 (assembly GCF_040652135.1). NCBI lineage: Bacteria > Bacillati > Actinomycetota > Actinomycetes > Kitasatosporales > Streptomycetaceae > Streptomyces > Streptomyces sp. NPDC048295. The sequence goes on from NZ_JBEZLL010000002.1 coordinate 329,949, forward strand.
CTGGGCGCCGTCGCCGAGATCTCGGCCGACGACGACCTCAGGGAACTCCTGGTCGAACGGTGGGCCCGGAAGGGGAAGCACGACAAGCTGGCCGCGCTCTGGGTCGGCGGAGTGGACCTGGACTGGAGGCGGCTGCACGGAACCGCGTCGCCCCGCCGGATATCCCTGCCGACGTATCCGTTCGCACGGGACCGGTTCTGGATCGGGGACCTGGAGCCGGTCGGGGAGGCGTCGCCCGGCGCGGCTCCGGTCGCCGCCGCACCGCAGCCCGAAGAGGCCGGGCCGCGCCTCACATCCGACGGCACGCCGGACGCCGCGCCCGATGTCTCGCGTGATGAATGGGTCGCCCGCACCGTACGTGCGACGATCGCGCAGGTGCTGGTCATGGAGCCGGACGAGGTCCTCGGCGGGCTCGCGTTCGCCGACTACGGACTCGACTCCATCCTCGCGGTCCGTCTCGTCCATCTGCTGAACGACATCCTCCGGCTCGACCTGTCGACCGGCGTCGTCTTCGACCACAGTTCCGCCGACCGACTCGTCGCGCATCTGCTCGCGGAGTACGCCGACATCGGCCCCGCCGCCCCGCCGCCGGCCGTCGCCGGTGAAGCGCGTCCGGGGACCACCCCCGGCCTGCTTCCCGCGGAACGGCCCACCGTCCACGCCCCGATCGCGATTGTCGGGATGAGCGGGCGGTTCCCCGGGTCCGACAGCCTGGACGACCTCTGGACGCATCTCGTGAACGGTGACGATCTCATCACCGAGGCGACCCGCTGGAATCTCGCGGACACCGGCGCCGACGGCTCCGCGCGCTGCACGCAAGGGGGATTCCTCCACGGGATCGACCGGTTCGACCCGCTGTTCTTCGGTATCTCGGGCGTCGAGGCCGCGGCCATGGATCCCCAGCAGCGGCTGCTCCTCGAAGAGGCGTGGAAGGCACTGGAGGACGCGGGGTACGCCGGCCGGCACCTGGGCGGGACCCGCTGCGGCGTGTACGTGGGCTGCTACAAGGGCGACTACCAGGAGGCCGTCGGGGACGACGCGCCCGCTCAGGCGTTCTGGGGGAACATGGCATCCCTCATCCCGGCCCGCGTCTCCTACTTCCTCGATCTGAAGGGGCCCGCGCTGGCGGTCGACACCTCGTGCTCCAGCTCGCTCGTCGCGATCGACCTGGCGTGCCGGGGGCTCTGGTCGGGCGAGACGGACATGGCGCTGGCGGGCGGGGTCTTCGTCCAGTCGACGTCCCGCCTCTACGAGTTGGCCGACGGCGCCGGAATGCTCTCCGCGACGGGACGCTGCCACACCTTCGACCACCGTGCCGACGGATTCGTACCGGGCGAAGGTGTCGGTGTGCTGGTGCTCAAGCGACTCGACGACGCCGTCGCCGACGGGGACCACATCCATGGCGTGGTCCGCGCCACGGGCGTCAACCACGACGGTGCGACCAATGGCATCACCGCACCCAGTTCCGTTTCGCAGGAACGTCTGCTCCGCGACACCTACGAGTCCTTCGGCGTCGACGTCGAGTCCATCCGGCTCGTGGAGGCGCACGGCACCGGCACCCCGCTCGGGGACCCCATCGAATTCTCGGCGCTCAGTCGCGCGTTCCGGGCCGGTACGGACAAGTCCGGCTACTGCGCTCTGGGTTCGGTCAAGACGAACCTCGGCCATACCCAGTTCGCCGCAGGTGTCGCGGGAGTGTTCAAGATCCTCCTCGCGATGAGGCACCAGCAGATCCCGGCCTCACTCCACTTCGACAAGCCGAACCCCGCCGTCGGTCTCGAAGGCAGCCCCTTCTACCTGAGTACACGCAGCCATCGCTGGGAGGCCCCGGCCGACGGCGGACCGCGCCGGGGCGCGGTCAGCTCCTTCGGCGCGAGCGGCACCAACGCGCATCTCGTCATCGAGGAAGCGCCCCCCGCTGCCCGTGCCCGGGCTCGTACGCCACGTCCCGCGTATCTCGTGGTCCTCTCCGCGCACTCGCGCGAGCAGCTGGTCCAGCAGATGGCCCGGCTGGCGGAATACTGCCGTAGCACGGACCTCCCGGACCTGGGCGACCTCGCCTACACGCTTGCCGCCGGCAGGGACTGGTTCGCCCACCGGTTCGCCTGCGTGGCGGCGGACCGCACGGAGCTGCTGCGGATCCTCGGCGAAGGACCGGACGGAGCAAGGGCGTTCACCGGCCAAGCGGTGCCGGTGCGCAAGGGTGCCGCGGGCGCCGGCGCCGGTGCGGAGAAGAGCCATGGCGAGGAATGCCTCCACCGCTGCGCACACCCGACGGAACCCGATGAGGACGCCGCACCGTACCGGGCGGACCTCACCGCCCTCGCCAGGTACTTCGCGCAGGGGGTCGAGCTCGACTACGGGGCGGCGTTCGTGGCAGGGGCCCATCTCAGGGTCCCGCTGCCGACCTACCCGTTCGCCGGAGAGAGCCACTGGGCCGGGCCACCGCCCTTGCCGCCTCGGCCTGTCACCCCGAGTCGGCCGGTCGCGGACCAGCCGCCGATCCACCGGTCGTCGGCAATGGCGGACCTTCCCGGCACCCTGCGGGCCTCGACGGTGTTCAAGGGCGACGAGGCCGTGCTCCGCGATCACACGGTGCGCGGTCAGCGCGTCCTCCCGGGCGCCGCCCACCTCGAAATGGCACGGGAGGCCGCGGCGCGTGCGTGGGGCACAGAGGCGACAACGCCACTGCTGATACGCGACATGACCTGGGTACGGCCGGTGGCCTTCGACGGCGCGCCACTGAGCGTCGATGTCCTGGTGAGGCCGGCGGAGGGCGAGGAACTCACCTTCGAGATCGCCTCGAACGCCGGCCGGGACGACGGCCCCGTCGTGTTCTCCACCGGGCGCATGTCACCCTCCGGCACAGCCCGCCCCGACCGCGTCGACCTCGCGTCGATCCGCGCGGTGTGTGTGACGGCCGTATCCGCGGAACGCGTCCGTGAGGCGCTCGCGGCGATGGGCATCGTCCACGGGCCGTCCCTCCGCGCAGTCCGCGAGGCACACGTCGGCACCGGCACCGTGCTGGCACGGCTCGCCCTGCCGGCGGAGTCGGACCCAGCCGACGCCGGACACGTTCTGCCGCCGGCGCTGCTCGACTCGGCCATCCAGTCCTCGATCGCGCTGCAACTCGCCGACGGCAGTGCCTCCGTGGAGACCGTGGTGCCGTTCGCGCTCGACCGGTGCGAACTCTTCGCACCCTGCACCGACTCGATGTGGGCTGTCGTCCGTGTCGCGGACGGCACGGAGACGGCGACCGCGCTGAGCCGACTCGACGTGGACCTCGTCGACGGCGACGGGGAGGTCTGTGTCCGCATGACCGGCTACACCTCGCGCCGGGTGAAGGAACCGGCACCCTCGCTGTTCGCACCGGTCTGGGAAGCCGTGTCCGAGCGCACCTCCGGAGCCGGTGCCCTGGCGCCTGCCGCACACGTCCTCGTGGTGGGAGGGACCACCGAGCAGCGGTCCGCGCTCGCCCGCCGGTACCCGCGGGTCACGCTATGGGACCTCGCCCCGAGCGCTTCGACGGACGAGATCACGCTCCGGCTCCGGGACCTGGCGCCGGTCGGCCACCTCGTCTGGATCGCGCCCGGCGCGGCGCCGGAGGACCCGGGCGCGCTCCGGCCGACCGACACGGCCGGCTTCACCGCGGCCCAGGAGGACGGCGTCATCGCGGCCTTCCGCATGATCAAGGCCCTCGTCCGCACGGGACACGACGCACAAGCGCTCGCCCTGACACTGGTGACACGGAGCGCCCTGGCCACCCATGACACCGAGCCGACGGCACCCGCCCACGCCGGGCTGCACGGCCTCTTCGGCTCGCTCGGGCAGGAGTACACGAACTGGTCGGTCCGCCGGACGGACATCGACACCGCCGACCTCCCCGAGGAGCTGTCGACACTCCCGGACCGCGCGGGGAGCGACACCCTGGTGCGCCGCGCGGGCCAGTGGCTGGTCCGGCGCTGGGTGCCGTGCCGGCCCGGGACCGTACCGCGGGCCGCGTACCGGGAAGGCGGTGTCTATGTCGTGATCGGAGGTGCGGGCGGGCTCGGCACCGTATGGACCCGGCATGTCGTCCAGCAGTACGGCGCCCATGTGATCTGGATCGGGCGGCGCCCGCAGGACGCGTCGATCGGAGCGAAGCTGAGCACCTGCACCGGCCGCGGCAGTGTGCGCTACCTCTCCGCCGACGCCGCGGACCCCGCGTCGCTGCGTACCGCCCACGAGGAGATCAGGCGACACCATCCGCGGATCCACGGCGTCATCCAGGCGGCGCTGGACCTGCGGGACCAGAGCCTGGCGCGCATGGACGAAGCAACACTGCGCGCCGGCCTCGCCGCGAAGGCCGACGTCAGCGTGGCCATGGCAGAGGTCTTCGCGGACGAGACCCTGGACTTCGTCCTCTTCTTCTCGTCCGTCCAGTCGTTCGCGACCGCCGCGGGGCAGAGCAACTACGCGGCCGGATGCACCTTCAGCGACGCCTACGCCCAGTTCCTCGCCCGGCACTGGGCATGCCCGGTGAAGGTGATGAACTGGGGGTGGTGGGGGAGCATCGGCAGCGCCTCGACCGAACTCCACCGGGAACGCATGGCACGCTGGGGCCTCCTCTCGATCGAGCCGCCCGAGGCGATGGAGGCACTCGACACGCTGCTCCGCGGGCCGCAGCGGCAACTGAGCTTCATCAAGGCGCAGAAGCCGGACGCCATCGCGGCGATCGACCCGGCGACACGGGTCACGGTCCACGGAAGGGCACGGTCACGCGTCACATCCGCCGCCGTTGTGGCGGGCACCGGGGCGCCGTCCGCATGGGAGGCGATCCGCGCGATCGCGCAGTGGCGCAGGAGCGAGCGCGATCCGCTCCTCGCCCGCATGGTCCGCGGACACCTGGAAGCACTCGGCGGCCTGCGGGGCCTCGGTACTCCGCCGTCCCGCGGCGATGTCGCCGGGCCGCGCCGCCGTGCCGGAATCCTGGAGCGGTACGACACCTGGCTCGACCACGCACTCCGTATCGTTCCGCCGTCGGCCCCGCCGCTGGACGTCCTCGGCCGCGAATGGGACCGGCGCCGCGAGGAGTGGTCCGCGGATCCCGACAAGGCGGCCGAGCTCGCCCTGCTCGATGCCGCACTCCGTGCGCTGCCGGACATCCTCACCGGCAGGATCAGGCCCACCGACATCCTGTTCCCGCGCGGTTCCGTCGCGCTCGTCGAAGGCACGTACCGCAACAACCGCGTGGCCGACATGTACAACCGGGCCATGACGGACACGGCGGCCGCCATCGTCGCGGAACGGCTGCGTCTGGACCCGGCCGCACGCCTGCGCATCCTGGAGATCGGCGCCGGTACGGGCGGCACGAGCGCCGGGATGTTCGCCGCCCTGCGCCCGTTCCAGGACCACATCGAGACCTACACGTACACCGATCTCTCGAAGGCGTTCCTGAACCACGCCAGGACCGAGTACGGACCGGAGGTTCCGTATCTCGCCTACGCCCGCTTCGACGCGGAGCAGCCGCTGGCCGGGCAGGGAATGGAGAGCGGGAGCTACGACCTGGTCATCGCCGCGAACGTGCTGCACGCTACACGCGACACCCGGAACACCATCCGCAACGCGAAGGCGGCGCTGCGCGACGGGGGATGGCTCCTGCTGAACGAACTGGCGGCGTTCGATGTCTCCAGCCATCTCACGTTCGGACTGCTGGAGGGCTGGTGGCTCTTCCAGGACCATGCGTTGCGCATACCCGGTTCGCCCGCGCTTTCGCCCGCGAACTGGCGTGAGGTGCTGGTGAGCGAAGGTTTCTCCTCCGTCGTCTCCGTGCTGCCCGAGACGCTTGAGCTCGGGCAGCAGATCATCGCCGCCGAGAGCGACGGGATCACCCGGCAGTCAGTGGCCCAGCCGGCACAGCGGGAGACCGCCGCTCCCCGGGCGCTCCCGGAGCCTTTGCCGGAGGCCACCGCGACCCCGCACCCCCACTCCACCCCGGCACAGTCCCCGGCCGGCGGCGGGACAGCCGGTGCCCCGGGCACCGGTGCGGAGAGCCGGGCCGGCATCATGGCCGCGTACCTCAGAGACCAGGCCGCACGGACCCTCGGTATTCCGCCGGACAAGATCGCGGACTCCGCGCCGCTCAGCGACTACGGGATGGACTCCATCCTCGTCCTCCAGCTCACCACCGCGCTGCGCGAGGACCTCGGAGAGGTTCCGTCCACTCTGCTCTTCGACGCCGAGTCCGTCGAGGAACTCGCCGGCCACTTCCTGGCGGCCGGCGGCACTCGGGTGGACGCCCTCCTGGCTCGCCTGAACCCCGCGCCGGTGGGGACACCCGTCCCCACCCCCGCGTTCCGGCCGCCGGAGCCGTCCGCGCTTCCCGCCACCGGACCGGCACAGCCCATTGCCGCGCTCTTCCGCGCGGCGGTGCGGACCGGCAGCGCACAGCAGGCCGGTGACCTGCTGTCGATCGCCGCCCGGCTCCGTCCGACCTCCGCGACCGGAGAAGGGCCGGAGCCGGAAACCCTGCGGCTGTCGGACGGCGACCAGGAACCGGCTCTGGTCTGCCTGCCCTCCCTCATCGCCCCCACCGGGGCCCACCAGTACGTGAAGTTCGCAGCCGCACTCCGCGGCCGCCGCCAGGTGTGGACGGTCTCCCTTCCCGGATACGGCACCGGTGAGCCGCTTCCGGTGAACCTGGAAGCGGCCGCGGACCGGCTTGCCAGGACACTGCTCCGACGGTTCGACGGCCGGCCGTTCGCGCTCGTCGCCTACTCCTCCGGAGGGTGGCCCGCCCACGAGCTGGTACGGCGGCTGGAGAAGGCCGGTGCTCCACCCGCCGCACTGGTGCTGCTCGATACGCTCCAGCCCGCCGGAACCGCCATGATCCGGGGAATGTCGGTACTCACACGGCGGCTGCTCGACCATTTCCCCCAACTGCCCGTCCTCGACGATCAGCTCACGGCGATGGCGTGGTACGCGCAGTCGCTCGAAGGCTGGCGCCCGCTGCCGGTGTCCACCCCGACCCTCCTGGTGAGCGCGGCGGAGGACAAGACCCTGCTCGGACTGCTCGGCAACGAAGCGCGCGCCGACTGGCCGCTGGAACACGTACGGACGGAGGTGGCGGGGGACCACTTCACCATGCTTGAGGAGTACGCGGAGCCGACCGCACTCGCCGTCCACGAATGGCTCCGCGAACATGGCGCCCCCCGGCGGCGGTTCTGACCGCGGGATGCGATCGGCCCGGCAGGAGCCCGGTTCCCCACACCCGTACCACCACGAGACGCAGAAGAGGGATCATGAATCATTCGGCCGGCCCGTGTGCGCGTCCCGGCGCCCTGGCGGAACCGTGTGCCCGGCGGGGACGGGCCGCGCATCACGAGCTCTCCGGGCGTGCGCGATGAGTGATCGGCTGGGCTTCAGCCTGACGCAGTTGCGGTACTTCGTCGTATCCGCCGAGCTCGGCAATATATCGGAGGCGGCGGAACAGCTCTGCGCATCGCAGTCGACGGTCTCCTCCGCTGTGATGCGACTGGAACGCCAACTCGGTGTGCAGCTGCTGCTCCGCCATCACGCCCGCGGTGTCACCCTGACCCCGAGCGGCCGCCACCTGCTCCGGGAGGCGCGCGCGTTGCTGGGGCAGGCCAGAAACCTGAAGGCTCAGGGCGATGCCCTGGCAGGCCATACAGCCGGCCGGCTGGATGTCGGATTCTTCTTCTCGATCGCCCCCTTCCTGCTGCCCCTGGTCCGCCGCATGGCTGAAGAACGTTATGCGGCCATGCAGTTGCACGTTCACGAGGCATCGGAAAGGCTGGTGGAACTGTTGCAGGACGGCAGGTGCGAACTGGCTGTCACCTACGATTTCCTGTCGGGCGGTGCCAGGTTTCACCCGCTGGCCGATCTGCCTGTGCATGCCCTGCTGGCGGATGGTGACCCGATGGGCATGACCGGCTCGATCGCTCTGGACGAGCTGGCCGCTCGACCGTTCGTGACCCTGGACGTTCCGGCCGTACTCCACCATTTCGAGACGATGTTCGCCACTGCGGGCGTCCGTATGCCGCAAGTGATCACGACAACGAGCCCTGAGACCATGCGCGGACTGGTGGCCGCGGGCTCCGGGTTCGCGTTGATGTACCAACGCGCGGCCCATGCACGGACTCTGGACGGCGGGAGGGTCCGATCGGTCGAGATCGCCGGAGAGGTGCCGCCTTCGTCCCTCGGCGTGGCCATGATGCCCGATCTGCACCTCAGCAGCCGTGGCAGGGCCTTCCTGGAAGTGCTGGGTTCTGCGGTTTCGGTCAGCGGCCGGGTGAATTCGGCCGTGTGACACGGAACGCTCTGCGGACATGGCCGGCAGTTCGTGAACTGCCGGCCCATCGTCCGGCCGACCGTTGGAGATCCCCCGCTCACCGGGAGCGGACGTACGCCGTCAGACCAGGGTCCTGAGCACGGCCGGATCGTAGGGGACGGTCCGGTCCAGCTCGCCGCGCAGCGCCTTCGCCGCCCAGTCCGGGTTGGCCAGCAGCGTCCTGCCCACAGCGACGAGGTCGAACTCGTCGCGCTCCAGGCGGGCCACCAGTTCCTCGATGCCGGTCAGCCCGGCCCGCTCGGTGAAGCCCTGGGCGAAGTCGCCCACACCGTACTGCTGGTCCAGGCCGACAGAGCCGACCGTCACCGTGGCCTTGCCGCTCAGCTTGCGCGCCCAGCCGGCCAGATTGAGCGGGCTGCCGTCGAACTCGGGCAGCCAGTAGCGGCGGGTGGAGGCGTGGAACGCGTCGACACCGGCCTCGGCCAGCGGCATGAGCAGCTGCGCCAGCTCGTCCGGGCTCTCCGCGATGCGGGCCTCGTAGTGGTTGACCTTCCACTGGGAGAGCCGGAAGAGAACAGGGAACCCCGGACTGACGGCCGCGCGGATCGCCTGCACGATCTCGGCGCCGAAACGGGCGCGGGAGGCCGGGTCTCCGCCGTAGCGGTCGGTACGCCGGTTGGTCCCGCTCCACAGGAAGTCGTCGATCAGATAGCCGTGCGCGCCGTGCAGTTCCACGCCGTCGAACCCGAGCCGCTCCGCGGTCGCGGCGGCCTCCGTGAATGCGGCCACCGTGTCGTCGATGTCCCGCCGGGTCATGGCACGGCCGGCCGGGGCGCCATCGAGTCCGAGCCCGGACGGGCCCTCCGCGGGCGGTTCCGTCCCGAAGCGTGCGACCCCGGTGTGCCACAGCTGAGGAATGATCCTGCCGCCGGCCTGGTGCACCCGCCGCACCACATGGGCCCAGCCGGCGAGGGGTTGCTCGCCGTAGAAGTGGGGCACGTTCTCGTACGCTCCGGCGGCGGCCCGGTTGATGTAGGTGCCCTCGGTGATGATCAGTCCGACCTGGTGGGCCGCCCGGCGGGCGTAGTACTCCGCCACGTCCAGGCCCGGCACGCCGCCGGGGGACTGCATCCTGGTCATCGGGGCCATGACGATCCGGTTGGGGACCGTGAGGTCGCCCACGGTGAACGGCTCGTCCAGGCTGGCCATTGTTCCTCCAGATGTGTCGGCACTGCTTACACGGACGCCCCGTGTGCACCCGTTTCACCACGCGTCCCACTGCCGCGCGCTGATCCATCAAGCAGTGCGGGGCAGCCCTTGGCGAAACGTTCCCGAGCTGTGCGGAAAATGCTGCTGCCGCATACCGGTAGCGCATGATTATTGACGGTGCCGATAGCGATGTCCAGGTCGCAGAGGTCATTCCGGCTTGTATCGCATGATGCGATGCAGTGCATCGAAATTATCAGCTTGACCGTGTAGGGGAGGCCGTTGATAGTGGTCATCGTGATTCCGCGTCGCCACGGTCGGCCGGAGTGAAACTCTCGTTTCGAAAAGTATTCGGAGAGTTGATCTTCGTTATCGATCCAATGCGCGGAAAGGCCTGTTGAGGCAAGAGAGGAGGCGGATCCCGGAGTGAGTCGAGATCGCCTTGCTGAAAAGACTGGAAAGTCTGCCAATGAGCTGGAAGGCAAGCGGGCCGTGGTGACCGGCGGCAGCCGCGGTATTGGCGCCGCGATCGTGCAGAACTTGCTCGACGCCGGCGCCGTTGTCGTGACGTCCGCCCGCAATCCGACCGAGCAGACCCCGTCCGCCGCCAAGTTCGTCAGAGCCGACCTCAGTACGCCTGACGGTGTGCGCGAGTTCGCGGACGCCGCCCTGGAGAATCTCGGCGGGGTGGACATCGTCATCAACAATGCGGGTGGCTGCCGGGCCTTTCAGAGCGCACTGGACATCGAGAACGACTGGCAGCACACGGTGGATATCAACTTCCTTGCCGCGGTCCGCCTCAATTCCGCACTCGTCCCGTCCATGCGTGAGAGCGGAGGCGGAGTTGTCGTACACGTCTCGTCCATTGCCACCATTGCGTCCTATCCGATGATCCTGCACTACGCAGCCGCCAAGTCCGCACTGGAGACCTACAGCAAGGGGCTTTCGGTCGAATTGGCGCCGCAGGGAATCCGCGTCGTCGCCGTCTCTCTCGGGAACGTCATGACGCCAGGGGCGGACGAGGCACGCGAAAAGATCGTGGATTACCTCGGTAACGATTCCGTGGATTGGGCCGACGAAATCCCGCTCGGGCGAATCGGTCAGTCGGACGACATCGCGGAGGCGGTTGGTTTCCTGGTCTCGGATCGCGCCGCATGGATCACCGGAAGCACGCTCGTCATCGACGGCGGGCGCAGCGCGGCCCTGACCTGAACTCCCCTTCACCGATGCCACCGAATGCACTGCCGACCGTCTGCCAGGACTGAAAGGACTGACACGATGACCGCCACAGGGGAAGGGATACGGGCCTACCCGTTCGGTCCGGTCGACCGACTCGAAGTCGATCCGAAGCTGGCCGAGATCTGCGGTGAACAGCCGGTGCTTCGGGTGAGTCTGCCCTACGGTGGCGACGCCTGGCTGGTCACACGGTACGCGGACGTCAAGGCGGTACTGGCCGATCCCCGGTTCAGCCGTGCCGCCGCCGTGGGCGAGGACATCCCCCGCACGGTCGCCACCGGTCTGCCCAGCACCTCGATGCTGAGCATGGACCCGCCGGAGCACAGCCGACTGAGGCGCCGGGTGGCCAATTCGTTCACCTTGCGCCGTGTCGAAGCGCTCCGCCCGCGCGTCCAGGGGATCGTGAACGGCCTGCTCGACACCATGATCGCCGAAGGTGGGCCTGCCGACCTGACCCGGACGCTGACCTGGCCGCTGCCGATCACGGTCATCTGCGAACTGCTCGGCGTGCCCGTCGCCGACCGCGACCGGTTCAACGTCTGGGTGGACGGCCTGCTGATGCTGTCCGATCCGGCGCAGTCCACGCAGGCCCGGGGACACCTCAACGACTACCTTGCCGGCCTGGTCGCACTCCGCCGCACCGCCCCCACCGACGACTTGCTCGGCGAGCTGGCCAATGTGGAGGACGAGGCGGACCGGCTCCTCGACGAGGAACTGGTCAGCCTCGGGGTCAGCCTGCTGTCCGCAGGCCAGGAGGCCACCGCCAACCAGCTCGGCAACTTCGTCTACACGCTGCTGACCAGGCCCGATCTCTGGCAGAAACTCGTCGCCGACCCCGGCCTGGTGCCCGACGCGGTCGAAGAACTCTCCCGGATCATCCCGATCAGCGCGTCCGCCGGCTTCACTCGCATCGCCATCGAGGACGTGGAACTGAGCGGGCAGACCATTCGAGCGGGCGACGCGGTGGTCGCCGAGTTGGGGATCGCCAACAGGGATCCCGCAGTGTTCGACCACCCGGAGGAGATCGACTTCCACCGAGGGAGCGTTCCACACGTCACCTTCGGGCACGGCGTGCACCACTGCCTCGGCGCGCAGCTGGCCAGGATGGAGCTGCGGCTCGTGCTCGAATCCCTGCTCCGCCGTCTGCCCGGTCTGCGCCTCGCCGTGCCGGTCGACCAGATCTCCTGGCGTACCAACCGTCTGATCCGCGGGGTGGAAGCGCTGCCGGTCAGCTGGTGAGGTCCGCACGCACCCACGGGTGCTCAATCTGCGGCCACGGACACGGTCGCGGACATGCACGCGGTCACGGCCGGGCGCCACACCGCGCGCGCCGCACCGCGGGCCGCCTTGAGGAGTGACTCACGGAATCGACGGCCGGTCAACGCACGCAGCCACGTGCCCGGCGACATCCACAGCCAGGACGCGCCGGCATCACCAGGACGCCAAGGGAGGCCTGATCATGACCGATCCACTGGAGGCGGTCACTGCGGCAGTGCGCGATCCCGACAAGGGACTCGCCGAGGTCATGGCGGCCGTGCTGGAGGGCTACGGGGACCGGCCGGCCCTCGGTGAACGCGCGGAGGAAGCTTCGACGGCGCGGCTGCTCCCGAAGTTCGACACCATCAGCTACCGCCAACTGTGGGCACGTGTCCGTGCGGTCGCCGCCACGTGGCACCACGATCCGCAGCACCTGCTGAGCGCGGGCGACCGCATCTGCACGCTCGGCTTCGCCAGCACCGACTACGCGACACTCGACCTCGCGTGCATCCACGCCGGTGCCGTGTCCGTGCCTCTGCAGTCCAGTGCGCCGCTGTCCCAGCTGACACCGATCATCGCGGAGACGGAGCCGCGCGCCCTCGCCACCAGCATCGAGCGTCTGGACACCGCTGTCGAAGCCGTGATCGAGGGAAGCTCGATCCAGCACATGATCGTGTTCGACTACCGTCCCGAAGTCGCCGAGCAGCGAAACGCCTTCGAGTCTGCCCGGGGCCGCCTGGCCGAAGCCGGCCGGCCCGTGGCCGTCGACTCGCTGGCCGCGCTGATCGAACGAGGGACCGGCCTGCCGCCCGCCCCCCTGTTCACCGCCGACGCGGGAGACGATCCGCTGGCCCTTCTCATCTACACATCCGGCAGCACCGGGACACCCAAAGGGGCCATGTACACCCAGCGGCTGGTCGGCACCGCGTGGTACGGGTTCAGCTACGGGGCGGCCGACGGGCCCCCGATCAGCATCCTCTACATGCCACAGAGCCATCTCGCGGGCCGCTACGCCCTGATGGGTTCGCTCGTCCGGGGCGGTGTCGGCCACTTCACCGCCAGGAGCGACCTGTCCACCCTGTTCGAGGACATCGCGCTGATCCGTCCCACCGAGCTGACCATGGTCCCGCGCCTGTGCGACATGCTCTTCCAGCAGTACCAGAGCGAACTTGGCCGCAGAGCCGGCGAGCCGGGTGACGTCGAGACGGCGGTCATGACGGACCTGCGCGAGAACCTCCTGGGCGGGCGCGTCGCCAAGGCGTTCTGCGGGACCGCCCCGCTGTCCCCGGAGCTGGCTGCCTTCGTCGAGTCCTGCCTGAACCTCCACCTGTACACCGGTTACGGCTCCACGGAGGCCGGCGGAGTACTGCTCGACACGGTGGTGCAGCGCCCTCCGGTGATCGACTACAAGCTGGCCGACGTCCCGGAACTGGGCTATTTCCGCACCGACTTGCCGCATCCGCGCGGGGAACTGCTGCTCAGGACGGAGAGCATCATTCCCGGGTACTACAAGCGGCCCGAGGTCACCGCCGAGATCTTCGACGAGGACGGCTACTACCGGACCGGCGACGTCATGGCCGAGGTCGGACCCGACCGGCTGGTCTACGTCGACCGCACCAAGGACACCCTGAAGCTGTCCCAGGGTGAATTCGTCGCCGTCTCCCGCCTGGAGACCGTCTTCACCGGCAGCCCTCTGATCCGGCAGATCTATGTGCACGGCAACAGCGAACGCGCCTACCTCCTCGCGGTGGTGGTGCCCGCGCCCCACGCGTCGGCCGACGGCGGGGCGCCGGGCTCGCTCAAGCCGCTGCTCAGCGAGGCGCTCCAGCAGATGGGCAGGGAGGCCGAGCTCAACTCGTACGAGATCCCGCGTGACTTCCTGATCGAGCCCGAACCCTTCAGCCCGGAGAACGGCCTGCTCTCGGAGAGCCACAAGCTGCTGCGCCCCAGGCTCAAGGAGCGCTACGGGCAGGCTCTTGACCGGCTGTACGCCGAGATCGCCGAAGGACAGGTCAGGCAGGTGCGCGACCTGCGCCAGGCAGGTCCGGACCGGCCGGTACTGGAGACGGTCACCCTGGCCGTCCAGGCACTTCTGGGCTGTGCGGACACCGCTGTCGGCGCCGACGCGCACTTCACGGACCTGGGCGGGGACTCCCTCTCCGCGCTGTCCTTCTCCCTCCTCATGAAGGAGATCTTCCACATCGAGGTTCCGGTCGGGGTGGTCACCAGCCCGGCCAATGACCTGGCCCGGCTGGCGAGTTATGTGGAGGCGGAGCGCGAGACCGGGGCGGCGCGGCCCACATTCGCTGCCGTGCACGGTGAGAACAGCACCGAGGTCCACGCCGGTGACCTCACCCTGGGAAAGTTCATCGGCGCGGCGACGCTTGCCGCCGCGCCCACGCTGCCCCGCCCCTGCGGTGCCGTGCGCACCGTCCTGCTGACCGGAGCCAGCGGCTACCTCGGCAGGTTTCTGTGCCTGGAATGGCTGGAGCGGCTATCGCCCTCCGGCGGCAAGCTGATCTGCGTGGTCCGCGCGAGCGACGCGGCTACCGCGGCGAAGCGGCTTGAGGAGGCGTTCGACCGCGGTGACGCGGAACTGCTCCGGCGGTACCGGGATCTGGCCGAAGGGACCCTGGACGTCATCGCGGGCGACATCGGCGAGCCGCACCTGGGCCTGGACGAGGACACGTGGAACGGCCTGGCCGACACCGTGGACCTGATCGTCCATCCGGCCGCCCTGGTCAACCACGTACTGCCCTACCGACAGTTGTTCGGACCCAATGTCGTCGGCACGGCGGAACTGATCCGGCTGGCGCTCACCGCGCGGATCAAGCCCCTCACCTACGTGTCCACCGTCGCCGTAGCGGCCGGAGCCGGGACGTCGGCCCTCGCGGAGGACGCCGACATCCGCAGCACCAGCCCGGTGCGGCGGATCGACGAGAGCTACGCCAACGGGTACGCGACCAGCAAATGGGCCGGTGAGGTCCTGCTCCGGGAGGCACACGACCTGTGCGGCCTGCCGGTCGCCACCTTCCGGTCGGACATGATCCTCGCGCACAGCAGGTACCGGGGACAGCTGAATGTCCCCGATTTGTTCACCCGGCTGCTGCTGAGCCTGCTCGCCACCGGCCTCGCGCCGGCTTCGTTCCACCGGACCGGTGACCGCGCGCACTACGCCGGTCTGCCGGTCGATTTCACCGCAGAGGCCGTCACCGCGCTGGGCGCGCGGGCCACCGACGGCTACCGGACCTTCAATGTGCTGAATCCGCACGACGACGGCATCTCGCTGGACACCTTCGTCGACTGGCTCGTGGAGGCGGGTCACCCGATCCGGCGCATCGACGACTACCACGAATGGCTCGCGCGTATCACGGCCGCGCTCCGCGCCCTGCCGGAGAGGCAGCGTCAGCGCTCGCTGCTGCCCCTGCTGCACGCCTTCGCGCAGCCCGGGGAGGGCGTTCCCGGCTCGGCGATACCCGCGGAGCGGTTCCAGGCCGCTGTGCACGCTGCGAAGATCGGCCCCGGGCAGGACATCCCCCATCTGTCGGCGGCCCTCATCGGCAAGTACGTCACTGACCTGCGCCGGCTCGACCTGCTCTGAAGGCTGCTCCGTCCGGCGGCCGGGGTCCCGGCCGGGCCATGGCGTACGCCTGCCGGCACCTGCCGCTGAACAGCGCGGAACGGCCGTTCTCCGGCCGCACATTCAATGCGAGACAGCGAATGGGAACTCGATATGCGACAGAACAACAGCGAGACAGCGACTTCGTTTCTGCGCTGTCTGGAGGCCCACGACTTCGCCGGATGCCGGTCGATGTGCACCGGCGGGGCCACCGTGTGGCAGAACGACGGCCAGGGGGAGCGGGCGATCGACGCGACGCTGCAGCAGTTCGAGGCCTTCGCCGCCGACGTCGACGCGCTGCGCTACGACGTAATCCGCCAGTTCCGGAATGCGAACGAGGTCTTCCAGCAGCAGGTGCTTCACCTGAGCATGGCCGACGGGTCGGACAGCGAGGTCCACGCCGCGGTCTGCTTCAGCTTCGAGGACGGCGGCCTCATCGACCGGATCGAGGAGTGCATCTACCCGGTCCCTACGGCCGAGGCACCTGAGGCACCCTGATCCGCCCTTTGCCTCGCGTCCCCTTCTCGACGGGCAACCCGAGCACGCCCGCGCCCTTCGCCACCTTCAACGCACTGTGCCGCCGGAATTCACCGGGCCTCGGGCGTCAGAGTTCCTCGCCGAGGACATCCGACCACGCCATGTCCTCCGCGCTCCCGTCGGGCCGGGGCAGCGAGGTCTCCGCCCAGATGACCTTTCCCCGGGGGGTGTAGCGGGTGCCCCAACGCTCGGCCAGTCGTGCGACGAGAAACAGGCCGCGCCCACCTTCGTCCATCGCGGCGGCGTCGCGCAGATGGGGCGAGGTGCTGCTGCTGTCGGCCACCTCGCAGGTCAGGGCGCGGTCGTACACCAGTCGTACGGTGACCGGTGCGGAGCCGTAGCGGATGGCGTTGGTGATCAACTCGCTGAGCAACAGCTCCGTGCCGAACGCAAGCTCGGACAGACCCCAGTCGTCGACCTTCTCGGCCGCGGCAGCGCGCATCCCCGCCACAGCGGCAGGATCGAACGGTACGTCCCAGTCGGCGACATGGTCGGGCGGGATGACCAGTGTCCGGGCGATGAGCAGCGCCACGTCGTCCTTCGGCCGACTGGGCAGGAGCGCTTCGAGCACTGCCCGGCAGCTTGCCTCCGGCGACCGGTCGGGGTGGTGCGCCAGGGCCTGACGCAGCAGTTCGAGCCCCACGTCGATGTCCCGGGTGCGGTCCTCGATGAGTCCGTCGGTGTAGAGGACGAGCTGTGTGCCCTCCGCCACCTCGATGTCCACTGTCTCGAACGGCATACCGCCAAGGCCCAGGGGAGGGCCGGCCGGAAGATCGGGGAACGACACACTGCCGTCGGGCCGGACCAGTGCGGGCTGGGGGTGCCCGGCCCGGGCCATGGCGCAGTGGCGGGAGACGGGATCGTAGATCACGTACAGGCAGGTGGCTCCGATGATCCCCGCATCGGCGGTTCCCGCCTCCTCCTGGTCGATGCGCCCGACCAGGTCGTCGAGGTGGCGGAGGATCTCGTCGGGCGGCAGGTCGAGCGTGGAGAAGTTGTGTACGGCCGTGCGCAGCCGTCCCATCGTGGCGGCTGCGTGCAGGCCATGGCCGACGACATCTCCGACGACCAGCGCCACTCGACTGCCCGGAAGCGGGATCACATCGAACCAGTCGCCGCTCACCCCAGCGGTTGCGGGCAGGTAGCGATGGGCGACCACCAGCGCGCTCTGTTCGGGCAGGGTCCGCGGGAGCAGGCTGCGCTGCAGAGTCATGGCCACGGTGTGCTCACGGGTGTAGCGGCGGGCGTTGTCGATGCTGACGGCCGCCCGGGCGACCAGTTCTTCGGCCAGGGACAGGTCGTCCTCCTCGAACGGCTGGGGCTTCTCGGAGCGCCAGAAGTTGGCCATGCCCAGGACGACCCCCCGCGCCTGGAGGGGCACCGTCATGAGTGAATGGACGCCGTAATCGACGATCATCCGCGTCCGCTCCGGGTCCTGAGCGAGCCAGCCGGGTGCGGCGGCCAGGTCGGGCACCAGCTCCGGCCGACCGGTGGCCAGGGCCCGTGCCTGTGGTGTGGCGGGGAGAAAGCTGATCAGCCGACCGAGTTCGTACAGGGGATGGCTGTCCCGGATGCCGCTTACAGCGGTGCGGCGCATCTCCGTGTCCGCACTGGTCGGTTCGTCCCCGTGGAGAACCGGTTCGGCCAGATCGACGGTTCCGAAGTCGGCGAGCCGGGGGACCGCGATCTTGGTCAGTTCCTCGGCCGTACGGGCCACGTCGAGGGTGGTACCGATACCGAGACCGGCGTCGTACAGCAGGCGCAGCCGCTCGCGGGCGTTCTCCGCCCTGCCGGACAGCGCCCGCAGCTCCGTGGAGTCACGCAAGGTCGTGACTGTCCCCCGGGGGCCGCCGTGACGTTCCGTGGACCGCTGGTTCACCGTGAGCAGTCGTCTCCCCGCGAGGTGTACTTCGTCCGTGGCCACACGGCCCGAGGCCAACAGCTCCACCATCCCGGGATCAAGGCCGGACAGGTCGGAGATGTGCCGCCCCTCGGCGTCGACCGGCAGATCCAGCAGCCGTCTGGCCTCGTCGTTGGCCAGCAGCAGGAGACCGTCCTTGCTGATGATGAGCACGCCTTCGCGCACGGCGTGCAGCACCGCGTCGTGGTGCTCGTACATGCGGTTCATCTCGGCAGGGCCCAGTCGGTGGGTCTGCCGCCGCAGCCGCCTGGCCACCAGGGCCGTCCCGCTCGTGGCCACTCCGAGCGCAACCGCGCCTGCACCCAGGATGATCGGAATCTGCCGCGCCACTGCTCCGGTCACATGCTTGACCTTCACGCCGGCAGCCACCAGGGCCACGACCTTCGCGTGATCGTGGACGGGGACGACCGCCTGCGCCTCGCGGCCGAGCGGGCCGTTGACGCTCTCGGTGTACACGTGACCGGCCAGGGCCGGCGCGATGGTGGCGATGGCCCTCTTCCCGATCAGCTCCGGCTGGGGATGCGTGTAACGGATCCCCTTCGTGTCCATCACCACGATGAAGTCGACGCCGGCCGCCTTTCGCCCCGCCTCGGTGAGCGGCTGGAGCACCCTGGAAGGATCAGGGGCCTTCAGCGCGGTCAGGAGGCCCGGTGAGTGGGCGAATGTCTGCGCGACGGCGACGGAACGGGTTCTCGCCTCTGCGTTGCTGTCGTGCCGGGACTGCACTACGAGCGCCAGTACCGCAGCGGCCACGAGGAGCACGACCACAGTCACCTGCAGGGCGAAGACCTGGCCTGCGAGACTCCGGGGATACTTACCTCTGAGTGACCGGATCTGTGCGCTCCAGAATCGGCCGAAACGACTAACCACAGTGCCTTTTGTAACACTGCGGGGTCGAAGGTGCGTGCGGTAGGGGCTCGCTCGGGGGCGGGACCGCGCGGCGGCCGACGACGATCCGGCAGCGGTGGGACCGGATCGGTGCAAGGCGGCACGGATACGGCCGCGCCCGGATCGGTCGGGAGGCCCGGCCCCGGTGATGCGTCGACTGCCGAGCAGGAAACGGAGTACGTACCGCTCGCTTGCAGTGCGTACATGTCCGACCCCTGAACATCTGTTCTCGGGAGGAGGCAGAAGGCGGAGCCCGACGAGTGTCGCTCCGCGTCGAGGGGGATGGCGTCCCTGGCGACCGCCGTCAGCTCCCGGCAGGTCTGTCGCGCTGCTCGTACGCCCACACCGCCAGTTGCGTGCGCGAGGTGAGCCCCAGCTTGCCCAGGAGGCGTTCGACATGGTTCTCCGCGGTGCGCCGGGCGATCGTCAGGCGCACCGCTATGTCCTTGTTGGTGAGGCCTTCGGCGACCAGCTCCGCGACCTGGCTCTCGCGCCGGGTCAGCCCCGGCGTCCCGGCGGCGTCGTCCAGTACGTACGCCATCGCCTCGTCCACGGTGGCACGCGCCCCGCGGCGGAACTCCCGGTCGAAGGCGGCGCCGGGCAGTGCCTCCCGCACCGCGGCCTCGAAGCGCAGATGCTGCGCGCGCATGAACGGTGCCGAGCCCAGTCGCCCGCCCAGCGACTCCCACAGCAGCTGCAGCACGCCCAGGAGCCGGGCCGCGCGCCGCGGGGTGTCCTGGGTGCTCCACGCGACGACCTCCACGCACATGGCCACGTCCCACCAGTCCTGGAACGGGCGCAGCCGGGCGATGGCCTCCCTGGCGTGCGCGATCGCGTCGGCGGGCGCGTCCGCGCGCCGGGCGAGCAGGGCGCGGGCGAGCAGGGCCATGCCGTGGAGCCATGACTCGCCGTGGGTGCGGGCGGCCGTTTCGACCTCGCCGCACGCCTCGTCGGCCTCGGTGGCCTCACCTCCGTAGGCGTGCGCGATGGCGAACTTGACCCGGCATTCGAGAGCCGCGTCGAGGCAGCCCTGCGCGCGGAACTCCGTGCGTGCCCGCGCGAACAGCTCGGCGGCGCTCGCGTAGTCCTCGCGCCAGACGGCGAGGATTCCGTGGTGGTGCCACACCCACGCCGACTCCCGCCGGTTGCCGTCCAGCCGGGCCGCCGCCTCGCACGCGGCGAGCGCGCGCTGCACATCGGAGTCCGGGGCACCCTGCAGGATGCCCAGATACGTGTCGGTGACCTGGGCCTGTACGCGGATGGCGGCGTCGGGGCCGGCCGCTTCGTCGAGGACCTGCGCGTGGTCGGCGGCCAGCAGCAGCGACAGCCAGCGGCGGCCCTCGGCCAGCAGGCCCGCCGTGATCCAGTAGTGCCGGGGAGACACGGCCAGGGCGAGACCGGCCCGCGCCTGTCCGGGCCGCTCCAGACAGAACTCCAGTGCCGCGCGCAGGTTCGGGTGGTCCAGACGCAGCCGTGTGAACCAGTCGACCTGCCGGGCCCCGAACCACTCCTGCCCGGCACGTGCGGTCAGTTCGGCGTAGTGGTCCCGGTGGCGGCTGCGGAGCACGTCGGGAGGGCCCGCCGCAGCCAGCCGCTCGTGCCCGTACTCCCGCACCGTCTCCAGCATGTGATAGCGCGAACGACCATGCTCCTGACGGCAGTTGACGATCGACCTGACCACTAGTGCGTCGAGGGTGTCGAGCACGGCGGCGGGCGGCAGGTCGGCGTCCGTGCAGACCCGTCCCAGACCTTCAAGGTCGAAGCCGCCGCGGAACACCGAGGCCCGCGCCCACAGCAGCCGTTCGCGCGCCGTGCACAGTTCGTGGCTCCAGTCGATCAACGTCCGCAAGGTGCGCTGCCGGTCCGGCGCGACACGGCTGCCTCCGGTCAGCAGCGCGAACCGGTCCGTGAGCCGCTCCAGAATCTCCAGCGGCGTCAGGCTCCGGACGCGGGCCGCGGCCAGCTCGATCGCGAACGGCAGCCCGTCCAGACGGCGTACGAGTTCGGCGACGGCGGTTGCATCGGACTCGGTCACGGCGAAGCCGGGCAGCACGGCGGCGGCCCGCTCGACGAACAGAGCGACCGCCGGATTGCCGTTCAGGTCACGCAGACGATGCCCCGCGCGCCCGGCTTCGCCCGTGTTCGGCACAGGCAAGGGCTCCACGGGGAAGACCTGTTCGCCCGCGATGCCGAGCGGCTGCCGACTGGTCGCCAGCACGCGCAGCCCGGGTACGGCCCGCAGCAGTGTGTCGGTGAGGCGGGCGCAGGCGTCGATCAGGTGCTCGCAGTTGTCCAGGACGAGCAGCACGCGCCGCTCGCCAAGGCGGGCCGCGAGGGCGGCCGTCGCGTCGGCACCGGGGCACCCCGGGTTCGCCACGTCGAGGGCGCCGAGCACGCTCGGCGCGAGCAGCTCGGGATCCCTGAGGTCGGCGAGCTCGGCCACGTACACGCCGTCGGGGAAGGACCCCGTCATGGTTGCCGCCACACGCAGCGCCAGCCGGGTCTTGCCCACACCGCCGACCCCGCTGAGCGTGACCAGGCGCGCGCGGGAGAGCAGGCCGGCGATCCGGGCCGTCTCCGCCCGCCGCCCGATCAGCGACGTCAGCTCGCCGCCGGCCCCGACGAACGCCCCCGCGCCTGCCCCCGTCTCCACGAGGGGCCATCTTACGGACGCACGGCGACCGCACCGCCACCGCACCGAAGTCGCGCGACCGAGCAGCAGGCGTAATTGAGTAGTTCTCCCGTACCGCCGCGCGCACACCGGCCCGAGACTCGACGGTGTGGAAGCGGACGATCATGCGAGGTGTGTGTTGGCGGCAGACGCGGCAGCGGGGCGCGGCGAGCAGCCCAGGCGGCTGGGGGAGCGAGTGTGGACCTACCAGGGGGCTCTGCCGAGGCGGCCCCTCACCGTTCTCGTCCCGCTGGTCATCGCGTTCATCGTGATGTGCACCATCGCCGGTGACTACTACGACGAGGAGTCCTCGTTCCGCCTCGCCTTCTGGGCCATCCCCGGGGCGGCCGCGGTCTGTATCGCACTCAGTGTCCGGCACACCCGGATCCGGATCCACGAGTACGAGCACGGCTTCGAGCTACGACGCCCCGGGCGCCGCACGTCGTGCTACGCCTGGCACGAGATCGCCTCCGTGGAGGCGACCAAGGTTTCCGTCCACATCAACCTCGGCCACTCGCACGACGTGCTCAAGACGGTCATCCGTCCGTACGAGGGAGGCCCGATCCGCCTCAGAGGTTTGGACTACATCAAGGTCCGTCAGGAATCCGGCTTCTGGCGCCTGGCCGCGGCGGCGCCCCTCGGCACTGCCCAGGCGTTCTCCACGCGCGCGTCGCAGGGCGTCGCCGAGGCCCTCGCGGCGCGGCAGCTGGAGGAGCTGGCCGCGGGCGGTGAACTGCGCTGGGGAGCCTTGACGTTCACTCGCGACGGGCTCACGCTCGCGCCCTTCCCCGGAACGCTGGACTGGTCCCGGATCACCTACGTCTCAGGGAACCCGGACAACGGCGTCCGGATCGACGTACGAGGACTGGCGGCGCACGTCGGCAGCCCGGCCCTGTCGGCGCGCGCCACCAAGGCCGGCTACCGCACCGAAGGCGACCGGCTGGAGGTGTTCATGCCCGTCCGCCGCCCCGGATCGGACTACGCGGCGCTGAGCTTCCTGCTCGCCCGCGGCCCCTCCCTGCGCGGCGAGCGAAACGAGGGACCTGAACGGTGACCAGGGGGAGGGCACGTTCCACGGCCCCGGTCCTACCCGTCCCCGCCCCGGGCCCCGGCCGGATCGTGGTGCGCGCGCACGCGGTGGCGCTCGAACGCCGACGCCGCCCGCCGGCTTCGCCCCGTACGCGCCGGCCGGCCACCGGCACACCCTGCCCCTTCCCGACGGGCTCGGCTGTGCGGGCCTGCGCACCGCCCACCGGACTGCTCACCGAGCACGGCGCCCTCGTGACCGGCGGCCTCCGCGCCTCGACCATGCGTCATGCACGTCGTCGGGGGCCCGGCCAGGGGTAGCCGAGCTGATCGGCAGACATCTTCGAACCGCCGCAGATCTCGGCGACCTCGCGGGGGTCCTCGGCCATGAGACGCGCCTCCAGGAGCTCTGCTTGATCAGCCGGGTCGTCTCCGGAGACCGGAAGGACCATTCTGAACTGAAGCCAGGGACGGTCTTCCCCGATCGCGGAAAGGCCGGGATGGAACAGGAAGACATTGATCTGGTCAGGCTCCCAGTGCCAGGCCGAGACGGCTCCCGGCTCGCATTCCCAGGTCGTCAGCCGGCCGACGTCCTTCCGGAGCCTTTCCTCCAGAAGCCTGGCGACTGTTCGGGCCGGCCACTCCCAACTGTGGTCCGTCGAGGCCCGGCGGACCTCCACCTCGTACTGACCGACGTCGAATCGAAGCTCTGGAAGATCGACATCACCCTCGTCCGGGTTGCGCCAGCCGCTCCAGATCACGTGTTGCCCTTCGCGCCTGATGGTCACGTAGACAGCGCCGCAGCATCCTTCCGTGCACTCGGCCGTGGCAAGCCGAACCTCACGGGGGGTGTCTGTCGCGCGAAGCGGTGCATCCGGCCCCAAGAGACTTCGAGGGTCATCTGCCGGACCCGCATCGAACACTTCGGCCAGGACGTCTCGTCCGTCGATGAGCGGTCGGCATTCCACGGAGCCTTGTCGACTTCCCAGCGGTGGCACGACGATGCGGAGGGACAGCAGATGCGGTTCTGTGGTCATTGGATGATGGTGGCGGAATCAGGGGCAGTTGTCCTTCAAGTTTCTGCTCGGGAGGAGACAGGGGCCTCCGCCTTGGAGATCCTTGCCCGTCGAGCGCGCAGGGCATCGCTCCGCGCCGCAGCACATTCGGGTCATCGGTCCGTCCGCCCCGGCAGGCACGCGCCCGCCCCTTCGTTTGCGGCGCCGTACCCGCACCGTTCACGGCACCGCAGAGGCGGAGCTTGCCACGGACGGGCCCGAAAGCCACGCCTCTCAGCCGTTCGTACCGTCCCGAGGGGCCGCCGACCGCCCGCGTCAGGCACGCCGCCTCCGGTGTCGAGCTGCGCGTGCCGCCGATGACGCTGTGCACCGACAACGGCGCCGTGATCGCGGCCGTTGGTGACCTCCTCGTACGCTCCGGAGCGGAACTCGCTCCGCTGGACGCGTCCAGCGACCAGTCCGCCCCGCTCGGGTTCGCCTCCCTGACCCCGCTCCCGGCCGCGGCGGGGATCGCCCGGTGATGGCCGCTGTCGTACGGCCGGTCCTTGGCGGCGAGCCGCTGTCGCACGGGCATGGCCTGCGCGCCGTGTACGCGGACGCGTTCGGTGCACCGCCCCGGGGCGAGGCGCCGGGAAGGCCGATGCCTATCCGGAGCGGCTCGCCGAGGACATCGACAGGCCCGGGTTCACTGTCGCGCTCGCCCCGGACGACACACGGTGGTCGGCCGGGTGACGGCACGGACGGCCCCGGCCCCCTTCCCACCAGCCGCTGCTACCCGGGGATATCGGCGGGGCTGGGCGGAGAACGCGCCGCCGACCGGCCGTGCGGTGCCCGGGAGGCGGACGAACTCGCCGTCTCGGCCCAAGCACATGGCGGCGGCCCCGGCGCCCGGCTGCTGCAGGCGGTGACCCAGGACCGGTTCGACAGGCGCTGCTGGCCGCTGACTCCTCCACGCCGTCTTCGCCACCGCCGACCGGAAGGAGGGCATGAGGGCCTTTGCGGAGAAGCGCCCACCGGCGTTCCCCCACCGCTGACCCGCAGGTCACCGCATTGCCCTGGACAGCCGCCTGTTGCGCCGAGAACCCCACGGATACCCGTGCCCGTTGGTTCTACTTCGGCCTCGTGTAAGCCCGTATCCGCTCCTCGCGGCTTGTCAGACAACAGCTCGCACATCGCACCGCCTCCGCACTCGTGTAGTACAGACAGCAGGTGTTGCGCAGATAGACCAGCCGCTCCGGGCCGTCCGGTGTACGCCGGACCCGTTCCACCTCGCCCAGCGCCGCGAGTCCGCCGGGTGCGGTGTCCACGAACTGCCGCCACCGGGCGGCCAGCAGATCCACCCGGGCCTCGTACGCGCACAGCGCCGTGGCGCAGCCATGGGCGATCCCTCCACTCAACTGCCTGGCCCCGGCGCGGGTACGACGGTGCAACGCATCGGCGATGGGCAGCAGATGCCCGTCGAGCACGGTGCGGTGCAACAGCCGTACGGAATCCTCCCCGGCCCGGGGCACCAGGAGCCGGGCACTGCGCACCCGGACTCCGCCGATCCCGTGCGCGGCGGGGCGCACCAGGACATTGCCGGACCGCATGTCCGGGACCTCGTCGTACAGTGCCCAATGGAGTACGGCGGCGGCAGTGACCCAGCCCGCGTACACCGCCATCAGGGTCAGCGCGGTCGCATGACCGGTGCGGTGGCCGCTGCCGGTGTGTTCGCGCTCCAACAGAACCGACAGCTCCACGCCCGCCGGATCGGCCAGTCGGTCGGCTGCCAGCCACGCCCCTGATTCGCCCGCGGAGGGTTCGCCTTCGGTGACCTGCCAGCGCGGCCCGTGCCGCAAGGGCGTCCAGACGGGGGAAGTGCCGTCACTCATGACAGCGGGAGGTAGACGACGTTGGGGGAGCCGGTGACCGGGTGGACGCCGATCCGGGACCGTATTCCGTATACCTCGGCCAGCAGTTCTTCCGTCAGTACCGCGTGCGGGGAACCGGAGGCCACCAGTCGTCCGGCGCTCAGGACGAACAGCCGGTCGCAGTAGGAAGCGGCCAGGTTGAGGTCGTGCAGCACCAGCAGATTGGTGGTGCCGAGGGTTCTTACCAGGCCAAGGATCTCCAACTGGTAGCGGATGTCCAGATGGTTCGTGGGTTCGTCGAGCGCCAGCAGCCCCGGTTCCTGGACCAGGGCGCGGGCGATCAGAGCCCGTTGCCGTTCCCCGCCCGACAGCTCTTCGAACCGCCGGTCGGCCAGGGACGCCGTGCCGACGCGCTGGAGCGCCCGGTCGATGCGGCGGGCGTCGTCGGCGTCGTCCTGCTCCCAGAACCGTTTGTGCGGGCTTCGGCCCATCGCCACGATCTGGCGTACGGTCAGGCCGAAGGTGCCGGGGCTGTCCTGCGGGACGACGGCGACGCGGCGGGCGCGTTCCTTCACACCGAGGGCCGCGGCGTCCGCTCCGTCCAGGAGGACCCGACCCGCTGCGGGGCGCAGGGCACCGTAGACACAGCGCAGGAAGGTGGTCTTGCCGCTGCCGTTGGGCCCGACCAGGCCGACCGTCTCGCCGGGGGCCGCGTCCAGCGTGACCGCGTCGAGCAGGGTACGGCCGGCCACCTCGTAGCTGATCCCGTCGGCGGCGAGCGCCGTCGGGGACGGTGCCTGGCTCATCCGGTGATCCCTTCGGTACGGCTGGAGCGGCGCAGCAGCCAGAGGAAGAACGGGCCGCCCACCAGGGCGGTGACCACTCCGGCGGGAACCTCTTCGGGCGCTGCCACGGTCCGCGCCAGCAGATCGGCCAGCAGCAGGAAGACGGCACCGCCGAGCGCGGTCACCGGCAGCAGTCTGCGATGGGACGCGCCGACGATCATCCGGGCGGCGTGCGGAATCATCAGGCCGACGAACCCGATCGCCCCGCTGTAGGCGACCAGCACGCCGATGATCAGTGACACCAGCACGAAGACCCCGCCCCGGAAGCGTCCGGGGTCCAGGCCGAGGCTGCGGGCCCCTTCCTCCCCGGTCAGCAGCAGATCCAGCGGACGGGCCAGGCTGATCAGGAGTACGGCCCCGACGCCCAGTACCACGGCGGGCAGCGCCAGTTGGTCCCAGCGGGCGCCACCCAGGCCGCCCAGGGTCCAGAACAGGATCGCCCGCACATGCTCGGCCCGCGAGGACAACACCAGGATCAGGCTGGTGAACGCGGACAGTACGTACTGGACCGCCACCCCGGCCAGAATCAGCCGGCCCGTTGTCATGGTGCCGCCGCGCCGGGCCATCGCGTAGACGGCGACCAGCGCTGCCATGGACCCGATGAACGCGGCAATGGGCAGCGCCACGTCGGTGGCCGCCCCGGCGCCGACTCCCAGCACGACGACCACGGCAGCGCCCGCTGATGCCCCGGACGAGGCGCCCAGCAGAAACGGATCGGCCAACGGATTACGCACCAGCGCCTGGAGCACCGTGCCCGACAGGGCCAGCCCGGCGCCGACCACGGCCCCGAGCAGCACCCTGGGCAGCCGCACCTCCCACACGATCGTCGGGTATGCACCGGTGCGTTCACCGCCCAGGACCGTACTCAGCACCTCGCCCGGCGGAATCCGTACCGGGCCGAGCGCCAGACCGGCCACCACCGCCGCGAGCAGCAGCACCGTGAGGACGCCGATCACGACGGGGGCCGAGCGGAGGACGGACTTCGGACCGGGGCGGGCGGACCCCGCGCTCACGGGGTGCCGGGGTGCAGCTGCCCGGCCAGGTCCTGTACGGCGTCGGCGACCCGGACACCGAGCACGGCCGAGGACAGCGGGAGCACCGCGAACTTCTTGTTCTTGATCGCCGGTACGTCCGCGAGTGCCGGATCGTCGAGCAGCCGCTTCTTCTTGGCCGCCACCGTGGTGCCCCCGTAGTCGTAGATCACGACCACCTCGGGCTTGCGCTTGATGACCTGCTCCCAGGACACGTCGCCGAAGGTGGAGTCGAGGTCCGTGAAGACGTTTCTGCCCCCGGCGAGCCGGACGATCTCGTTGCCGATGCCCTTGCCGCCCGCGGTGAACGCCGAGCTGTCGCCGGAGTCGTACACGAACACCGAGGGACGTGCGGCGCCCTTGAGCCCCGCCTCGACCGTCGTGATCTTCTGTCGCTCCTCGGCGATCAGCTTCCTGCCGCGTTCCGGTACGCCGAAGGTCCTGGCGACTTCGGTGATCTCGGTGGCGAGCTGATCGATACCGACCTTGCCCTTGGCGCAGTTCTCGATGTTCAGCCGGGTGTTGATGCCGTCCTTCTGGAGCCCCGCCCGGTCCTGGCCCTTGGCCTTGTCGAACGCGCTGCTGTACCCGCCGTAGACGAAGTCGGGGTTGGCGCCGAGCAGTACTTCCTTGGAGGGGTATTCCTTCGCGAGCACTTTGGTCCCGGCGTACGCGGACCGGTACTCCGGCAGGATGCTGTCGTCGAGGTAGGCGGTCCCGGCCAGCCGGTCCTGGAGCCCGAGGGCCAGCATGATCTCGGTGACGTGCTGGTTCATGGTGACGACCCGCTTCGGAGGGGCGTCGAAAGTCGTCTTCGTGCCGCAGTTGGTGACCGTGTAGGGAAAACCGTCGGCGGCCGGTGCGGACTCTGGCTTGCTCTCGCCGCCCGTGCCGGAGCCGCAGCCGGTGAGTGGCAGGAGGAGCAGCGGTATGAGCGCGAGCGGTACGCGGCGGATTCGGGGCATGGCCGAGCCTTTCCGGGGGATGTCCTCGTCCCCTGGTTCGTACGAGAAGGCGGCGCGGCCAGTATCTGGCTTCCGGGCTGCTGCAGCCCGGTCACAGTGGCGGGACCGTACCGGATTCACACCGGTTTCCTGACGCGCGTCGCCTGAGTTTCGAAGACCATTCTGTCAGACCGTGTATTCCGGAAGGGCCTGCCCCTCGCACTGCCGACCACGGCCGGCCCCGGACACTGATGTCCGCGACGGCGACCGGTACTCCGGACGGTTCCGCTCTCAGCCGTAGGGCCGCCCGTTCCTGCGAGTCCCTTTCCTCACCAGCTGGATGCAGGAAAGATGCGGTTCGTCCAGGAATGTTCGTCCAGGCCCGGCAACCTGAGGAAAGGCACCCGCATTGTCGGCTTGGGGCAGCCGTACATCGGCGCTGCCGGGCGCATCGAGAACAGACGGGCCGCCGTCCACCTCGCCCACTCCACCCCGCAATGGCACACCGCTGTCGACGGACACCGTGACGGCGCCGAGCCTCTGGCCACGGTTATGGATCTGACATATCGTCAGGTCCTGTGCAAGCTCCCGATGAGCCCCGCCGGAGGCCCTTGTGCCGGAACGCCCCGTAGCCCTCGATGAATACCCCGTGCATCAAGTGCCGCTCTCCATGCGTCACATCGCCACCAGCGACCGCAACGCCTACGACCGCTGCATCTTCCACGTCTTCGACCACACCGGCAGCGCCCTGCTCGTCCTGGGCCTGGGCGTCTACCCCAATACCGGCGTGATCGACGCCTTCGTCACGCTCCGCCTGGGCGACGAACTCCTCGCCGTACGTGCCTCCGACGCCCTCACCGAGGACCGGATGCGGATGGAGGTCGGCCCGCTCCGCATCACCGTCGACGAGCCGCTGAAGCGTTTCACGCTGCACTGCGCCGCCGACCCGGCCGACCCCGGCGGCCTGTCGTGCGATCTCAGCTGGCAAGGAGCCTTCGAGCCGCTGTGGGAGCCGCACCACACCATGCGCCGCGGCAACCGCCTCACTCTGGAAGGCCGCCGCTTCGTTCAGGCCGGCACGGTGACCGGCGTCATCCGCGCGAAGGGCGAGGAGATCGACGTCACCGCCGACGAGTGGACCGGCACACGCGACCGCAGTTGGGGCGTGCGGCCCATCCCCGGCGAGGACGGCGGACGCGCGGGGGAGGAGCACGTCCCCGGAGGTTTCCATTGGCTGTGGTGCCCCGTCCGGTTCGACGACCGGTTCCTGATGGTGATCGTCCAGGAGGAGCCCGACGGCTACCGCACCCTCAGCGACGCCGTCGAGGTACGTGACAGCCACCCCGACACCCAACTGGGCTGGCCTCAGCCGGACATCACGTACCGCTCCGGTACACGCCACCCCGAGCACGCGGTCATTCATCTTGCCGACCGCCGGCGCAAGGACATCGAGCTCACCGCGGAGATCCTCGTTTCCTCCCCGCTGGCCGTCGGCGCGGGCTACCCACCCGCTGACGACTGGAGCCACGGGACGTGGCACGGCCGCCACTGGGTCGACCGACGCAGCTACGACCTCGCAGACCTGTCTGCGCACCCCATGGCCGCATTCGGCGTCACCGAACACTCCGCCCGTTTCACCCTCGACGGCACCACCGGCTACGGGATCTTCGAGCACGGCACGTTCGGCCGCCACGACCCGAGCGGCTTCACCGGCTACGACTCGGTGGCGCCCTGACGTACGGAGACCTCGTATGGCAGCAATTCCCGAAGCACCCCGGATCCGGCGCACCACCCGCGACCCGGAGGAACTCACCCGCCGGCTCGCATCCTGGCTGGCGGCCGTCCACCCCGGAGCCCGCCCGGCCACCGTCACCGTGCCGGACTCCAACGGCATGTCGAGCGAGACCCTGCTCTTCGACATCGAGCAGGACGAAGCCGCCGCGCCGCCCCCCGTCCGCCGCTGCGTACTGCGCCTGGCCGCGGACCCGAACGCGTACACCATCTTTCCCGCCTACGACATGACCCGTCAGTACCAGGTGATGCGTCTTGTTGCCGCACGCACCGACCTGCCCGTACCCGCCGTGCACTGGCTGGAGACCGACCCCGCCCATCTCGGTGCGGAGTTCTTCGTGATGGAGCGCGTCGAGGGGCGTGTGCCGCCCGACGTGATGCCGTACACCTACGAGGGCAATTGGCTGCACGCCGCCACGGACGCCGAGCGCGAACAACTGGAGCAGGCCAGCATCTCCATCCTGGCGCGACTGCACGACCAGGTGCCGGTGTCGGAGGCGGGATTCCTCGCAGGGCGGGGGAGCGGCAGCCCGCTGCGGCGGCATGTGGAGGACCTTCGGACGTACTACGGCTGGGTCGTCGACGGCCGTCCGCGCTCACCGGCCATCGAGGCCGCCTTCGCCCGGTTGGAGGAGCTGTGGCCGGCCGAGGAGGGCGAGACGGTGCTCAGCTGGGGCGACGCGCGGATCGGCAACATCATCTATGACGGCTTCGAGCCCACCGCCGTCCTCGACTGGGAGATGGCCGCCCTCGGACCACGGGAGCTGGACCTAGGGTGGGCGATCTACCTGCACCGCTTCTTTCACGACCTCACAGTCGCACTGGGGCAGGAAGGACTGCCGGAGTTCTTCCGGCGGGCGGCGGTGGAGGAGCGGTACGCGAAGCTCACCGGGCACACACCGCGGGACATGGACTTCCACACGCTCTACGCCTGCCTTCGGCACGCGATCGTGATGCTACGAGTCGGCTACCGGCAGATCCACTTCGGCGAGGTCGCGGCGCCGGCCACCACCGATGACCTGGTCATGAACCGGGCGGCGCTGGAGGCCATGACGGAGGGCCGCTACTGGTAGTGCATCCTGCCGTGCCCGTAGAGCCGTTGCCGGACCCGGCGACATCGGGGCCGGCCGCGGATTGCTCCACTGCCCCGGGGCCCGAGGGTGTTTCCATGGGGTGAGCCGGGGGAGTCGGGCCGCGTTCGCAGGGGATGCTCAATTTCTTTGTGCGGGGTTGTCGCGTCCGGCGAGGAGCGGACCGACGACCGTGAGAAGCACGAGGTGCTCTCGCTCAGGCGTCGGGCGGCGAGCGCGACGCGGCCTGCTCCCATCCCGCCACTTCGTGCGCGTGCTGTGTGCCCATGCGAAACGGTTCGACGTGGTCTCTGACGGCCGACTCCTCCGGAACCGGACCGACAACTACGTGGATGCTGCACCTATTTTCGGGTTCGCGCTGGATCACCGGAAGACCAACCGGCATGAAACCGATGCGAGGCGGGCGCGATTTCGAGATCTCCAAGGCACTTCTATTCAGGCAGGTGGTAGATGGCGAGAGCCGCGGTGTCGTCGTGGAGGTGGTTGCTGCTGTAGATGAGGAGATCGTGGTGGAGGCGGTCGAGGAGTTCTCGGGGCTGGAGAGGACCCCAGGAGAGGACACGCCGGCGAAGGGGGTAGAAGGCCCCGGTGCGGTCGCGGGCTTCGGTGACACCGTCGGTGTAGAGCAGCAACTGGTCGCCGGGACCGAAGGGGTACTCGTCGATCCGGTAGGTCTCTGTGAGGTGCATGCCCAGGTTGAGGGGCGGTGCGGGATCGGCCGTCTCCAGTTCGGTGACACCGTCGGAGCGGATGAGGAGGGGTGGGGGGTGACCGCAGTTGACGATGCGGACCACGTGACTGCGGGGGATCTCCGCGAAAACAGCGGTGACGAAGCGCTCGCTCACGTCGTTTCCGGGCATGCGGGCGGCTCTGCGATTCATGCTCGTCTCCGCCCGGCGGGCAACGCCGGCGAGGTCGGGTTCGTCGTGGGCGGCCTCGCGGAAGGCGCCGAGAAGGGTGGCGGCCGTCTCGACGGCGAGGAGTCCCTTGCCGCGGACGTCGCCGATGACAATGCGGAGTCCGTACGTGGTGGGGACGGCCTCGTACAGATCACCGCCGATGCGCGCTTCCGCAGCGGCGGAAAGGTAGAGGGATTCGACCAGAAGCGGGCCGACGCGGTGCGGGACCGGGCTCAGCAGGACATGCTGCGCGATCTCGGCCACGAAGCGCACGTTGGCGAGGGTGCGTTCCCGACGCACGCGGTGGGCAGCCAGGAAAGTTCCGAGGACGCCGACCACAGCGGTGCTCAGGTAGGTGGCCACGTAGTGGCGCTCCCACACGTAGCTCACCGGGCGACCCGCACAGCACGGGGTGCCGGCCAGGACTCCTTCGAAGGCGATCGCGAACACGGTGACGCCGGCGACGGCAGCGGGGCCGTGGGCGAAGGCTGTGATCACGGGGAGGGCGATGAGCAGGAAGCTCACCGGCCACTGCACGGGCGTAAGTGGTTCCAGCACCAGGATGCCTGCGACATAGAAGGCGGGCAGCCACCGCATCCACACGGGCGCGGGCGGCACCTGCGGCGCCCCCCCGCCGGGCGGCGCTGCCCCGCCACTCGCCGCCCCGGGGCGGCCCGGCCACCTCACTGCTCACTCCGTCGCAGAGCGAGCAGCGCAGACGCGGACGCCGCTCAGTCGGGGGATGAAGCCGCCGTGTGGGCCCGCATGCGGACATTGCTCCTGGCGGCTCCACTCAAACAGCCTGTACACGCGGGACTCCTGGCACATGATGTGGGCAAGACGTCCATCCTGCTGCCCCGCGACGCTTCGGGCCGACCATTGCTCCAGCCAATGGCATGTCAGGACCTTCACCCGCGGGCTTCCACGCCCTGCGTCAAGTCCGAGGTGATCACCCGGCGGCTGCTCGGGCAGGCGTGTTCGTAGAAGGTGCCGTCGCGGGGGGCGGCGAACAGGACGTGCTCGGTTCGCGATGCGGTGGATCGCCGATCTTTGCTCCGGCGAGGCGAAGACGGACGTCCGCGACGCAGTCGTCATCGCGGACGCCGTCAGAGCGATGCCCCCGCACCCTGCGGACGATCGATCCCGACGACGAGACCGTAGCCGAGCTCGCGGTGCTCACACGGTTCGACGACGACCTCGCAGGTGGGTCCACCCGGATCACCGACCGGCTCCGCGACCTCCTCACCCGGATCCACGTTCCCTGGAACGGGACTTGGGCCCGCGCATCCAGCACCAAGCCGTGCTCCAGCTGCTCGACGAGTTCGGTTCCCGGGCTCGGGTCCGCAAAAGCCGGGCGCCGTCGCCTCATGACCTCGACACGTCCCAAGGCACTGCGGATGGCCGGGGCCGTTCGTGGAGGTCTTCACCGCCCACATCGCACTCGCCCGACGCCGCGGTGACGTCCCCTTCGCCATGCTTCGCGACGGCCCCCTCCACCAACGGCCCACAGGGGCTACGGCTTGACGAAGGCCATGGTCGGGCCCGAGCGGACATCGACGAGTGGCTCGCCGCTGTCGCGCACCGGAATCGCGACCACCCGCAGGTCGGCCATAAGGATGATGCTCAACTGTTTCCCCAGCCCCAGGAGTCGATATATGCGGCCACGCCGGTCCGGCGCGCCTCCTCCACAGCGCTCAGGCGCGCGAAGTCGCCGGGCGGCATCAGCTCCTTCCACCCGGGCAGAGGCAGGACGCGGACCTCGTCGTGTTCCTTCGGATTCAGGGTGATGGCACGGATCTGCGCGGCCGTGAGCCGACCGCCATCGAAAACACAACCGATCGTGGGACAGGGCCAGCCGCCGCCGGGCGGGCTGAACACCGTGGCCAGGAGCCGGGGCGGCCCGGCGGGCGTGATCCCGATTTCCTCCCCGCACTCCCGCACGGCCGTCTGCCAGGGGTGCTCGCCCGGGTCCGTCGTGCCGCCCACCAGCTGCCACGGGTACGCGGGGGAGTAGACGGAGTGGACCTGGAGCGGCCGGTCGTCCTCATCAGTGAAGTAGAGGCATCCCCACAGGGTTGCCTTGGGGACTGTCTCGGCATACTGCTCCAGCGTTGGCGAGGGCGTGTCGGCCGCGTTGCCCGGCCGCACGCCCGGGACGGTCATCTGCGTAGCCGTAGCCGTAGCCGTAGCCGTAGCCGTCATCCGCATCAGCGCAGGACTGCCGGCGAACCCCAGCTCGCGGTAGAGCGGTGCTGCCTCCTCGCTGGCGTGGAGCTCGAACAGCGTGACCTGTTCGGTGCGCAGGTGGTCGAGGAGGGCGGACGCCACGGCCCTGGCGTAGCCACGGCGCCTGACGTCCGGACGCGTAGCGACAACATGTACCCGGGCGGCAAGGCCCTTGGGACAGGCCGGTAACGGGAGTACGGGATGGATCAGGCCGAGGGCGCAGGCGTCGATCGAACCGTCCTCGGCATCGATGACGAACGCCCGCGTGTCCCCCGCACGTGCCAGCCGCGGCGTCAGATTCTCGGTGCACCGCAGGATCCACTCCTCGTCCATGGGCTTGGACAAGACATAGGCGGAGCGCAGCCGGACGATGCTCTCGGCGTCTGCGGGAAGGGCCGCGCGGACCACCGGTCGCCGGACTGTTCCCGGCGTTCTGGCCGCAGCGAAGGGGGCCAAGGGGTCGGTCATGAGCGTTCTCCAGTCCATGAGTCGCGGGAGCGGTGCTCGGCGCGCAGCCGGGGCCCACACATCGCGCGGACCGTGGACACGGACAGTGCCGTCACCCGGGCCGGCCACGGCCCAGGAGTTCTCCTCGGGGGCCACCACGGTGAGTGTGTCGGCCTGGAAGTGCCGCACCACCCCCGGAGCGAGATAGGCGGCGGCCGGCCAGAACCCGTACGTGTGATCCGGCGGCGGAGCCAGAGCGGTGGGGCGTTTCTTCCCGGGGCAGTCCGCGATCCGGGGGAGATGATGCCGGGCGGTGAGCCACGTGTATCCGTGCAGGGGGCGGTGGCCGCGAGGTCCGCCTTCCAGCACGGCCTCGACGTGCCCTGCCGGTGTGCGCGTCACCAGGCAGTGCCCGGGCCGGCTCGGCATCCGCGTCGCCAACGTGGTCACCAGCCGCCCGCCGGGGACGAGCTGGTCCACCCACGCCGACGGCAGACACGGCACGCCGATCCCTGAATGGATCCGGTCGTACGGCGCCCGCGGAGCGTGCCCGTCGAGTGCGTCACCGGCCACCACCCTCGCGCCGGCGCCGACCCGGTCGAGAGTCTTCCGGACGAACGCGGCCATGCGCACGTCCCGTTCGACACCGACCGCCCGCCCGGGCCCGGTGAGCGTCGCAGCGAGCGCGAGCGAGACACCCGGCCCGGTGCCGAGGTCCAGGTACCTGTGCCCTTCGGCGATCCGCATCCTCTGCAGGACTGCCACGGTGTACGGAGTGAACGTAGACTTCGCCGTCATGCGGCCCCCGCTCACCACGCCACGGACCTGCCCCTCCAGCTGTTCCCCGTCACGCTGGACCACGACCGACTCGCCCGAGTACACGAGGTCCTGCCACTCCGCCCGGTCCTTGCGGTGTGCTCCGTCGAGCAGCTCCCACACCACAGGCTCGCTGCCCTGTTCACTACGCCGCACATACGCCCGTGGCATCAGCACGCCGCGGTCCGGACGCGACAGCGCATCCCGCAGGCGTGGATCGGTCAACACCCCAGCCGCTTGAAGGCGTTCGACGAGCGCCAGACGCGCCGATGCTGCATCGACGACCCGGCCCTCGGCCACCGGGTCGGCCGTACCGGATTCGCGATTCACCGCAGTTCACCTGCCACCGGTGGCAGGCACCGCGGGCGCCCAGCCGAGCTCGGTGTACGCGGTACCGGTGAGGATGCCGTCGATTGCGGCACGGGTGTAGCGGACCATCGGCTCCGGCAGGCCGTCCAGCGGCCACCACTGCCAGGCCGTGCAGCTGTCGGGCTCGCGGACCTCCGGTTCCCCGAACCACCGGCTCGCCCGGAAGAACAGCTGGATCCGGGGCTCGGCGCCCTTGCGATCGTCGAGAACGTGCACGGTGTGCACCAGGGTGAGGTCTCCAGGCTCGACGACGATCCCGGCCTCTTCGTACGCCTCCCTGACCAGACACGCGCGAACGCTCTCCCACTCCACATGCCCGGCCAGGGCATGC
The DNA here is from genome assembly GCF_040652135.1 of Streptomyces sp. NPDC048295. Classification (NCBI taxonomy): domain Bacteria; kingdom Bacillati; phylum Actinomycetota; class Actinomycetes; order Kitasatosporales; family Streptomycetaceae; genus Streptomyces; species Streptomyces sp. NPDC048295. The sequence continues at coordinate 366,256 of NZ_JBEZLL010000002.1, forward strand.
CACACGCCACCCGCGAACTCCGCATCCGGATGACGCCGACCGAGCAGCGTACGGCCGTCGCGCTCCAGGAACAGGTGCGCGCCGATCACGTTCTTCACCGCTCCCGCCCCACCCTGACCGGCGTCGTCCGGTGACCCGGGCAGCGGCGGAGCGGGGTACTCGGAGTGGTGGGCCTCGATCACGTCATGAGCCCACGAGCACATCACCAGCTGCTCCATGGTGGCGATGTCGAACCAGGCGAACATGATCCCTTCGCTGACGGGCAGGTCGTGGGCGACGCCGTCCCAGCGGGCCGTGTAGACCTGGATGTGTCCCTCGGTGACGTTCGGGCCGTGGGCCTGCACGGTCGTGTAAGGGGTGATACCGGAGAGGACGAGCCCCGTCTCTTCGAGGATCTCGCGTTCGATCGCTTCGTCCAGGGTTTCGCCGGGTTCGGGCCCGCCGCCGACCAGGGACCAGGTACCGGGGTCGCAGATCGGTTTGTGTGCATCCCTCAGGTGAAGAAGGTAATCGCCCCGCCCGTTGACGATCAGGACGGCGGTGCTTGCGGGCTGGGAGGAGGTGGACGTGTTCAAGGAAATACCGCCTGGGTCTGGGGAGTTGATTGGTGTTTCGGGTACGCGCCCCCGAAGGGTCATCGCGTTCCCTGGTGCCGGTCGGTGCCGCTCCGCGGCGCGGGAATCGTGCCTGCTGCCGGCTGGTCGAGCCCGTACTGAGCAGCCTGGGCCTCGTACATCTGCCGGTAGAGACCCCCGTCGACAGCCATGAGCTCGCCGTGGGTGCCCTCTTCGGCGACGACGCCCTGATCGAGGACGTAGATATGGTCGGCTTTCGCTGTCGCGGCCAGCCGGTGCGTGACCAGTACAACGGCGTGACCGTGTTCTGCCAGCGACCACAGACGCTGAAAAGCGGCGATCTCCGCATGGGGATCGAGGGCCGATGTCGGCTCGTCGACGAGGAGGAACGGCGCAGTCCGGTACCAGGCGCGTGCGGTACCCAGCTTCTGCCATTGCCCGCCGGACAGCTGGACTCCACGCTCGTACCCCTTGAACACGATCGAGTCCCAGCCGTGCGGAAGATTCTCGACGAGGTCCTGCACGTCTGCGGCTCTGGCGGCTTCCTCGACCCGGTCCATGTCCCGGGGCCGGTCACCGATACCAATGGCCACGTTCGTTGCGGCGGTCATCTCCCAGCGTGGGAAGTCCTGGGCGAGTACCGCCACTTGGGCGAAGACCTGTGCCCGGTCCGCTTCACGCAGTTCGACCTGATCGCCGGATTCGCCTGCCCACCACACGTGGCCTTCGGAGGGCAGCAGCAGTCCGGCGAGGACACGGGTCAGCGTGGTCTTTCCCGAGCCGTTCGCGCCGACCAAGGCCGTTACTCGGCCGCGTCGGACCGACATGTTCACCCTTTTCAGAGAGGGGGACGTCGCCCCGGGGTAGGCGAACGACACGTTCTTCACGTGCACGGCGGACACGCGGGGCGGCAGCGGCGTGCCGGTGGACGGGATGGCGTGCTTGCCCGCCACCTCGGTGGCGTTCTTGGTGTCGGAGAGGAACAGCATCTCCTCGTAGAGCCGGTTGACCTGCTGCACCAGCGACGTCAGCCGTGCGGTGCACGTACGGATGGCGATGACCGCAGTCCCGCCGACCGCCAGCGGCAGACCGCCACGGCTCAACAGCCACCACAACAACCCGTAGCCGGCAAGGGAGGCCAGACCGGAGAACCCTCCGGCGACCAGGTCGGTCTGCGCCTGCGCCCGCGCCAGACGCCGCTGTTCGGTCTCCGACTGCCGCGACATCTCCTCGTATCCGGCCAGGAGCTTCTTGCCCGCCGCGTGCACACGGATCTCGCCCGCCGCATGGGGCCGGGTCAGATACGCCAGCAGCGAGGCGATCGCCCGCCGGTGATCGACCCAGTTCAGACGCGAGGTGTAGTCACGGCGAGCCGAGCGCACCGCACCCCATCCCTTGGGCAGGGCGATGGCCAGCAGCATCGGCAGCAAGACCGGGTGCAGCGCCGCCAGCACGGCGGCGGCCGCCACCATGCCGATCAGGACGTTGCCCACACCCACGGTCAGCCGCAGCATCGCGCGCGCCGAGTCCGTTCCGAACTTGCCCGCCTCCAGCACACGCTGGACCTCGGGCCGCTCGGTTGCCTCCACCTCGACCCGGGTCACGGCCTCGTAGTAGCGGGCGGACACAGCACGTTCCACCTGAGGCTCCAGCCGCCCGGACATCGCCGTCGACCACGCGGCCAGCAGCGCCGCTGCCACCGACACCACTGCCAAAACCATCAGGGACGGTAGTGACTCGCGAAGCCTGTCCGCGGTCGGGCCGTCGGCGAACAACTGCGTCAGGGCACTGTTGACCGCCACCAGACCCCACGCGGCGGTCACCCCCTGCCCGGCCTGCGCTGCCACGACCCCGGCCAGCGCCTGCCGGTCGACGTCCCACCCCGTACGCAGCACCATCCCGGCCATCCGCGGCAAGGCCGCCGCCATCTGACCGAACCCCAGCCGGGTCAGCGCGCCTTCGTAGCGCACGAAGCTCTGGTCCCACCTGAGCCGGCCCCCGTAGAGCTCCTGCTCGGCTTGCGAGATACCACCCTGTTCCTGTTTCCTGCGTGCTCTCACCGTCGGTACCCCCGCCCGGCGGACATCCGGCCGTCCGGCGTGTCCGTCCCTGGTGACCGGCGGTTCGGGAGCCGCTCGGTCGACCACCCCGTGTCCGGCCGTGACGAGCAGCGGGCGGACTCCCCAATCGGCTGCGTACCAGTGGCGCGATGGTCAGGGGCGGGCCGCAATCGTTCGAATCCGAGTGGCGTGTGCGCGGAGGCGGAAAGCGAAGTCATCGTGTCCTCCATCAGGTCATCGAATGGCACGGGTGCTCTAAGAACGGGCCACACGGCTCGCCGTAACGGGTGACGGCGAGGGGAATCCTGGATGCTTGTGCGAATACTGCGGTTTGCACCGGTCGCACAGGGACTGGGCGTTTGAAACGTCTCCGTTCGATGGATGGTCACCCCTTCGGCCGTATCGGTCGCGGGTTTCCGGCCAACCTGAAATCCTTGCCGACCCGTGCGGCGACCGTGCCCCTCCAGCAAGCACCGCGCGGCTTCAGGGGGGCGGCAATGGCCCGAACCTGCGCGGTCGCACCACAGCCGCGGATCCGGCGTGCCAGGCTGCCGCCCCGAGGCGCACTCAGCCGCCCCGGCTTCCGCCCGCCGCCCCGCCCGCTCGGGGCGAACCGGCGCGCCCGATGCCCCTGCCGCGACAGCGAGGAACTCCCATGCCGAACGACCACGCAACTGCCCAAGAGGTTTTCAGCGGTGGGTGCCTGTGCGGACACATCCGGTTCGAAGCGACCGGAGAGCCCTACGATCCCCACCTGTGCGCCTGCCCCCACTGTTCCCGCCTGTCCGGCGGCCCGCTCATGGCCTGGGTCGGGTTCCGCCGGACCGCCTTCAGCTGGACCGGGCCGGGGACGCCGCGCTCGTACCGGTCCTGGCCCACGATGGAGCGCTGGTCCTGCCCCGTGTGCAGTACGCCGCTCGGGGCGGCGGCCGACGGTGAGGAGTACCTCGGAATCTGCGTCTCGGCCCTGGACGACGGCTCCGGGATCATCCCTGTCGGGTACAGCTTCCGCCATAACACCCCTGCATGGCTTCCGCCCGTTCCCTCCACCCTGTCGCCGTCCTGAATGCCCGGAGGCGGCGAGCGACCCCAACGCCCGCCGGCCAGTTTGTCGCGGCATCCATGCGATCCGGCTCGGGGCGGGCCGGAATCTGCACGCACATCCGCCAGAACGAAGCCTCGGCGAGCGGCTTGACGGAGTACTGCCTGTGGTGGGCGATCTCCGCCGGCGATGGCGGAGCGGGCGCGTTGACCTGCTGCTCATTCATGGCGGCCGTAGTCGGTGTTGGTCCCCCCCCATGGTGGTCGTCCGGCAGGTCGTCCGGCTCAACCGCCATGCCGGGATGTCGAATACCTGTGTTCCGTTCGGTCCTGGAATCCTGGGACGGAGCGGGTGGCGGCGCGTGGAGGATGCATGGCCCCATTTCCTGCAACAAGTCTGTGGAGCTGCGAGGTTGGCGGAATCGCCGATGATGGAGCGTGTGATGCCGGGAGGGGCGCGTTGGTGCAAATCGACTCCGGCCCGACTTGGAGAATGCGCCCCCGTATGCCGAGGACCTTCGCTGGGACTGACTGTGCACGTGCTCGTTGGTCGTTGATCAGCTCGGCCAGGGTTACGCCGATGTGGGCGATGACGACGGTGGCGATCCCCCGCAGGCCACGGGGTGTCCGGAGACTGCCGTTGTTCTGCCCGGTGGCTACCAGACGGCCAGGTCGACCGCGTGGGCGCAGTTCAGTCGGTCGTCCAGCGCTCCTTTTCGCGTACGAGTGTGGGGAGTGCGGAGAGCGGGGCGGTCAGTGCGCCGGTGAGGCGTACATCGGCCGCGACGAGTCCATCGGCTTCGTCGACGGCGATGCAAAGCCGGATGCTGTCCTGTCCGGTGAGGAGGGAGCCGCACAGTGCCTGCCGATGGTCCGCCACCTGCCCCAGCGGCCGTTGCTCACCGGCAGAAGCGGCTCAAGCCGCTCCCACTGGGCAGCCGTCGGATCGCCCCGACTCCCCATAGCTCTTTCGACGAATCACGCGCTCGGCGGACGCCGCTCACGGTCGATCCTCTCGGCGCTGGCCAGCAGCTCCGGGTGCAACCGGCGTCTGGCGCTGAACAGCTCGATGCCCAGAAGTCGTCCGTGCGAGTCGTAGTCGAGTATCGCCGTGTCGTCCTCGGCAGGTACCTGTCGGACGGCCTCTCCTGGGGCGATCCTGTCGACGAGGTAGATGTACGCCATATTCGCCGATGCGTCGTACTGGACCCGCATTGCCGGCCTTCCCCGTCGTCGGCCGACCTGGGGCTCCAGGTCCTGGGCTTCAGGAGAGCTTACTGAAGCCGGAGATCGTCAGGACGCTGCCTGAGGGCTTGCAGAGAAGCAACCGGTTGATTCTCTGCAAGCCCTCAGGAGCCGGGAATCGCTGCTCTGCGCCGGGTCGCCGTGAGGTGGACGTCGATGTACCGGGTGAGGATCAGTGCGTCTGCGGGCTCGTCGGCCTGGAACGTGACACGGCGCAGCAGGCTGATCTCGTCGAGTGCGACACCTTCGCGGGCGAGGACGAAGACGAGGGTGAGGAAGGCGGACCTGGCGTTGCCGTCGTCGAAGGGATGGAAGAAGCAGACATCGAGATAGGCGCGGGCGGCCCGGGCTGTGGTGCTTGGGTTCTTACGGTCCTACCGGTCTTCGAGCCGGAGCAGGGCGAGCGTACGTGCGGAGACGTCTGTGACGTCATCGGGGCTGTCGTGCTCGGCCCAGTACTCCAGCGCGACGGTGATGGCGTCGATGACCACGGCCGCGAGCAGCCTCGCTTCCAGACTGTCCGCCGCCGGTCCGCCCCGGGCCGCCAGCACGGGCGCGAGCCGGTCCTGCATCGAGCGTGCAGCCGCCAGCCAGCGCATCCGGATCTCCGGCACGCCGCCCATCACGCGGATCAGTTCCCGGGTGCGGGCGGGGCCCGAGGGCCGCAGGCCCTCTGCCGACGCGATGAACGCCTCCTGCACGGCGGCCGGCAGCGGCACGTCGGACGGCTGCCGCTCCAGGTGGTCGACGAGACCGACGACGCCCCCCGTGAGCAGGGGAGTGAGGGCGTCTTCCTTCGCGGGGCAGTGCCGGTAGAAGGTGCGCAGCGAGATCCCCGCGGCACGGGCGATCTCGTCGACCGTCGTCGCGTCGTAGCCACGCCGGATGAAGAGGTCGGCAGCGGCCTCGGCGATGTCCAGCCTGGTCGTCTCCCGGCGCCGTTCGATCAACGTGGGGCGCGGTGTGTCGGCGCCTGCCATGACGGTCCTCCTCGTGGGGCGGGCGTTGCCCGGCCTCAGTCTGGCACAACTGAGCCTCATGGCATGTTGTGCCAGGTTGGCGTAGAGTGGCGTAGCGGACGGGGGTCACAAGCAGTAAGGAGTACGACGTGTCTCGTACCTATCTGGTCACCGGAGCCGCATCCGGCATCGGTAAGGCCACCAGGGACCGACTGCAGGGCGCAGGGCACCGGGTCATCGGCGCAGATCTCAAGGGCAGCGACATCGCGGCCGACCTCTCCACTTCCGAGGGGCGCGCCCAACTGGTCGAACGCGCCACGGAGCTGAGCGGAGGGCGACTGGACGCCGTGATCGCCTGCGCCGGGCTGTCGCTCTTCGATCCGCTCACTGTGAAGGTCAACTGCTTCGGGGCGTTCGCCACGCTGGAGGGACTCCGTCCGCTGCTCGCGGCCGGCAACGACCCACGGGCGGTGGTCGTTGCCTCGGTCGCCTCCGTCCACCCGGCCGACCAGGCGATCGTCGAGGCGGTGCTCGCGGGCGACGAGGACGCGGCCGTCCGCGCGGCCCAGGCAGCCGCGGACCGCGGCGCGGGCGGTGTCATCTATGGCTCGTCCAAGCAGGCCGTCGCGCGCTGGGTGCGCCGGACCGCGATCACGGACGAGTGGGCCGGCGCGGGGATCCCCCTGAACGCCATCGCCCCCGGCACCATCGTCACGCCGATGACCCGGCCGCTGCTCGACGACCCGCAGTCACGCGCTGTCGTCGACGCCAGCGTCCCGATGCCGCTGCACGGACATGCGAGGCCCGAGCAGGTCGCCCCGCTCCTGGACTGGCTGACCACACCCGAGAACACCCACGTCACCGGCCAGGTCGTCTTCATCGACGGCGGCGCCGACGCCGTGCTGCGCGGGGACGGTGCCTGGTGAACGACACCATGCCAAGGACGCTGAAGCGCACTGCCGTCGTCACGGCCTCTCCCGAGCAGGTCTGGGACCTCGTCGGAGACTTCCACGGGCTGGCCGACTGGCACCCGCAGGTCCCCCCGTCGACGGTGGGCGAGGACGCTGCGGTGCGTGTCTTCGCCATCGACGGAAAGGTCCTGGCCCGCGAACGCCTGCTCTCCCGCGATCCCGGCGCCCGCTCCTACACCTACACCGTGCTCGATCCGATGCTGCCGGTCACCGAATACGTCGCCACGCTTGCCGTCCTGCCGCACGACAGCGGGGCCACCGAAGTCGTCTGGTCCGCCCATTACCGGGCCGCCGAGGAGACCGTGCCCCAGGTCGAGGCTGTCTTCGGGGACGGCACCTACGGCAGCGGACTGGCCGCACTCCAGGAGAAGTTCGCGCAGCGGTAGCCCCCGGGTCGGCTGCTCCGCGGACCACCGTCCGGAAGAACCGGCCTCGGACCGAATGGAGACTGGAACCACTGGTCCGGAGCGGGGCAGCCGCGGGAGGAACGGGCAGTTCCCGTATGAACCGGTCCGGTTCGCAGCTGATCGCGGTGCAGGGCAACCGCAATTGGAGGAAGGACGACAAGACCCTCGGGAACTGGAGCCCCTCGCTCCATTCGTATCACCCACCCACAGCCGGGCCTGGATCGGCGTGAAGGCCACACCACCTCACCGCCGACCCCGCCGAGGCCACCTCCCGCTCCCGGATGTTCGACACCTGCGACAACCGACCTCACCGAGCAGGCCAACCGGGCGTTGCGCCCGGTGAACCGCGGCTGGATCGCCGGATCACGGACGACCCCGTCCGTGACCGACCTGTCGCGAGGGAACAGAAGCAGGACACCCCGCCCCGGCCCCCTTCTCCCTGCGGCGCCTCCAGGGCCTCCAGCCCGTACGAGCGGGTTCGACTACGGGCCCGGCCGAGCGGCGTGATCATGCGGACCGGGTGGAGTCGGTGGACTCGGCCACCGAGGTGTGCGTCGCGCACACCAACCTGCCTCAGCGCGCCCCGACGCGCCGTCAGAATCACGCGCACCCAACAACGTGACAGTGCCGTCTTGAGGTGTGGCGTGCACCGACATCGCAGCGGGGCATCTGCGTGGTACTTCCCGGAGTGAACGCGTGGACCGTCGGGTTATAGGGGCACGATGACGAGTGAGGTGTCGTCCCTGTTGCCTGTCGACGGGAACAGGTCGGCCAGCAGGGCATCGGCGAGGGCTTCGGCGTCGGTCCCGCAGTGGCGGGCCAGAGAGTCGGCGAGCCGGTCGAGGCCGGTGTCGATGTCCTCGCGCCGGCGTTCGACCAGGCCGTCGGTGTACAGCACAAGGGACGCGCCTTCGGTGAAGGGCGTGGTGGCCTGCGGCCGGGTGCCGTGATCGAGGCAGGCGCCGAGCGGCGGGTCGGTGGCCTGGTCCAGGAACTCGACAGTGCCGTTGTTCCGCAACAGGACCGGCGGCAGGTGGCCGGCGCTGCTGTAGGTGATGATGTGGGTGTTCCAGTCGACGAATGCGTTGGCCACCGTCGTGTTCCCGGCGCCGGCGACGGAGTGGGCGTACAACTCAAGGATGTCCAGGGCCTGGGCGGGACCAACGGAGGAGCGCGAGGCGGCGCTGAGCGCGCTGCGCAGTTGCCCCATGACACTGGCCGCGGACAGTCCGTGACCGACCACATCGCCGACGGCGACTCCGAGGCGGTCGCCCGGCAGATCCACCAGGTCGTACCAGTCGCCGCCCACTTCCAGCGTGCCGACGGCGGGCCGGTAGCGCACGGCCACGGGATGGCGCCCGGCCGGGCGAGGAGCGGGCAGCATCGCCTCCTGCAGACTCAGTGCGACCACGCGGGCCTGGATGAGTTCGGTGACCTCCTCCACCCGGTGCAACAGCAGCGCCACCCGCCCGTCCGCGTCCAGGACGGGGATGTTGGTAATGCTCCAGTAGTGCGCTTCCGCCGTCCCGGGCCGCGCGGCGGTGGCCTCCGGGATGCCCTCCGGTTCGAACCGCTGCAGCTCCATGGTCTCGGCCCTGCCGGTCTCCGAGACCCGGCGCAGTGACTCCTCGATGTTGCGTGCCACGGCGGCATTGGGGTGGCTGGGCCTGTCGACGTAGTCGTCGGGCATGTAGCTGCCGATCACGTGCTCGCGGCTGCGGCCGACAATGAGCAGCCATTCCTTGTTGACGTCCGTGAAGAAAAGCTGCGGGGTCAGGAGAGCCACCGCCCCGGGAAGGGCCTGGAACACCGCCTTGTAGTCGATCTCCGGTTCCCTCATGACTGTCCCGCCTGGACGCAGCGATACCTCCCTTACAGGATGTCGCTTCCAGGCGGTGTTCGCCTCCGGGTGGTGCCTCAATGGTCCCTCTGCGGTACAGGGAGGCGGTTCTTCGACCTCGACAGGACTGCCTGCAGGTAGTTGTCCCGGCGATCCCGCGCCGGCGTCCATACTGTCCAACAGACGATCAGTCGCTTGAAGCAGTCTTGCGCGGTGACCACGCGATACGACATGCTTGCCTATGTCTTCCTTGGCATCGCCACTGCCGCAACCGTGGTCATCCCGCTCCGGACCTGACGATCGGACGCAGCTCAGCTACCGCCCTTGGCAACGGGCCGCTGATGCCCGCAGGGCACCAGTACGTCGTTCCCGTCGAAGACCTCGGCGTCATGACCGGCGTTCACCCACACTGTGATGCCTTGGTCATGCACGGCCACGTTGAACGGCGACTGCTCCGGTTCCGCCTCGGTCACCACCGTGAACTCCTCACCCGGCCGCATCAAGTGATCGGTTCCCCATGGCTCGACCCACAGGCGGACCATGTTGCTGGTCTCGTTGCTCACGCTCGTCCTTGACACGCTCGCACCCCTGACCAGCAACACGATCGACCTGGCAGTTCCTAGTCGACGCGGTCCACCCAGGCGCTCACGACGTACTGCGCACCCCACGGATTGGAGGCGGTCGAAGTCTGGCCGACCGGAGCCCAGTTACCGAGGATGATGCGCTGCGGAAGTCTGGGGTCGAGCGGGTTGAGCACCGCGTGAATCCGGTGCTGACCGGTACCGCTGGTGCAGAGGCTGGAGAGGGTGCTGCTCCCGGACAGGACGGTGCAGTCGCCGGGCGCTGCCTGGGCGGCGGGTGCCGTGGCCAGCAACATGCCCGCCGTGGCCGCCGCGAAGGCCACAGCACCGGCGAAACCGCGCTTCCTGGAAGGGGACTTCATGAACATGGGGACTCCTTCATCCGATGACGACGCGTGAGGGGAAGAGGCGCATGTACAGGTGGAGCGAGGAGAGGAGCGATCCGGCTTCGACGGGCGGATTCCATGGGGTGCCACGGACGCCGCGGATACCAAAGCGTGACAATAGATGTGAAAGCAGGTGATTACCTGCTTGATCGCGAGTCAAATCCTGCCCAGGTGCGCGGCTTCCGGCAAGAGCTTCGCCAGATTTGGTACAGACCAATTATTGGCCCGTCAGGCGCGCGAAGGGTGATCAAGGTCTTCCGCCGGCGAGCCAACGCCGTGCGCAGCACGGCGAGTTGGCCGCTGACGCGCAGGGCGTGTCCACTGACGACAGCTGCCAGAGCTGTGCCCGCGTACGCGAGAGCGGACCACCCGCACTCGTGGCGGAGCCGGGCCAGTTCCGCCGCCAGTACTTCCGGCCGGGGTTTGTCGGGCTCGGATTCGGTGGTGCGCGAGCTGGGTGCCTGCTGAAAGACGCCGCCACCCGGGCCGGCGCGGCGCCGCAGTGTCCGGCAGCGTCCTTGACCTGGTCGCCGACGACCTGGCCGCGCGCCGGCGGCGAGGTGGTCGCCACCGCGGTCGGCGTGCGTCTGCCGGCCCTGCACCGCTACGCCGGCGAGTTCACCGTCGCGCCCCCCGAGTCGTACGCCTTCGACCCCGGCCGACCGTTGCCGGTCGCCGCGTGGCTGTGCTGGAGCGGCCGCGGCCCTGTTGCTGGTCGCCTTGGACCCCGGCCGGCTCCTGGCCGCGGTGCGCGGGCACCTGCCCGGCACCGACCGGCACCTCGCGCATGCCCTGCTCATGGGCCAGGGCATGCTCGGCGATCCGCGCGCCACCTGGATGGAGTTGAGCGTCGGCTCCGGTGGCGCGGCTGCTGTCTGTCGGCTCCTGGCCACGCTCGACGCCCACGCCCCGCGTCGTCCGGGCCCGGGCGACACCCCGCTGGAGCCGCGCGCCCACCGCATCCTGGACGATGCGGCACGGTGGTGGAACACGGAGCTGGAGGCCGGCTTCCGTCCGGCGTGCTCGCCGGCGTCGGAGAGTTCGGCCATGTCTTCCTCGGCGCAGCCGCCGCAGCAGCCCTCGCCATTTGGCTCCGAACGCGATCGGCGGACAAGTCCTGGCGTTTCGGGTCGTGGCCCTGGTCGGACGGGCGGCAGACGCCGGGCAGAGCAGCTTCCTCCGGCATGCCCGCACTCTGAAGCTCGACGCGCAGACCTCGCTGCCGACGCCGGTCGTGTACAGGCAGGCCTGCCGGACGGCTGCGGACAGCCGGATCGAGGGGGTTCTGCCGGCCTACGACCAGGTCTGCGCCTACGGGCTGCCCGCCACCGAGGGCAGGCACGGCGACCCTGTCGCCCGGTGGAGGTGGTGGAGTCGGGCGAGCTCCAGTGCCTGGTCCTCGCCGCCGTCGCCCCGTGGGCCAACCGCGACGTCCTCGCCCGGCAGATCGCCTGCGAGGAACATGCTGAACAGCCCCCGCGAGAGAAACAGGACGACTGCCGCAGATCAGACCGGGAGCTGAGAGTCCCGCCCAAACGAACAAGGGCGGGGACGGGGACGGGGACGAACTGAGATCGGCCCCTGAGGCATCTCGGCGCCAAGCCCCCACGGCCTCCCGCTGAGTCGGAGAACGGGACACATTGTGCTCATATCTGCCATCAAGGCTGAGGGCACAATGCGCCATCGAGCCCGCACCGCATCACCGAATCGAACGCCCCTCTGGTGAAAGCAGTGTGACGGCCCGCCGCTTCAGGTTTACTCGCGTCATGAACGATCGGACATCCTCAGCGCACAACACCGGCCTGCTGACCGGCAGGACCGTGATGATCACCGGAGCGTCGAGCGGCATAGGTGAGGCCGCAGCGCGACTCTTCGCCTCCGAAGGCGCGGCCGTCGTCCTGATGGCCCGCCGCGAAGACCGGCTCAAGGACCTTGCCCATGAGATCGAGACATCCGGCGGACAAGCAGCCTGCAGCGTCGGCGACGTGGCGCGGGCCGACGACGTCGAGCGCGCCGTGGCGACAGCCGTCGAACGCTTCGGCCGCCTCGACGGCGCCTTCAACAACGCCGGCTACGCCGGCTCCGCCTTCGGCCGATCGCACGAACTGCCGGAAGAGGATTTCGACCGCATCATGGATGTCAACGTACGCGGGACATGGAACTGCCTGCGCCGTCAGATTCCCGTCATGCTGGACGCCGGCCACGGGGCGATCGTCAACACCGCCAGTTCGGCAGGCCTCATCGCCACCGGCGCACCATCCCCTTACGTCGCGGCGAAGCACGCTGTGCTGGGCCTGACGAAGGCCACGGCCGCCGAGTACGGGGCGTACGGCATTCGCGTCAACTCCCTGGTTGTGGGCACCACCAGGACGGAAATGATCAACGCGGCGGTGGCGGCCAACCCGGCTCTGGAGGAGGTATTCGTCGCACGCCAGATCCAAAAGCGGATGGCAGAACCGCAAGAGGTGGCGGAAGCGGCCCTGTGGCTGCTGAGCGACCGCTCCTCGTTCGCCACCGGCAGCCATGTGGCGGTGGACGGCGGCATTCTGGCCATCTGAGCGGCAAGGAACGCGGGGCGGCCGACGCTGCCTGGCACCCACCCACGGGCGTCGCCGTGATCACGCCGACGGAGCACAACACCGTTCACCGAGCCGAGCCCGAAGCAGCCCGGGAAGCCGGTGACCGTCTTACGGGACCAGAGCGCGAACACCACCCACAAGGGCAGGGCGGAGTGGGAGAACCACCCGAATGCCACGCCGGCTCAGGTACTCATACGGGGCCGTCACAGCAGCGAAGGCGAGTACGTGGTCGTACGGCTCGTCGGCCACGGCCTCCTTCTGGCGGACCCGCCGAGGGGGCGCGGGCGGCGGACGGAGACCTGGCGGCTGTGCGGCTTTTGTTCGCCGCGGGGGCGTACGGGCGCCTGCGCCAGGCGCTCCCTGTGCTGCTGGCCCGCGCGAGAGACCGCGAGGGCAGGACCAGTGAACGACGGCTGGGCAACGGGTGGTGTGGGTCCTCGCGTCCCAACTGGCGTTCAGGGGCGGCTCCCTGGAGAAGGTGGCCGCCTTCGCGGCCCAGGCCGGGGCGACGGCCCCATGCTCCGGCCCGGCCGGTGGTAGTCGCGGCTGCGGCGCGGGCGGCCGCGACTACCACCGTGCGGTACCCCGCCGCGCCCAGCCCGGCTGCCCAGCTGCCCGGAAATGGTCGTGACGTTCGAGCTCGCCCCGTAGCCGGTCCGTTCCCGCCGCTCTGGCCCGGTCGGGCGGCCGAGGGCGCCCGCAGAGAAGAAATCCCCGGCGCTGCTGGTGCAGAGCGGTCGCTGGGGGCTTCGTGACGGTCGTCCAGCACTGACGGGGGAGGCGATACCGGACGACGTGCAAAGGGAAAGCCGCAGTGGGCACGTCCCGGCGGACACAGCGTTCTGGAGCTGGCGCGGCCGCTGGTGCGGACCCCCATGGTGTGCAGGCCCGACCTGGTCCCGGGCAGGGGCCGCGAAGGCCGCGGCCGGGCAGTTGTCGGCCTGGCCCGTCACGAACGCGGCGAGCAGGCGCCAACCATCCTGCCTCGGGCAGCCTGGCCGGTCGACCGGCCGCGATCCGGTCCGCCCGCGCACAAGGATTCTTAGGCATGGGAAGCGGTGTTGGCCCGCGTATGGTCCGGATCTTGAGGTAGGGCGCCGATTGGCGCAGAACACTAGCTTCGGATCATTTCCAGCTTGCCGAGCTCAGCTGAGGGCGCTTCTGGACCGTTCCAGCCAATCCAGCGGGTTTCACTGATGTCGGCGACGAGCGCGGAGTCAACGCTCCAGAAGCTGTGGCTGGGTTCTTCGAAGACGTACCAGCCGTCCAGCCAGAGAGGGATTGACTGGTCGGGCAGGGCCGCCGGCTCGCAAGTGGTGGCGAGGTTGCGACATCCGAAGACCGTTTCTTGGAGCACGAAGCTCGTGAGGAACTGTTCGAGAGAGGGTGTCAGCGGGGTGTACTCGTCTTCCGAGTCGTCGTCCCACATCCAGTGGGCGTTGCTCAGCACGACGGGTGCCGCTGGACTGGCGGCTGTAACACGACATGTCCAGCTGTCCTGGTTCTCGCTGAGGAACTCGACCGTTCCATCGTGAAGGCTCAGGGCCTCGGCGCGTACAAGCACATCTTGTTGTTGGAAGATCCCGGGCGAGTCCGGCAAGTGCTCCTCCGGATTCGGGCCGGGCCAGCGTCCGGCATGGCGATACAGGCGTCGGAGCGGCACTGGGAGGAACTCGGGAAGTTCCGTCTCGGTCAGGCCATAGCTCGGTTGGCGTGGACCGTGCCACGCGGTGATAAATCCCTCAAGCCACTCAACCGAACCATCCGATGCCCGCATGACACCACAATAGACAAATCCGAATGGGGGCGTGAGACGCGTGAACGGGGCGACGACGGTCGACGGTCACGCGAGCGCAGGGAGTCTCGCAGCCAGGTGGTGATTGCTGTCAGAACTCGTAACACGATCTTGCTGAAACGTCCTGGTTGGTTGTGACCGGTGTGATGATTCGGCTGTTCGTGATGTTGTGGGTACTCGACCGTGGATCGTGGACCACGAGTTGTGGGCGCTGATTGAACCGCTGCTGCGTCCTTGGCCGGAGCGGTCGCCGGGGCCGAGACCGGTGTCGGACCGGCTCTGTCTCCAGGGCATCCTGTTCGTCCTCTACAACGACAGGTGGGTCATCGAACGGACCATGTCGTGGCTGACAGGCGGTGGGCGATGCCTGCGGGGCGGGTGGGGTTGTGGGTGGGGCGGAAGACTACGTGCTCCTGTGTCGTCCCAGGATGTCCGGTCTCCGCGGTGGTGTGCTTCCGTCGCCATCGCTGTGCGCCTGGGAGCACTCGGTCCGGCGCGGTACGCCGGAAGCATGCATCACCGACATGCTCGGCCTTCTCCTCACCGTGCTGGTGACCGCGGCCGGCGTGCAGGACTCTGTTGCCGGCACCGCGCTGCTCGACCAGGTCGCCGCCAACCATCCGGGCATCCGCAAGGTGTGGGTCGACGGCGGTTACCGCCAGCACCTCGTCGAGCATGCCGCCACCCTCGGCATCGACATGGAGATCACCGCCCGCAAGCCCGGGAACAGAGGCTTCACTCCCATTCCGAAGCGGTGGGCGGTCGAGCGAACCTACGGCCGGCTCATGCTCCACCGCCGTCTGGCCCGAGACTGCGAAACCTTGCCCACCCGCTCCGAAGCCGTGATCCACCTTGCCATGACCGACCTCATGTCCCGCAGCCTCACCAGGAAGAACACCATCTCCTGGCGTGACCCGAAGGAGACCACAGAACATCCCATCTCAGGATGAAACATCGAACGAAAACGACCTCTCAAGAGTGTGACGTCGACGCCTTCAGTGCCCCGCTGTACGTACTGGGCCAGCAGTCTCTTTGCAGGTTGCAGGGAAACTGAGGCCCTTACTGCTGGCGCTCGGGTCGGTTCGTGAGACGAATCAGGTGAGGAGATGGCGCGGCAGCTCCCGGTTGCCGACGGCCGGCCCTCACCTTGCTTTCTCTCCGGCCAGCCGCCGCGCGATTTCCGTAGTGTTCTCCGGTGCGTCGTACGCGCAGCGGATGTACGGGCAGACCAGATCCGGTGCCAGGACGGCGTGCAGGGTGAACATGACGTGCCATGCCTGCTGTCGTTCTTCGGCTTCCTCGAACGGTCCGAGGTGGGTGCGTACTTCGCGAGCAAAGTGGTCAATGAATGCCTGGGGAGTGGCCGCCTGACGTCCGGGCGGTGGCTGGCGGGTCGGCGCGGAGCGCGGCCTGGAGGAAGACTGCGAAGTCCTCTTCCGTGAGAAGGCCGGCCATCGCACGAGTCAGGTAGACCGCTGCTGTGTACCGCTTTGGTTGGCTACGGTCCTTCCTCGGACCGAACCGCTCCCTCAGCAGGTCGGCGAGTTCGTCGGGCTAGTCCATGAGGTTCCTTGTTTTCACGCGGACACCAAAGCCATCGCCGTCCGTCCGGGGCTCGCGACTTGCCGCGGAGCCCATGAAACGCAAAAGGCCCATATCTCCCTACTGGGCGCAGGACGGGTACGGGCCTTCACGGTGCGCTGGGGAGGGTGAGGCTACCCAGGTCGCGGTCGCGCCTTCGTACGGGCCGCGATGCGAGACGAAGCCGTTCTCCACGGCATCCTCGCCGAGGGCCAGATGCATTCGGTCTCGCTGCGCTTCATGGGGTGGGTTCCTGTTCGCGGGTGAGGTGGGGCCAGGGGAGTACGAGGCCGTCGTTGGCGGTGCGGGGAACGAGGTAGCCGTGAAGGTGTTCTTCGCGATCTGGGTGTCTCGCGACAGGGAGATTCCAATGCCATCAGCGCACCATGTTCACCCAGATGGGCGTGGGCTGTACGGTCAGCGCCTTGCCCCGATGAAATCCGTTGATGTACCCCGCCGCCCGGCGGGAACATGAGCTGCCGCCGTGCCGCGCTCTGGACGGCGGTCGTTCATGTGCCGCTTTGGGAGGAACCCTGTATGACCCTCGTGCCGACTGTCCGACGTGTGCTCGGCAACGGCCCATTCGCCGAGATCGGAGAACCCGCTCTGGCCGTCGTTGACGAGTGCTCGCGGACGGTCGCTGTGGGTGGGGACCTCGGACATATCCAGTGGAGTGGCAGTGGGACCGCGGACTCCCGATGGACGGGACACCGCATCGGTGTCTATGAGCGGGACGGGCTGCGGTGTCGGCACCTGGTGCGGTCGAGGTACCCCGTTCGGTCTCTCGCCTTCCATCCCGTTCTTCCCCTGTTGGCCGTTGGTACGGGGAGCTACGACGGTGGCTACTCGTTCGAAGGCGAGCTGCTGCTGATCCACCTGGGCTCCGGCGACGTGGTGTCCGCCCTGCAGTATCCGCGGGAGGTGCTCGACTTGGAATGGCGCAGCGAGACGGCACTTCGTCTGGTCTTGGCGCCGTGTGACGACTGGGAGAACCCACAGGCACACGAGCAAGGGCATGCGGTCGTTGTGGCTCGCTCAGACTGGGGTGCCGTCGGGCAGGGGGCGATCGGCGCCGAGGAGCTGGCCGCCCCCGCGGAAGCGGCCGTCCAGCCCGATCACAGCGCGGAAGCCCGCCGAATTCTCACGGACCTCGCGGTCTCTGCCGGTCGACAGTGGTCCGTACGTCGGCGGGTGTGGGCTGTCGAAGGTGCGGAGGACGGTCGCGTGCTGGCCGCTCTGGACGGGGTCCTGGCGGAGTCGTGGCTGCCATCAGGCGACTTGCAATGGGTGGTCGAGGACGAGGAAGGCGGCCGACAGCTGGTTCTGGCCTCCGACGGCACATCGGTCTGGACTAATGCCGAACGCCGCAGTCGGCGCAAGGGAAGGCGCTGGGAGGCATCTGTACCCCGAGTCGCCCGGATCGCCGTCGGCACAGGGCAGGTGCTGGAGACCCTGAGCCCTGGCGTGTTCACGGTTCTCGTCGCGGGCGGCCAGAGGACGATCCTGAGGCCGTTGGACGGCCGCCGCAAGCACCCCGACCGGCTGATGATGTTCGACCTCGACGGTCCGGTGAACGGTCCGGAAGTGGGCCACTTCGACCTGTTCAATCACCCGTTCGCGGTCCGTCGCGCAAGCCGCCCGTACGTCCTGGTCGGCACTGACCCGGACAAGCCGCACAAGGACAAGTGGGTCACCGACCTGGACCCCGATGGGACATTGCGGCGGCTCTTCCCCCACTCCTGGGTACCGTCAGAACACCATTTCGGGGGTCCCGCAGCAGAAATCGGGCAGTCCCTGGTCTATGCCGGCGCCGTCCATCACGGCCATGGACTCCAACCCGGTGGCGCCTACGTAGTGCGGCGATCTCTGAACGGCTCGGTGCGGTGGCAACACCGCACCGATCATCCCGCCACCGCCCTCGACACCGACGGGCACACCGTCTACGTGGCCTACAACTCCGGCGCCCTGACAGCACTGGACGCCAACGACGGCTCGGTGCGATGGCATACCGATCTTGAGATTGACGGAGCACCGACCACAGCACTGTCCCTCGCTGTGGCACCTCGAGGGAACTTGCTCATTGGGACCGTCGACGGCCGGATCCTGGAGTGTCCGCCTCGGCCTTGCCCCTGAGAGCGCAGCTTTCAAGGCCTGTCCCGCAAATGATCTTCGAGTCGCCTCGGCCGTGGTTGGCCGCAGTGCGGCCCGCTGGTCTATCCGGTCGGGGTGAGGTTGTGCATCCGGGCGATGTCGAGCAAGGCGTGGTGGACGCCGTCGCCTTTGAGACGGCAGTCGCGGAGGATCTTCCACGCATTCATGCGGGCGAAGACGTGCTCGACGCGGGCTCGGACCTGTTTGTGGGACTTGTTGTGTTCCTCCTTCCAGGCCGGGAGCTCGGTCTGGCCACGCTTGCGGCGGTGCGGGATGACGAGTCCGGTGCCCGGGTAGCCGCCGTCGGCGATCGTGAGGGTCTTGCCGACGGCGGCCTGGCGCCGGACTCCTCCCATGCCTTGCAGTCGTTGCGGTTCCCGACGAGGGGCCGACCGACCACGACGACCAGGCGGGTGTGGGCGTCGAAGACGACCTGGTGATTGGTGGAGTACCGGTAGTTCTTCGACCGCTCGGCCACAGCGTGGTCCCGGGTGGGGGCCAGGGTGCCGTCGACGATGAGCACGGTGCCCTTGGCGAACCGCTTGCGGGACTGGAGGGCGAGCATCGGCCCAAGGTGGTCGATGATCCGGTCCGCCGGCGACTTCGAGATCCCGAACGACGGGGCGAGCTGGCGCATGGTCAGGTTCGTGCGCCAGTACGCCGCGACGAGCAGGGTCCGGTCCTCCAGCGGAAGGCTCCACGGTCGGCCCCTGCGGACCGCGTCCGCACCCTCGCGCCGCAGCACCATCACCAGCTTCCCGAACTGCCTCGGACTCAGCCCGGAGAACGGGGCTGTCCAGACGGCTCCGACGCCGTGATCACACCAGCCACATCAAGATCATTACAGTTGCCGGCCTGCCAGCCGGGTCCTGCCCACAGCATGGAAATCAGGCGACCGGGCCTGGCGCATCATCCAGGATGACCCCATGAGCCAAGACCTTGTGACGTTCCTCCACACACGGCTGGATGAGGAGGCCGACCTGGCCCGACGCTGCGACGGTGACGGCTGCGGGGAGTGGACCGCTCACGGGCACACGGTCGACTTCTGTCAAGTAGAACTCTCCGGCTTCCATCCCACGACCGCCCTGCACGTCGCGCTGCACGACCCGGCTCGCGTCCTGCGGGACGTTGAAGCCAAGCGACGCATGCTCGCCCGCCATGTACTCAGTCCTGCCACGGGCGACCCTGAACTACCGTGGGACAACCGCGATGACTGCCAGTACGACGGCGAGACCTGGCCATGCGATGACCTGCTCGACCTCGCGTCACCTTACGGCGATCATCCTGACTACCCCCGACGCCCCTGAGACGGAGATCGTTTTGCGGGACAGCCCTTAGCCCGCTGCCAGCCCCTCGACGGCACCCCGGCCATTCCGGCACAGCGAAAGGCCCGCCGCGAGTACAAGAACCGCGTCAACATCCTCGTGGCCGACATCCAGTGCTGAAGCGGCCGTCCAGGACCGCAGTTCCGAACATCACGCAGGGCTACACGCCACCTGGTCAACACCGCACCCCGACCGTCACGCAGCGCTACATGTCCGGTCGCCGTAGCTATACGAGAACAGGGCCCAGACGACCGGAGCGACACGGCCGACCGGCGGTGACTGAGACCGCCGGGTCCGTCGCGCTCACTCCCCGAACGGGCCTCTGTCCGGTCAACCGGCCCACTGCACTCGCCGGAGACGGTCATAACTGTTACTGTTACAACACGGACGGGAGGTAATGCACGACATGGGAGCCAACAGCAGGCTGACCGTCGCCGCGCACGCCCTGACCTGGATCGGGCTGTATCAGCGGCGCGGCCATGAGGTCGCGACCTCCGAGCAGATCGCGACGAGCGTCAACACCAACCCCGTGGTGATCCGCCGCCTGCTGGCCCAGCTGCGCAAGGCCGGCCTGGCCGACTCGCGAAGAGGTGCCGGCGCCGGCTGGACACTGTCGCGGGACCTGTCGACGATCACCCTGCTCGACGTCTACGAAGCGGTGGAGCCAGGACGGATCTTCGCCCTGCACCCCGCCGCACCCGACCCGGGGTGCGTTGTGGGCCACGGCATAGCGCCGGTCCTGGACGCCGCCTACGACGGCGTCGAGACCGCCCTGCGTACAGAACTGGCAAGAACCACGCTGGAGGATGTGCTGCGCGACGTACTGAAAGCCGCCTGACTTCGACCGTGGGCCCCCTCTGGGTCGCGACAACAGGGCGCTTCTCGCCTATAAATGTAACCACGACAGTTACATCAAGTGTTCGGAGAATGCCATGGGACAGCTGGACAACAAGACCGCCCTCGTGACCGGAGCCTCCACGGGCATCGGCCTGGCCATCGCCCGCCGGTTCGCCTCCGAGGGAGCCACCGTCTACCTCACCGGCCGCCGCAAGACCGAGCTCGAGAACGCCGTCGAACAGATCGGTGAACGGGCCATCGGCATCCGGAGCGACGCATCGAAACTCGACGACCTCGACCGACTCTTCGCCGAGATCACCGAGCGCAGCGGCCGTCTCGACATCGTCGTGGCCAACGCCGGCGTCGGCGACTTCGGCCCGCTCGGCACGATCACCGAGGAGGAGTACGACCGCACCACCTCCATCAATCTCAAGGGCACGGTCTTCACCATCCAAAAGGCACTTCCCCTGCTGTCGGCCGGTGCCTCGGTCATCCTGCTCTCCTCCAGCGCGGCCCTGCGCGGTGTCCCGGGCCTGGGCGTCTACGCCGCCACCAAGGCCGCCATCCGCAGCCTCGCCCGCACCTGGGCCGCCGAACTCGCCGATCGCGGCATCCGGGTCAACGCCCTCACTCCCGGCCCCGTCACAACCCCCGGCGCCGACGAACTGAGGGCCGCACTCCCGCGAGACGGCCAGGCCGCCGAGCCCGCCGCACCGACCCCACTCGGCCGACCCGGCCGTCCCGACGAGGTTGCCGCCACCGCCCTCTACCTGGCAGGAGACCAGAGTTCCTTCACCACCGGCGCGGAACTGTTCGTCGACGGCGGCGCCACCCAGCTCTAATCGCACCAATCGCCCTCGGAGCAATCCCGCACGGAGGGCGATTCGATGCCACCTACTGCGTGCTCGACATACTCTGCGGCTTCGAGCGCCCGCAGACGGTCGGACAAGTCATGGCCTGTCGAATCCGCAAGGTACGTCTACGCAACGCCGACGTGTGCCGTGAAGCCGTACTCTTCGTCAGCGCGCGGCATCCCAGTTCAGGCTGATCACGGCGTACGACTCCCCGTTTCCCGGCGGCCGTGTCCATGAGCGGGTGGTGAAGGTGTGCAGCCGTCCGTTCGTGATCGCGTGGCACGGCAGTTGGACACCGAACTCGCCGGTCAAGGCCTCCAGCAGCAGCCGTTCTCCGTCCTCGTCCCGGGAGCCGAAGAACCGGTCCGGGTCCAGTGCCCGTGGTATCTCCCCGGTCCGGCGGATCTGTCCGTCCGCGTACGTGAAGGCGTACTGCTCGGCACCGTCCTGCGCCACGGAGAGGTGGAAGAACGGTTCCCCGCGCCGGTTCCTCAGTCCGCTCCACACGACCACCGCGCGGGTGCCCGCGCTGGCGGCCGCGGCTGGGGAGACGAAGCGCTGCGCGTCGAAATGCGCAGGGTCGCTGTCGAAGGCGAAGCTCCAACGGGTCCCGGCCCGGCCGACTGCCACGAGTGCTCTGTCGTCGAAGGACGAGAACTCCCTCTGTCCGCGGAGCGATCGGTGGCGCGCTTCGGCGAAAGTCATGGCAACGTCCAGCGCCGTCTCGTCCCCGTCCGCGAGGCGTCCGGGCAGGTCCTCCGGCTCCACACCTTCGGCCAGGACGAACCGGTAGGACGTGAGGTGGTCGCGGTGCTCCGGGTCCGCGAGCCACGCCAGGTCGTCCGGATCGAGGCCGGCCGTCCGGCTGGGTGCCTCACCCGTCTGTCCGCCCCTGGGGGTGGACAGCAGCTCGCGGCCCCGTTCCGGGGTCAGCAAGGGGCCGAGCAGAGGGTCGGCCACCCACCCCAGCGGGGCCAGGTGGTCAGGTCCCAGCGGCTGCCATACCGGCAGGGCGTCCATCAGCGTCCGCCATGCCCCGTCGGTGTTGCCCCACCGCGCCAGCTCCCGTGCCCGCTCGACCGCTGCCCCGAACGGTCCGGCCGCCGTGTACCGGTACGTGCCGTTGCGTACCTGCTCCAGCGTCGCGTAGGCCAGCGACACCACGTCGTCACCGGCTCCCCGCAGGTGGAACATCAGCGTGGAGTCGTCTCTGTACGAGTGCGCCGCGTGTTCGGCGACCAGCGCCGGCAGCAGATCGGGCGCGTACTGCGAGTCGGTCACCACGTCCTCGAAATACACCATGTAGGTCCGTCCGAGCAGGCGGCGTATCTGGTCGCCCAGCCCGACGGCCCGCGGTCTGCCGTACTCCTTCGCCTCGTCCAACGCATGCCCGGCCCGTTCCCAGTCGCCGCGCAGCGCCTGCAGCCGGGCCTGCTCGACCAGGGCGTCCAACTCTCGCGTCGTGCCGTTGGCGAACTCCGGCTTTCCGTCGGCCGGGCGCGCCCGCAGGCTGTGGAACTCCTGGTACATGCTCCGCATGAACTCGACGAAGCTCGCGTACCGCTCGGGTGGCGCGGCCCGCCAGCTCGCCCACGTGTACACGGCCCACTCGCCGTCCTCGCCCATGTCCTCCGGATCCAGGACGACGTAGGTGGCGTCGGACTCGATGTCGAGCTGAAGCCCGCGCCGCCAGACGTCCGCCTCCCGCCGCTCGTCGGGTCCGGCGTCATCGTCCATGTACTCCTCGAACATGTCCGCCAGCCCGGACTCGTTGTTGTGCCAACGCGCGTCCGTGGTCCCCGCCAGCAGACTGATGAAACCGCCGGCATGCTGCCACCCGTCGCTGACCTTGAGGAATTCCCGGTACGACGGAGGCATTCGTCGGCCGAGGCGCTTCTCCATGGCTGCGACCCGCTCCTCGGAGGCGCGCGGGAACCCCAACCACCGCACCCGCCGGGCGGTTTCGTCCCCCTCGCTCTGCGTCTCGTCATCGGGCAGGGAATCCGACCACTCCCCGCTCCATCTGAGCAGGAACGGCCGCCAGTCGAAAGATGTCGTAGTCGTCATGCGGCCCGATGCTGCCATCCGCCGCTGACACTGCTGCGTGACGCCTGGCGGCATTGGGCGGCTACTGACACCTCTCGTGGCCAACGTGATGACGTTCTCGTGGCCAACGACAACGGGGACCATCCCCGCGGGCGCGGGGAGCAGTCTTCCTGGCCTGCTGTTCTTCCCTCAGCTGAGACGCTTTTGAAGCAGTTTCAGTGAATTCGACATCAAGCCCAAAACCGACCTCTCTCGCCGAGATGTCACCACCGCCGACGGAGCCCAGTACCCTTCGACTCCACCGCCCCCAAGGGGAGCCACGAGCCACTGCCGCCCACGGCGCCGCCTCTTGGGAACGCATCCTTGGCTCCACGTCACTTCCCCTTCTCGGACGCGGGCCGTCGAGCCCGAGCCGTCGGTCACCGTCACGAACGAGACGTTCTTCGGTCATGGCTGGCAGCCCCCACATCAACCAACGATCGGATGATCCACCGGCAATGGTCCGGTGCCGTTGCGCGTCAGGACAACTCGAAGCCACTCTGGATGACGCCGTACTCCGCAGGTGTCTCCCAGCAGGTGTAACGGCGTCCGGGAAGATCTGCGAGACCAATCCCTAGCTCTTGTGCCAGCCCGGCAGCAACGGTCTTGCCTGTCCGCAAGAGGTCATCGGCGGCCTGATAGCAGGCCAGGGCTCCACGCAGCCCGACGATTACATACTCCACCCGCTTTCCCGAGCCAGCCATCGATCCATCGCCATGCTGCTCATGCTGGACGCTCAAAGGCTGCCCACAGAGCCCACAGTCCGAGTCGTTGCGCGATGCATCCACGGCCGCATCGTATGTTTCGAACCGCCGCAGCCATCAGTCACCGTCGCCTGAGAGCGCGCGGGATCTCTGGCGCTGATCCAAACGAAACTGCCGAGTGGACCTGATTCATACGGGCCAGGGCCGCGGCGTCAACCGCCTGTGCCTTCGTGGCTTTCTCGCGGACGGCCGAGCCGGCGACTCTTTCCTTGCGAGCTGTTCTTGCCCGGTGGCACGGGCCGTGCGGACGAGCGGGTCTCGCTCGGTGCGGGCGGAGGAGTAGGTGACAGGGCCCAGGTGATGCCTTCCGAAGGCTGCATCAGGGGAATGCGACGAGGCCCTTCCCTGGTGGAGGGAAGGGCCTCGTGGGTGAGCGCTGGGCAGGCCTTGCACCTGCATTTCCCCGCGGGAAGCGGGGCGTCTTTCCTTGGACCACCAACGCAGTGAAAGTCACCGCGAGTTGCGGCGAACTTTCAAGATCGACTATAGCGCATGTGTTCCTGATGAGGCACGGCGCCGGCGGGGAACGGCGGTGCAGGGGCTGTGCCCGACCGCTGCATGGCCGCCCCTTCCTCGATCCGCCGCTGCCGTCGATGAGCTGCGGATAGCTCGGACAGATGAGTGCCGTGGTGCCGACCGAGGCAGGAGACGGGAGCCCGGGCAATCATCGCGCTCAGTCAGGCCTTCCCGGCCAGGCGCCCGCGCCCCAAGGTCGACGCTTTCCTCGTCCGTCGCCGACAAACGGGGAAGCCACCACGCTTGGCGGGGCCCGGCAGCCGTCTGCCTTGTGAAGCCACCCGAGTGTATGGCGCCCTCCGGGCCTCCATGCGTCCGGACCTCGGGGCTCAAGATCTCCTTGACCCTGAGCAGTACCAGGCGCCGAAAGCCGCTTTCCACGCCCATGGGTCGGTGCGCCCTCGGCCCTGGAGGGCCTCCGGTGCACCGACGGGGTCCGCGGGCACTCGGGCGACTGCGGGCCGGTAGGGGGAGTGACGGACAGAGTGGCCGAGGCCGGTGGGGCTGAGCGAGGCATACGTGGCCGCTGCTCCGTCGGCTGCGGCTGCGTTGGGGCGTGCTTTCGTCGGCTGAGGCTGGGGGATACGGGCAAGGGTTTTCACCGACGGGAGCAAGCGGGCGCGGGCTGAAGGCCCTGTCGGAAGTACTGAGCCTTGTCCTGCACGGCCGCTTTTTTTTAAAGGCCGAGTGTGGTGTGGAGCTGTCGGGTCGACAGCCTGTCCTTCCTGTTAAGGAGAGCGCAGCCCTCAAAGGCTTCTTGACCTGCGAAAACATGTGCTTGCAACCGGTTCTGACGATCTGGCAGCCAGTTCTCAGCATCGTGAGAAACTCCTCAAACGACGCATCCTGATCGAGCGTGGACGCATCGGCAACTACAGGCTGTACCGCATCAGTCCGTACATCGCCTTCCACGGACCCGGGATCTAGCAGCGGGAAGCGATCAAGACGTGCAGCCCGCCGGACATCCCCGACTTCGACAGCACCATCCCTTCGCTCTGGGAGGCCCGGTGAACAACGACGACAAGCAGGAGCTCCTGGACGTCCTCCACCGCACCGCGGGCATGACCGCCAACCAGCGCCTGGTCGTCATGCTCTACGCGATGCACCCCACCGACCGTGCCGGTGCCGTCATCGAGACCGGCGCCAACCTCGCCAAGCTCGTCGGCATGTCTCCGACCGTCTTCTCCCGGACCCGGCGCCAGGTCATCGAGGCCGGCCGGCTCGCGCACATCAGCAACTACCGGCTCAGCGCGAAAAGCGCGGGCGAGGACGTCGTCGTCCCTCTGCGCCGCGCAACCTGAACGGCTTCGAGGGGCAGGGCTCATGTACGTGAGGTCAATGAGTGCCGATGCCAGGACCGGTACTCACTGACCTCACGTACATGACGGTCGAGTACGGAAGCTCAACGCCGCTCGGCCCATGTCCTTGCCTGGCTGAGGTGTTCGTACAGAACACTCGCGCAGCCGGGGCGGCCGGGCGGGTGCGCGAGGCCCGGCGCATGTTCGGGCTGTCGAGGCGCGGCTCGCTTCGTGGTGATGACGTGCATGTCGCCGGCGAGTTCGACCAGTTGCCGAGGGATCCTCAAGGGCGACAGTGAACCCTCCTTCGAGCGCTGGCTCGCCGAGAGACTGGAGGGTCTCGCACCCGGCATCCGCTCGGAGGCCGAGCGCTGGACCCGCGCCCTGCGCGACGGCTGCCCCCGCAGCGTCCCGCGCGCGTGATCAGTCGCCCCAAGTCCCGTCTGGCTCTGGGGGGAAGGTGCAGCATCGCCCGCTCCAGGTCATCACGGGCGTCTTCCGCCTCTGTCCTGGGCGAATAGGCCTCGGAGGCGTTTGGATAAGCCAGTTGCCGTACCTCTCCGGGAGGTGGACCCACTGGGTCCCGGTCCGGAACTTGACGGCGATCGCATCGCTCACCTCCCGGTGATCGCGCCACCGGCCTCCCTGCTTCGGCGTCCGATCCGGAAGCAAAGGCTCAATCCTCGCCCGCTGCCCATCGGTCAACGACACGCTCCCGGCAACGAGCAGGCGATCCGAACGAAGCGGCCTGATCGACGGACCGGATCGAGGTGCAACTCTTGGGTTGCACTCGATCGGGCATTGTGCAACTCTGTAGTTGCATCAAATGCCGACCATAAAAGGAGCCCCTCATGAGCCAAGACCGGATCGAACGCGAAACCCTGATCGAGGCGTCCCTGGAGCGGGTCTGGTCGTTGGTGGCCGAGCCCGGTTTCTGGGTGGCCGACAAGGCGAGCCTGCCCGGCACCGTGGCCAGGGAAGGCGAGAAGTTGCTGGCGAAGAACCCGGAGTACGGCGACTTCCCGGTGCGCGTGGAGAAGGTCGAGCCGCCGACCTACCTGGCCTACCGCTGGGCCAGCGCGTTCCCCGGAGAAGAACTGCGCGAGGACAACAGCACCCTCGTGGAGTTCACGCTGACAGCGGAAGACGGCAAGACACGGCTGCGCGTGGTCGAGAGCGGGTTCGCGGCGCTGGCCGGGTCCGAGGAACTGCGCGGCCAGGCGGTCAGGGACAACAGCGTCGGCTGGCCCCAGGAACTCGACGCACTCAAGACGCGCGCCGAACAGCCCTCCGCGTGACCGACGAACCCCGCAGCGCCGTCGAAGCGGTCGACACCGTTCTCACGGCTCTGGCCGACCCGACGCGGCGCCGGCTGCTCGAACTGCTTGCCGCCAAGGGCGAGGCCACCGCGACGACGCTCGCCGAACATCTTCCCGTCTCGCGTCAGGCCGTGGTCAAACACCTTGCGGTCCTGGACGCCGCCGGGCTGGTGAGCGGCGGCCGCATCGGGCGCGAGGTGCGCTATACGGTGCGGCCCGCGGCGCTCGATGCGACGGCGCAATGGATGGCCTCGCTCGCCGCCGACTGGGACCGGCGGCTGGCACACATCAAGCAGGTCGCCGAGGCGGCGGAGCGGGATTCGCAAGCCGATTAGGCCGTTTCGTTCGGATCACCTGCTCGTTGCCGGGAGCGTGTCGTTGACCGATGGGCAGCGGGCGAGGATTGAGCCTTTGCTTCCGGATCGGACGCCGAAGCAGGGAGGCCGGTGGCGCGATCACCGGGAGGTGAGCGATGCGATCGCCGTCAAGTTCCGGACCGGGACCCAGTGGGTCCGCCTCCCGGAGAGGTACGGCAACTGGCGTGGCGTCTACAACCGGCTGCGGATGCGGGCCTCGGGCGGCACCTGGGAGCGGGTGTTCACCGCGCTGACGCCGAGGCGACCAACCGTTTGAAGCAGTGGCTCGGCCTCGCCACCCGCTACGAAAAGACCGCCATCCTCTACCTCGCCGGACTTCAGCTCGCAGGCATCTTCATCTGGTCCGCCCGTTGACCGAGGGAGTCAGTCAGCATCTCTGGTGTTCAGTCCGGGGCCTTCCGTTGCGAGGGCCCCGGTGAGATAGCGCATGTGCTCAGGGGCGCAGGCGATCACGAAGCCGGCGCTCCCGTCGTGGCACTCGGCAATGTGCCAGAAGGGGCGGATGATCCGAGAGTCCGATCGAGTCCTCCTGCGGATCTGGCGTATCTCGATATGTTCGGTCGGCAGAGCGCTTCGCGCGAGCGTCTTCAGCTCCGTGGGCGATACGTGCAGAGCAGTCCTGGAGGCTGCGAGGAAGGCTATGGCCGGTCTGCAGTACGGGCGGTTCCCGAGGATGCACGCCTCGAAGAGGACCTCACCGCCCTCAGTGAAGGTGCGAGCCTGAGCCCTCGCTCGCCGTCTCCCGCTGGAATCGGGGACCAAGAAGCCCCCCACCACGTCGATCAGGAACGCGATCACCTGGGCACCCACTCCTGGTTCGCGGTGCACATCTCAGCACGCTGCTTGCTGAACGAAGAGGCACATGGTCCTCGTGCAGCGGAGCCGTCAGCCCGCATCTGATCCAAAGGATCGCGCCGGCCAGGTGTTCAGTCCAGAGGCGACCTGCAATGCCGTCAGCCTCACCTGGTGATCCGAACGAAGCGGCCTAGCCGATTCGGCTGTCCGTGTGTTCTTATGCAGATGTTCAGATGTCCAACATTTGGAGGTCTTCATGGATGCTTTGCGGCAGCCGCGCCGAGCTTCGACTCTTGCCGCGCAGGTCGCCGACCAGCTGCGGGAGCAGCTGGCCACGGGGAAATGGCCGGTAGGCACCCGGATCCCGGGAGAGTTGGAGCTTGCCGGCCTGCTCCAGGTCAGCCGGAATACAGTCCGTGAGGCGCTGCGGGCCCTGGTGCATCTGGGTCTGCTGGAGTCGCGGGTCGGCGACGGCACCTATGTCCGGGTGGCCAACGAGTTGGAAGCCGTCCTGCTGCGACGGACGGCCACGACGCGGCCGATCGATGTTCTGGAGTTGCGGGCGGTGCTGGAGGAGCATGCCGCCGGGCTGGCCGCCGAACGGCGCTCCCAGGCAGACATTGAGCGGCTGCGCGAGGTGCTTGCGGCGGTGCAGGAGAGCAACCGCTCCGGGTCCATGACGCAGGTCGCCGCCGCCGACGGCGCTTTCCATCAGGCAGTGGTACAGGCCGGTGGCAACGAACTGCTCGGGGAGTTGTACGACTACCTGGGCAGTGCTTTGTCGTCCTTGCTGACCGCGCTGCCCTGGGACGACGACGTCGCTGCCGAGCACGACCATTGGCACGGTGCGCTCGTCGACGCAGTCACCGCAGGCGACGCGGTTGCCGCCCGCTACGCGGCATCGATGCTGGTCCGGGTGACCAGCCGGCTGGCCGACGAAGCGGGCCAGGACGCGGTCGTCGAACACGACGACGCGGTGGACCGGGGCCGGTCCTGATGCGTGAGGTGCCCGGTGCCGTACGTGGCGGCCAGTTGTCCGCGCTGCTGCTGGTGGGCGTGCTGCTGGTGGCCGCGAACCTTCGCGCCGCGCTGACCGGGGTCGGTCCGCTGCTTCCGGACATCGGCAGATCGACCGGCCTGTCCGGAACCTGGACCGGACTGCTCAGCACCCTGCCACTGCTCACGTTCGCCGCCACCTCCCCGCTGGTCGGCCGCACCACACACCGCTACGGTGCCCCGCGCACCCTGGGCCTCTCTCTGGCCGTCCTGGCGGTCGGGCTGCTGCTGCGGTCCCTTCCCGGCACGTTCTTCCTGTTCGCGGGCACTGTGGTGGTCGCCGCCGCGATCGCCTACGGCAACGTGCTGCTGCCGTCCGTGGTCAAGAGCACCGTGCCGGAGGACCGGATCGGCCAGGTGACCGGCCTGTACGTCACCGCCATGGGTTTCATGGCCGCCGTGGCGTCAGGAGTGTCCGTGCCGCTGGCCGACCATCTGCCCGGGGGCTGGCGCGCAGCGCTGGGCTGCTGGGCCGTCCTCGCGGTGCTGGCCTACGCAGTGTGGGCTCCGCAGTACCGCCGCACCGGCCCCGCGACGCCCACGCATGGGGGACGACAGCGCATTCCCTGGCGTTCCCCCCTTGCCTGGCAGGTCAGCCTGTTCATGGGGCTGCAGTCCCTCGGCTTCTACAGCACTATCACCTGGCTGCCCAGCATCGTGCACGATCAGGGAGTGGGCGAGGCCGCCGCCGGGTGGCAGCTGTTTCTCTTCCAGATCGTCGGCCTCGTCTCCAGCAGCACCTTGCCTGTCCTGACCCGCCGGTGGAAAGACCAGCGGATCCTGGCCGCGGCCGCCTCGGCGATCGGCGCTCTGGGTTTCGCACTGCTGGCGGTGGCCCCCCAGCTGGCGGTCGTCTCCAGTGTGCTCATCGGCTTCGGCGGCGGAGCGTGCCTGGTCCTGGCCCTGGCCTTCCAGGGCCAGCGGGCGGCCGATGCCTCGCAGGCGGCCGCGCTCGCCTCCATGGCCCAGAGCGTCGGCTACCTGGTGGCAGCTTTGGGGCCGTTGCTTCTGGGCGCGCTGCACGACCTCACCGGCGGCTGGGCGCTTCCGCTGACCGTGCTGGTCGCCCTCACCCTCACCCAGGCCGTCGTCGGCGCCGGCGCCGGCCGGGACCTCCTTCTGAAGACCACCTCAAGCAGTTCTGCACCCGTACGGATCGGAGACTGACGACCATGACCGTAACCGCCCCCTTCAGTTACCTGGACACGCCGACAGCGGCACCCCTGTCGATCGCCGAGCTGATGCCCGGCGCCTACAACCTGCTGGAGTACGCCGCCGTCGCGGCAGGGGAACAGGTATTGATACTTGCCGAGCACAGTACCGACCCGGTGGTCATCCAGGCCATCGCGGCAGCGGCCGCCTACCGCAACGCCGACGTCCACGTGCTGTCCACCGCACCGTTCAGCGCCGGCGGTTGGGACCGCGCGACGCCCTCCCCGCTCCTGCCCGCCGCCCATGGCGCTGCCGATGTCGTGATCTCACTGACCTGGTGGGGAGAGGTGCACACACCGCACCTGTTCTTCGACGAGATCGCCAAGCGCCGAGCCCGGTTCGTCTCGCTGCACCAAACGGCGACCGCCGCGGCCCTGTCCACCGGTGCCCGGTTCCCCCTCGATCTGTACTTTGCGCTGGAGGCCAGGGCAACGGCCCAGCTCGCCGCTGCCGAAGAAATCCGGGTGACCACCGCACTCGGCACCGACGTGACCTTCCGTAACTTCGCCACCGCCGGACACCACGCCCCCCTGACCCCCGGCATGTGGCGCCCCTTCCCCTACGGCGGTGTCAATTTCTACCCCGACCAGACCGACGGCGTCGTCGTCATCGAGGAATCCACCGTCACCGGCGTCCCCGCCGAACGGACCACGATCGAGCTGGCCAACAACCGCGTCACCGCCATCGAGGGCGGCGCAGCCGCCGCACTGCGGCGCTACGCACCGAACGGCTACTACATGCGTCACGCGCTCATCGGGCTCAACCCCAAGGTGCGGTCCGCAGGAGGAACCCAGTTCGAGCGTGAGAAGCACGCCGGAGCCTTCTACTTCGGCCTCGACGGCCTCACCCCGGAGGGAACGGCCGACCGCAAAGGCCCCGGGCACGCCCACTGCGACTGCCAGTTCGACACGCCGACCATCACCCTCGACGGCAAGCCCTTCATCGAGGACGGCCACCTGCTGCTCCTCGACGACCCCGAAATCCAAGAGCTGGCCCGAAAGTTCGGCCCTGCCGACATCCTTCTGGACCCCAACGACCGCCTCGTGCTGCCGCCCCGCTACAGCCGCTGACCGCAGCGGCCGGTAGGTCTCAGGACCGTGCCCGGCACACCCGGACCGCTTGGCCGGGTGTGCCGGATCGGCAGGACGATCTCGCCCACGCCCGCGTCAGTACGACCGCTCAGGACCTCGACCGGCAGATCGGCGCGCTTCGCGAAGCCGGCATCGCCGAGGAACACATCCACGTCGAGACGCGCACCGGCGCGAGCGTGGACGGCGAGGGCCTGACCGTACTACTCGGCTTCGCGCGGCCAGGCGACCGGATCAACGTGCTCGCCCTGGACCGGCTCGGCCGGAAAGAGGTCGTTTCACTCGGTGAGGCGGCGGTGGCAGATGAGGGTTGCGGCTATGCCGACGAAGGCGAGGAAGTGCTCGGGTTTGCGTTCGTGGCGGCGGTGCAGGCGTCGGCAGCCGGCGGGCCAGGACACCGTCCGTTCGACGACCCAGCGGTGGCGGCCGAGGCGGGTTGAGGACTCGGTGCCCTTGCGGGCGATGCGGTGGCGGATGCCGCTTTTGCGGAGCCGTCGGCGCAGGTGGCCGGAGTCGACTGGGCGGGACCGTGGGAGCGCGGTGACGGGCTCAGGTCTCACTGATTGCCGCGGCTCACCCCGCTGCGGCGCATGCCTCCGCCTCCGCCAGATATCGCGCCACCGGGCCCAGGGTCAGCATTCCGCCGGCGGCGCCGGCGTGTTCTGCCCCGGCATCGCGCAGGGCAGCCTCGGCGTGTGCGGCGATTCCGCGCTCGCCGAGGCGTACGGCGGCGCGGGCGGTCAGGCACCACATGGCCTCCTGCATGTGGTCATGCGGTGGTTCGGGCACCGCGGCGAGGGCGGCACGGGCCTCCTCGTCCCGGTCCTGGGCGAGCAGCACGAGGGGGCGCGCCCAAGGCCGGTACGGACCCCAGTCGAGGTGAGGGTCGGTGGGCGCGGGCCGGTCGTGCAGCAGGCGCAGCCCCAGGAGGGCGAGCGGGAACAGGCCGCGGTGCAGCCCCGGCATTCCAGCCGTCCGGAGGGCCTCCTCGGCAGCGCGGTAGTGCGCTGCGGCCGTGGCGGCGGTCGGTCCGCCGGGTTCGGTGCTGCGGGCGGCCGTGGCCCGGGCCCTGAACCACCCGGTGAGGACGGGGACAAGGGGAGCCTCGGTGGTGGCGGCGAGCTGTTCGGCAGCCTCGGCGTGCAAGGCTGCGGCGTCGAGGTCTCCGAGGGCCGAGGCGGACTGCAGGCGGACGAGCCGGCCGAGTACGGCGAAATTCGGCAGCTCGTGCCGGGTACCCAGGTCGAGGATCTCGGCGCCGATCCCGTCTCGTACCGCCGCGAGCCCGGGGCGGCTGAAGGACTGCAGGAACACCCCGTTGAGGGCGAAGGCCAGCAGGGCCGGATCGGCCAGGCCCCGTGCCAGCGCCTCGGCCTGCAGAGCCGCCTGCTGCGCGCGCCTCAGCTCGGTCTCTGACAGATCGGCGCTGCGGCTCTCGACGGCGATCGTGGCCAGGAGGCGGGCGGACAGGTCGGCTGGGCCGTCGGTGCCGAGCGCGGTGAGCGTGCGCTCGGAAGCCGCGACGACGGCGCGGGACTGCTCGGGGTCGTCGGCCCGGCTCCAGATGGCGGGCACGTCGTAGGCGCCGATGATCCGGGCGGTCAGGGAGAGGTCTCCCGTGCGTTCCGCCACCAGGATGGCGGCGAGGCGGTCGCGCCGCGAGTGGACGAGGGCGTCGCCACCCGCCAGTGCGAGGGTGCGGGCCAGATCCACGGTGGTGCGCGGGCCGAGCGGGGCACCAGGGCCGGTCCACGCGGTACGTACGCCTTCGAGATGCGCGGATCCATTGAGGATGTCCATCTCCAGGCGCCGAAGGTCGGCACCGGGGTCCAGTCCCAGTTGATCGACGAGCATCGTGCGGGCGCGGCGGAGGGTGGCCAGGGCGTCGGCCTGGCGGCCCGCGCGGTGCAGCGCGCGGGCCAGCAGCCCCCAGGCCGGCTCGCGCCACGGGTGTTCGGTGACGTGAGCACCCAGTTCGGCGACGAGACCGGCCCCTTCTCCGGAGTCGAGGAGGATGCGGGCGCGCAGTTCCACCCCCTCCAACCGCAGTTCCTCCAGCCGGGCCCGCTCGCGCTGCGCCCATGGGGAGCCGGGCACATCGGCGTAGGCGGGTCCGCGCCAGGCCGCGAGTACCGCGCCGAGGTCGGTCACCGCGTCGGGGTTGCGCCGGGCGCGGGCCAGGGTGTCCTGGAACCGATGGACGTCCACGTCCTCCCGCGGCAGGCGCAGCGTGTATCCGGGACCTTCGGTGACGACCACGCGCGGCGGATTGCGGGGCGGCCGGTCGGGCTCGAGGGCGCGGCGCAGCGCGGCGACGAACGTACGCAGAGCGCCCACGGAGCGGGCCGGTGGATCGGTCCACAGGTCGTCGACAAGGGTGTCGGTGGTGACCATCCGTCCCTCGGCGGCGACGAGCCGGGCGAGTACCTCACGGTGGCGGGGGCCGCCCAGGTCAACCGCGCTGCCGTCGTCGCGGAGGGCCCGCACGGCACCGAGCACGTCGATGCGCATGCCCCCATCCTCCCTGCCAGAGGTCGGCTGCGCCCAACCGTACTGATCGGCTGCTGATCGCCGTCGCCCAAGCTGATCCCGATCAGTGCCCCACCCGAAAGGACGACCCTTCATGACGCTCACCGTTCCCGGCTTCGATCATGTCCGCCTGCCCGGTGCGGACGGTGTGGAGCTGGCTGCCGCTGTCGGCGGCAGCGGCAGCCCGGTCGTGCTGCTGCACGGTTTTCCCCAGACCCACCTGATGTGGCGCCATGTCGCCGAGCGGCTCGCCGACGAGCACACGGTGATCTGTCCTGATCTGCGGGGCTATGGCGCCAGCGACAAGCCGGCGGCCACCGACTCCGGCGTGTACGCCAAGCGCACCATGGCCGCCGACGTCGTGACCCTGGCGGCGGCGCTCGGCCACGAGCGCTTCGCCCTCGTCGGCCACGACCGGGGCGCCCTGGTCGCCTTCCGGGCGGGGCTTGACCACCCTGAGACCATCACGCACCTGGGCATCCTCGACATCGTGCCGACGCTCGACATGTGGAACGTTCTGCACGGCGCCTCGGCGGCGGTCGGCTACCACCTCTTCCTGATGGCGCAGCCGCCGGGCCTGCCGGAGGCGATGATCGCAGGCAGTGCGGACGCGTTCTTCGGCTCGTTCCTCGATGCCTGGGCCAACGACCCGACCGCCATGCCGGAGGAGGTACGTGCCGAATATCTGCGGGCGAGCGCCGCGGCGGTGACATCGGTCGTCGCGGACTACCGGGCCTCGGCAGGCATCGACGTCATGCACGACCAAGCGGACCTGGACGCCGGGTCGCAGCTGGCCATGCCCGTGACGGTCGTCCAGCAGGACTGGGGCGCGCAGCTGGGCTACGACGCTGCCGGGGTGTGGAAGGCGTGGGCACCGGACCTGGACCACCGGCTGACCCGCGCGGGACACTTCATGGCCGAGGAAGCACCTGACGAGATCACCGCGGTGATACAGGACCTGCTGGCCCGCTGAGCCTCCTGTTCCCGACTCGTCGACGGGTCACAGCCGGTCGCCGAGCTCTCGGTGTTCGAAGACCGGCATTCGCTTCTCGCGCCGGACACCGTGAGTTCGCCCAGGTGATCAAGGGCAGCGGCATCGCCCTGCGGGCTCCCCGGCAGCGGCTGACCAGGGCCGGGGCCCGCAAGCTCATCACCGCCCTGGTCGGCCTCGACCAGCTGGCTCGATGGCGCGGGCGTGGTCGCCGAGGTGAGAGGGAGGAGGCGGCCTGCTGCGGAAGCAGGAGGGGGTACGGGTGTTCGTCGCGTTGTCAGTGGTGAGTGGCATGCTGACTGCATGAACGAGGATCTCGACGATGTTCTGGCCGACCCCGCACGGCTGTTGACCGCGGACCGCGCTGCGGTGCGTGACCACCTCGCTGCCGAGGACGGTGCGCAGGATGTGGGGCGGGAGGGGCCGGAGGTCTTCCTCCAGGCCGAGGCGATCTTCGGCAGCGACGACGTGACGCGGGCTGAGTACGCCTCCTGGCTGCACTTCGCCTCCAAGGCGACCGGTCACGAGGAGTACGCCGAGGGGATAGCGAAGGCCGAGCCGGGCATGCCGTGGCGGACGGTGTGGGCTTGGTGGCGACCCGCCAACTGGTTCGTGACCCACCCGAGCCTGAACGGCGACTACTTCCAGGTCCACCAGCGTCTGCACGAGGGTCGGCTGCTCATCGAGGTGGCGGACTGGCGCGGCCGTCTCTGGCTCGACGCGGAGACGGGCAACAGGGTGAGGCTCCAGGTCGAGGACACGCTGCCGGAAGTGCCCTTGTCCCGGGAGGCGCTCGACGCACCCGAGCTGAACGAATGGAACCTCACCGCGCCGGAGAGCTGGCAGGGCGCGGTCGCGATCGCCGCCGAGGGCGGCAGAGCCCGCTATCTCCTTCAGGAGTCCTCGGGCATAGCGGTGATCGAGACGGATGCGGAGGTGCTGCGGGACTGGCCGCGTGGCGAGGGCATCGACTGCTGCTCGGCCGAGGAGGCGCTGCCCGAGACCGAACCGGAGGTACGGCGGCCGACGGGCCCGCTCACCGCGGACCGGGTCGACGACGCCTTCGGTGAGCAGTATGTGCTGCGCATACCCGGGAACGACCTCCCCGAGGGGCTCGAACACCCGGGCAGCAGGCGCTACTTGAGGGACATCGGCCTGCCCACGCTGTGGTTGTGTCACGGTGCCAGGTACGAGGCCCGGCAGCCCGAGGCTATGCGGCCTCCGACCGACGCCGAGCTGCCGAAGGAGGGCCTGCCCGACGGGGTGACCGCAGCGGACCTGATCTCCTTCGGCACGGTCGAGTACGGCGAGCTGTATCTGCACCGCCACGACGGGTCCGTGCACATCTGGAGCCGCCTTGACGGCCCGACTCACAAGACACTGGTGCCGCTCGCCCCGGACCTCGATGTCTTCACACGCGTCCTTGAGGCTGTCTATCGCTACAGCAACGCCTGCTGGCACCCCTACCCGGTGGAGGGGGACCAGGATGCGGTGGCGGAGGTGTTCATGGGCGAGATCGACGAGTTGTCGCCCGGCCTGTTCGACCGCGAGACAACCTGCGGCGAGGTGTGGAGCTGGCTCTACGCAGGCATCACCGAGCTGGGGGTGGACGGCTTCTAGTACTTCGGCGGACGTCCGCCTGCTGAACCGCGGTGGCGACGATGCTCCTGCTGGTCACGCCGTTCAGGGACGACCCGCGGTGATCCTGCGGGCCTTGAGCGTCGCTCGGATCGCGCGGGAGGAGTAGGCCTTGTCTCCGAGCAGCATGGTCGGGTTCGTGCGCGGGCGGCCTGCTCCGCTCCTGGGGACTCGCAGGCCGCCCGACAGCAATGGCAGGGACTGGCCGTCGTGTGCCTGCCCGGGTGTCACGACGACGGCCAGCGGTCGGCCCTGTCCGTCCACGGCATGGCGGATCTTCGTGGTCAGCCCGCCGCGGGAACGGCCGATTGTGTGCCCGGCGGGCTTTCGGTGGTCGTCGAGGCCCTGTCCTGGGGCTGCGGGACCGGCACTTCTCGGGGCGGCTGGTGTTGGTGGCGTGCCGGTGGACCCGGGGATGGGGGAGTCCACCGCCAACCGCCAGTCGATCAGCCCGTCGTCGTCCGCGCGGGCGAGCAGGACGCCGAGCACGCGGTCCCAGGTCCCGTCGGCGGCCCAGCGGCGGTGGCGGGCCCACAAGGTCCTCCAGGATCCGAACCCGGCTGGTAGGTCTTGCCGAGAAATACCGGTGCGGTACTGGTAGACGATCGCCTCCACAATGCGGCGGTGATCGGCCCACGGCCTGCCGCGACGACCGGTACTGGAGGGCAGCAGAGGCCGGATGCGGTCCCACTGCCGGTCGGTCAGCCGGGCGTGACGAGGCATCAGGTTCAGACCGCAGAGGTGCTGC
This sequence comes from Streptomyces sp. NPDC048295, assembly GCF_040652135.1. Taxonomy (NCBI): domain Bacteria; kingdom Bacillati; phylum Actinomycetota; class Actinomycetes; order Kitasatosporales; family Streptomycetaceae; genus Streptomyces; species Streptomyces sp. NPDC048295. The sequence goes on from NZ_JBEZLL010000002.1 coordinate 403,859, forward strand.
GCACCCGGGCCGGCAGCCCGGCCGGGCTCAGTCGATCGTCTTGATCACCCGGGCGGGCACTCCCGCGACCACGGTTCCGGCAGGAACATCACGAGTGACCACCGCACCGGCAGCGACCACCGCACCGGCACCGATGGTCACCCCCTGCGTGATCACGGCAGCCGTCCCGATCCAGACGTCGTCCTCAATGACGATCGGGGCGAAGGAGAGGTACTCGCGGCGCTCGGCCAAGGGCAGTGGATGGCCTCCGGTGATGAGGCTGACCTTCGGGGCGATCATGACGCCGCTGCCGATACGGATGCCCCCCTTGTCCATGAACGTGCATCCCTGGTTGACGAAGACGTTCTCCCCGAACGTCGTGTTCAGCCCGTGCTCGGTGAAGAACGGCGGGTAGATCGTCACCGACTCCGGCAGCGGGCCACCAAAAACAACAGAAAGTAGTTCCGCGCGACCTTCGCTGTCGCTGAACGGAAGCACGTTCAGCCGAGACGTCGCATCGGTCACCTCCACGATCCGCTCCACATGACGCGCGAACTCGGGCTTCTGGACATACATGATCTGATCCGTGCGAGTAGACATGCGCTGATCCCACCACTCTGAAGAACCCACGATCAAACAACCTCGAGACCAACCAGCCACAACCAACCATTGTGAAACTAGGGTGGGAGCGTGGATGTTGAAGCGATGCGGACGTTCGTGGCCGTCGCCGGGACCGGCCAGTTCCAGGCAGCAGCGGACGAGCTCGGGATCAGCCAGCAGGCGGTCTCCAAGCGGATCGCGACCCTGGAGAAGCACCTCGAGGTCACGCTCCTGGTGCGAACCTCACGAGGCTCCCGGCTGAGCCTGGACGGGCAGGTTTTCCTGCCGCACGCCAAGAAGGTCCTGACTGCCGTCGAGCAGGCCGAGCAGGCCGTGCGCCCCGGCAGCCGGCCCTTGCGCGTCGATGTCCTCAACCGGCGCATCGCTCCGGCCCAGGCCGTCTACCGGTTCTACCGCTCCCACCCCGAGATGAGCCTGGACACGGTCACACTGAGCAACGAGAACGCCGCCCAGGCCGCCCAGGCGGTGCTCGAAGGAACCGTCGACGCGTCCTTCCGTGCCCTGCCGGTGGACCAGGTCCCATCCGGGATCAGCGCCGAACGACTCCTGGACGGACGCCTGGAGCTCCTGGTCGGCCCCGGCCACTCGTTGGCGGACGCGCCCTGGGTCAGGCCTGCGGGCCTGGCCGGCCACCGCATCTGGATCCCCGGGATCAGGCCCGGCACGGAGTGGGCGGCGTTCTACCAGGCGCTGTCCGAGGCCTTCGGGCTGAGCATCGACGCGCTCGGCCCCAACTTCGGTGACGAGGCCCTGATGGACGTGCTGGCCGACTCGGCCTCGCTGGCGACCCTCGTCGGCAGCGGGGATCGGTACGTGTGGCCCCAGACCCACGACCTGCGGCGCATCCCGTTGCGCGAACCGACCCCGGTGTACACGCACGTGCTGCTGTCCCGCACCGGAGACCAGCACCCCGTGCTGACCGCGCTGCGCGACCATCTGCGCACCTCGAGACTGCGCACCCCGGACGACGTGTGGGCACCGGACTGGATGGACCGCTGACCAGACGACCGATTTGACGGACGCGCCTGAGTACGGCCTCGGGACTGGTAGGCCCGCACGTTGAGGTGTCGCGTATTCGTCGGCCGAGACGTGTTCATGGCCTGACGGAGTGACGGCAGTGATGTTCGGGAGCCTCGTCCACCGCTGTTTGACCTCGTCCTGTGGCTGCGATCTTCCGCTTACTTCAGATAGAGGGCCGCCAAGTGGGGCAGTCGGCGAGTCATTTCGTCGTGGTCATCGAAATCGAAGTTCCAGGCGGGGTCCAGCTCTAGGTAGCGGATGGTGGGTGAGCTCGCGGGGAGCTGATCACCAGTCGCCGAGGTGTGTGCGTTCCGGGCGATGCCCAGCATGTCCTCCCCCTCCAGATCGACGCCGTCGGCTGCGGAGGCTTGAACGACGGGCAGTTCTACCAGCGCATCGGGGTCAGCGACCACGCGCTCGAAGACTTCACGGCCCTGAGCGATCAGCCAGCCTCGGAAGTAGTCGAAGCCGTCGTCAGAGCACCCACCGTTGGCGATGTAAGCAGCGGCCCACAGGGGATTGGTGTAGGAGTCAACCATCAGGTCCCACAGCACCTGCTCAGCGGCGACGATCTCCTCGACCGGCCGGGCGGCCAGCAGCGAGGCCGCCGTGCGAGCGACCGTTTCGCCGTCATCCGGGTTGGACGCCTGATTGCGGGCTGCCTCAATGAGTTGCCAGAACTGCTGCTTGTTCATGGAGGCAGAGCCTGCCACCTGGTACTGACATCGGGCCGGTCGCGGTGGCTCATCAGAGCAGCCACGTGCCTTCTGTCAGTGTGTGTGGTCGCCGGCTGCATATCGGCTCCAGGTTCCTCCGGCTTCGGTGACCAGGCGGGTGCCGGTCCTGGCGGTCTTGTCGTGGTAGCCGAGTGCCCTCGCGATGACGGGTGCCGGGGCTTGGAGGACGTGCCGGCGGATCGCGGAGGTCCCGCCTCGTTGCGGCGGGACGCCGATCTTTCGGAGGTGGACTCGGAGGCCGACCGGGTTCATGGGCCGGGCACGGCCAGGGCCGGGGTGCCGATCGTGGAGGCGCCGGCCGAGCTGCCGAAGGCGCAGGCCAGGCGCAAGCCCGGCCCGGAGCGCATCGACGCCAGGTTGCTGACGGACGGGACGTGGCGGCGCCTGATGCGGGGCAACCCGATGCCGGCCGTAAACGGCCTGATCGACAAGCACGCCTGGACGTTCTGCGTGCTGGAGTCGCCGCACACCGGGCTCAAGCGCCGGGACGTCTTCGCCCGGGGCGCGGACGTGTGGGAAGCCCCGCGGGCTCGGCTGCTGCCGGGCCCGGCGTGGGCGGCCAGCCGCCCGAAGGCGCCGGCCGCGCTGGAACTGCCGGGCGGCGCCGGCGAGCACCTGGCCGAGCTGGAGACGCTGCCGGACGAGACCCACCGGTACGTGACCGAGGGGCTGCCGGGCAACGGCCCGGAGCTGCTGCTGGAAGTTCACGGCAAGACCGGAGGAACCGGGGGCTGCAGACTGACAGGGTCGGCGGTCAAGAGGTACCGCGCCGTCCCGCACCCGGCACGGCCGGCCTGGCCCGACGCCCTGTACTTCACCCACAGCGCGGTCCTGCCCGCAATGCGGCTCTTGTCGCTGGACGAACGTCGCCACGGGGCGACCGCCCGGCCGGTGGTGGTGCCCGGGACCGTGGTGGTGGTGGACCCGGAGCCACGCCCATACGGCAACGTCGGCCTTCAAGACCACAACCAGGTCTTGAAGGCCGACGTCACGCGTGGGACCGAATTGACCAACAGCGTCCCGGGGGGCCCGGTGTGAGGGGCAGCAGCCCAGGTTGTCCTGTCGCAACCGCAGACTGCGCCCTCCCTGTCGACGGGCCTGGCGGCAGCCCCGCGATCCGCGACGGGGGTTGACCCCGGCCTGCCCGCAGGCACCCTCGGCCAGGGAAGCGCTCCGTACACGACGAGAACGCGGCAGCCAGGTCGCCCGCCGCTATGCCACAGGCTGGCAGCCCGGTGGCGGCACTCAGAATCCCGGCGGCCGGCGGAACCCGCCGATCACCTCCGCGAGGCGCCGCACGAACTGGACCGCGGTGCGGTCGTGCAGATAGGGCGCGATCACCTGGATGCCGACCGGAAGCCCGTCCCGGGTCATCCCGACAGGCGCCACTGCCGAGGGCAGATGGTTGACCGCCGACGGCGCCATCCACGTGAGCATGTCGCGATAGGGCCGGTCGGCACCGTCGACCCGCAGTGTTCGGACCGACCAGCTGGGATCGGGCTGCTGGTCGTGGGGGAAGGCGGCTGTAGGGCTCACCGGGCAGAGGAGCACGTCGACATCGCGGAAGAACTCCGACCAGCGGCGGCGGGAGTACTGCCGACGTTCGTCGAGCGCGTGCCAGTCACGGAAGCGGAGCGTCAGGTCCGACGCGAACCCGCCCGCGGCCCCTTCCGCCGCGGCAAGCTCCACGAGGCCGGCATACGACTCGTCCGACTCGACCAGCCCGCTCTGCGCCATCAGCAACGGCTGATAAAGGGCCATCGTCTCGTCGAGCCCGACCGGCCCCTTGCCCTCGACCACGGCGGCGCCATCGGCCCGCACCGCCTCCACCGCCGCCTGCATGATCGCGACCAGCTCGCTGTCGACGGGGCAGAACGGGTCGTCAAGCCATGCCGCGACCCGGAACTCCCGCAGAGTGCCCGGCCTCGCGGCGGGCAGCTCCAGGCGCCATGCCGGGGCGCGCTCGTGGTCTGCTCCCGCGAGGACGTCAAGACCCAGGTCGAGGTCGTCGGCGTGCCTGCCGAGCGGGCCGAGCACCGCCATGTCGAAATCCGCGAGCGTCCCAGGAGCATGTCCCGAGACGCTCCCGTACCTCGGCACTATGCCGAACGACGTGCGCAGCCCGTAAACGCCGCAGAAGTGGGAAGGCACCCGGATCGAGCCTGCCGTGTCACCGCCGAGCTCCAGGCCGGTCAGCCCGGCGGCGACTGCCGCAGCGGACCCGCCAGACGAACCGCCAGGTCCGCGGGTCGGGTCCCACGGATTGTTCGTGGTCCCGTAAACCTCGTTGTAGGTTTGCCAGTCTCGGGCGTCGGTCGGCAGGTTGGACTTGCCGAACACGATCGCTCCCGCGTTCTTGAGCCGCGCGACCGACTCGGCGTCGCTCGTCGAGACATGCTCTCCCCAGCGGGCCGAACCCCCGGTGGTCCGCATGCCCGCAACCTCAAGGCTGTCCTTGATCGTCACGGGGACGCCATGCAGGCGGCCGAGCGGCTCGCCACAGGAGACCGCGCGGTCGGCCGCCAGCGCCGCTGCTCTCGCCCCCTCCTCGTCCCGGGCGACAATGGCGTTCACCTGCGGACCGAGCCGATCCACCCGGGCGAGGTAGTGGTCGAGCAACTCGACGCTCGACACCTCCTTCGCCGCGACGGCGGCAGCGAGCTGACCTGCGGAGAAAAACGCTAGATCGGTCATGCACTCTCCAGGAAAGGCTAGACCCGCGGCGATCACATCGCTGTGGTCGACGCAAAATCCCAGCTCAGGGCGGGTCTAAGTCGACCTTAGCGGACGTGGGAGACCATGTCGGGGTGTGGCCTTCCTCACTTTGAGCAGCAGCTTTGTCCGGCACTCTGGGCAGCAACCGGAGGTCGACGGGCTTCGGAATGTTCACGAGAAATGGTTCTGGCTCAGCTTCTGTCTGCGTCGTGAGGCGGTGTTGGTTCGAGCAAAGCTGAAAGACCGTACGCCGCAAAGCGCTGTGATCCGTGTGCGGATGCAAGACCCGCGCCGCCGTTCTGTCGCAGCGGAGCGGCAGAAGCCGGGGCAGCCGGGCCCGGTGAGACGACCGGGTTTGGATGGAGAGCAGGCCCGGCAACGACGGGACGCACCGGTACTACCGGACGATGTGGGTCCGGCAAGCGAGACGGGAAGGCGGACGCGAGGAACCAGCGGTGTAGAGCCTTCAAGACCTCCGCCGGCTCAAACCCGGTGGATCTGGGCTGGATTGGGGTGCACACCGCCTCAACTACCCAGGGCCCCGGGAGAGTCCTGTTCGCCCGACTTGGTCACGGGCGTGGGCAGGGCCCGGGATCAGTACGATCGTGGCGCTTACTGACTTCGGCTCGTCAGGGTGACGTTGGGGTGTCGAAACTCAGGCCGGTGCCGGCTATGAAGCTGTCGAAGATGTGGGGCCGGTACTCCAGGCGCTTGAGCCGGTTGCGCACGACGGCCTCGAGTCGGTCGGGGGCGACCACGGCGAGGTTTGCCAGGCTGCGCTTGACGTGTGCCCGGACCCACTCCGCAGGGTTGAGGTCGGGCGAGCAGGCGGGAAGCGGGAACACCGTCAGCCAGGCAATGCGAGTGCTGCCCACGGGCGTCCGTACGGTTTGGACCCCGACGACACGCCCGCCGCGCCCTGGCGCTGATCCACGCGTCCCAGCCGGAAACGATGACGCTGGCATCGGGGCTGGCCGAGCCTTCCTGACAACATCCGCGAACCCGGCATCATCTGCAAGGTCCTGGAGCGCATCCCTGTCGACGTCCTCATCCCGAAGAAACAGGCCGCCCTGCCGGGACTGGCCTGGGCCGGTTCGGGGGCCCCCGCTGCGAGGCGAGCGGGGGCTTCATCGCGAAGGCGACCGGAGACCGGGGACCACTGTGGCATCTGCCGACGCGATGCCGCGGCGCTCGACGGTATCTGCCGACCCTGCCGCCGTCAGGCCAGCCTGATCGCCGGACCGGACAACAGGACCCCGCGTCGATCTGACGGTCGCCGCTCGCGCAGGGCTCCAGATGTTCATGTCTCGCGTCCGGGCCGGGCGATGCTGATGGCGACCGTCCGGCAGCTTCTCAACCCAGCGGTACGTCGGCGGCCGCTGGGGCGGAGGAGGCGGTCCCGTGGCGGGCGTGGTCGAGGCCCTGCCAGCGGCGGGCGGCGAGGGCGGAGAGGTCGAACTGGTCGAGGATCCTGGCCACGATGTGGTCGACCATGTCGTCGAGGGTCCGGGGGTTGTTGTAGAAGGCGGGCATCGGGGGGACGATCCGGGCGCCCATGCGGCTGAGGGCCAGCAGGTTGTCCAGGTGGATCTCGCTGAGCGGCGTTTCCCGGGGGACCAGGACCAGGCGGCGGCGCTCCTTCAGGACGACGTCGGCGGCCCGGGTGATGAGGTTGTCGGCGTAGCCGGTGCGGATGGCGGCGAGGGTTTTCATGCTGCAGGGCACGATGACCATGCCACCGGTGCAGAACGAGCCGGAGGACAGGGCCGAGCCCTGCTCCCCGGGCTTGTGGTGGACATCAGCCAGGTCGATGACCTCCCGTACGGTGTGGTCCGTCTCCAACTCGATGGTGGTCCGGGCCCAGGTGCTCAGGATGAGATGGGTCTCGACCTCGGGGATGTCGCGCAGCGACTCCAACAGCCGTACGCCGAAGGGGGCACCGGTGGCCCCGGACATGGCGACGATGATGCGGGTCGGGCGGGTCGGGCGGGTCATGCGGGGCCTCCTTGGGAGAGGGTGGTTCGGAGCGTGCTGAGGACGTCGGCGCTGCGCCGCCATTGTTCGAGTTCGGCGAGTTGCCCGGTGGTGCGGAAGCCGAGCGGGCTGATCGGAATGCCCAGGCTGTCACGCTTGTGGTGGGCGGCGGTGAACACGCAGCCCAGGACGCTCCCGACGGCCAGCGAACCGACCAGACGGAGTTTTAGGTGGTGGCAGATCGTCCGGTCCGTGGCCAGCAGCGCGGCGTACGGGTGCCGCCGCAGGTTGGCCCGGGTGCCGGCCCCGGCCACGACCGCGAACAGCGCCGTCCGGTCGTCGGCCGGTTCGAGCTCGGCGCGGGACAGCAGCGCCGTGTGCGGGTGACCGTGCTCGTCCACGGTGAGCAGCGGGAAGGCCTGTTCGTCGGCGTCGACCGGCGGTGCCCCCGCCACCAGGCGGGCCACGTCCTCGGGCAGGTTCACAGCACGTTCCTCCTGATCGGCGGGGCACCGGGATGCCCGACGGGGTGTCAGAGCGGCAGCACGCCCTTCCAGCGCTCCCGGAGCTCGGCGCGGTAGCACTCGTCGACCCGGTTGGCACGCGGGTACTGGTCCTTCCACGCGAACGGCTTGCAGGCGTCGATGAGCACGAGCCCCATGGACAGGTCGCCCGCCTCCCGCTTGGTCGGCGACAGCCGGGGGTCGATGGCGGTCGTGGGCGAGCGCAGGATGTGGATCGACTCCGCCGGGTCCACGCGCGTGAACACCGCCCACAGAACGTGGTTGATGTCGGTGATGTCGATGTCCTCGTCGACCACGACGGCGTAGCGCTCCATGCCTCCGGTGCGCTTGCGGGAGGCGGCGGCCATCAGCGCGTGCATGGCGTCGCCCGCGCCGGTCTGCTTGATGGAGATGACCATCATGAGCTGCCGGGCGTAGGCCCATACGCCCTGGATGTTCTGGACCCCGGCCTGTTCCAGGTGGTCCCAGGTCACGGTGGCGGAGTAGAGCGGTACCGCTTGGTCGCCCGCCGGGATGGTCGGCAGCATGGGCGGCGCGCCGAGGATGATCGGGTCGTCGCGGTGCAGGATCCGCCGCACGCGAACCACGGGCTCCTGACCGCTGTGGGTGTAGTAGCCGGTCCACTCCCCGAACGGGCCCTCCAGGACGGACTCCTCATCGCGCGGCGGCATCTCGCCCACCATGACGATCTCCGCGTGCGCCGGGACGGGCAGTTCGGTGCCGGGCGCGTTCAGCACCTCAACACCTTCCCCGCGCAGGCCGCCGGCCAGGTCGTACTCGGACACGCCCTCGGGGGCGGACATCGCGGCGGCGGTGGAGAGGATCGGGTCTTGGCCGACGACGACGGCGATCGGGCAGGCCTGGCCGCGGTCCCAGTACTTGTGGGCGATCGCCCGCGCGTGCCGGTTTCCCAGGAACCAGACGGACAGCCGGTCCTTGCCGTGGACGGAGACCCGGTAGGTGCCTACGTTGACCCAACCGCTGTCGGGGTCACGGGTGACGACCATGCAGGCAGTACCGATGTAACGGCCGCCGTCGCCCTCGTGCCAGCGCGGCGCCGGGAACTTCGTCAGGTCGACGTCGTCGCCTTCGAGGACGTTCTGCAGGACCGCCCCGGTGGCGACCTCGACCGGCGGGATCAGCCGCAGGTCGCGGCTGATGTCCTTCCAGGCCCGCACGATGTCCAGCTTCGGGGTGTCGGCGGGCAGGCCGAGCGCCGCCGCGCTGCGGGCCGGGGTGCCCATGAAGTTGGTGAAGACCCGGAAGCCGGTCGGGTAGCCGGGGATGTCGTCGAACAGCAGCGCAGGCCCCTCACGCTCGGCCAACAGCTCAGTGATGCCACCGAGTTCAAGGTCCCAGTGGGCGCCCTCGATGCGGCACACCTCGTCCGCGCCAAGGGTTTCGGTCAGGTGCTCGATGTAATGCCTGAGATCACGGAATGCGGTCATGTCCCAACTCTGCGAGCGGACCCGCTTGCACTCCAGCCACCGCCAGGAACCCGCCGGATACCGTCGCACAATACGCTGAGAACCGTGGAAACCCTCGACCTCCAGCTCGTTCACGCCCTCTACGTGGACGGCCGCGCCTCCTTCCGCCGCATTGCCGCGGTGCTCGGCGTCTCCGAGCAGACGGTCGCCCGCCGCTACCGGAGGCTCCGTGAGACCGGGGCGGTCCGGGTCGTCGGCCGCCTCGACCCCCGCTACCTGGGCCACGCCGAGGAGTGGGTGATGCGGCTGCGCTGCGTCCCGAGCGCCACGCTCGCCGTCGCCCAGGCACTCGCCCAGCGGCCCGACACCTACAGGATCCGCCTGGCCTCCGGCGGCACCGAGATCGTCTGCCACATGCAGACGCCCGACCAGCGGGCCCGCGACACCCTCCTGCTGGACACGCTGCCCGCCACCCGACAGGTGACCTCGATCGACGCGCACCAGGTGCTGCGTGTGTTCCGCGGCGGCCCGGACGGCTGGCACGCGCCGATCGCCTCACTCGGCCCCGAGCAGGTCGCCGAACTCACCCCGCCACCGCCGGACCCGGCCCCCCTCGACCTCGACGACGGCGACCGGCTCCTACTGGGCGAACTGGCCCACGACGGACGCATGCACCACGCCGCGCTGGCCGCGAGCACCGGCTGGCACGAGTCGACGGTCCGCCGCCGCATCGCCCACCTGAGAGCCGGCGGAGCCCTCTACTTCGGCGTCGACTTCGACGAGCAACTGCTGGGCTACTCCAGTCACACGGTGCTGTGGATCTCGGTCAGCCCGGCCACCCTCGAAGCCGCCGGAACCGCCCTCGCCCAGCACCCGCAGATCGCCCACGCCGCCGCCACGACCGGCCCCACGAATCTCACGGCCACCGTCTTCTGCGCCGGTGCGGACACCCTCTACGGCTTCGTCACCGACCGGGTCGGCTGCCTGCCCGGCATCCAGACCGTCCAGACCGCCCCCGTTCTGCGCATCGTGAAACGCGCCGGCGCCCTCGACAGCGAAGTCAGAGGTCGGGCATGACCGATGGTACGGATTGCCACTCGGCCGCGTCCTGGCCAGAGCCAACCACCACGACCCCTGCTCCTGCCCCGGTCCTCGACCTTCGGACGGATCCGGGCCGCTGCCCGACGAGATCACCGTGCACCTGAATGCCGGCTGCGACTCGGCGAAGTCACGCGCGCTGCTCTGCAAGCGGGTGCCGCTGGGGAGAATCGACCGCGAGAACGGTGTCGTGCCGGAAGCCGTACGTCCCGACGCCTTCTTCCGGCGGAAGGTTCTCGAAGAGCCGCTTCACCCCGCGCCGCTCCGTGCCTTCGGTGACGTAGCCGCCCGGTGCGTCGTGGCCTCGGCCCAGGAACTCGCGGAGCAGGCCGACCTGCCTGGTGAGCGCAGCGTGCCGCTGCCGACAGTGGAGCAGGCCGCCGAGCTTGGCCTGGTGAGTGCCGGCAACGAAGTCACCGCGCTCGCTCGCCCCCTGGCGGCGGATCTCCGGCGGCCATGGGAGAAGTCGGTCCCGCCCGACGGGCTCACCCCCTCCGCCCGAGTCCGTCGCGACTTTCGGCACTTGCGGCACTTCCGGCCGAAGGCCGCCTGCCCAGCCGGAGCACCGAATCCTCTCGGCCCGGCCCGGGACGGCCGCCCGGTCGCAGGAACAACCAGCCCCACTGAACGCGACGACGTGCACACCGTCCACAAACCCGACCCCACGAAGCGACACGAAGAAGACAACGACTCCACGTCCCCGCCGCACAGGTTGAAGATCAAGTCAGGGAATTGCGCGACCAGCCACGACGGCGCCGCAGCCCGAATCAGCGGAGAGCCAACACCAGCGTGTCCGCAGGCTACTGGACGAACGGCAAGAACAGGTCCGCCGTGGCCTCCGCGTGAATCGTGAACTGCTCCCGCGCCTTCGCCGGATCGCTGTGCTCGATCGCCGCGACGAGCGCGCGATGCTGCTGATCCGGCATACTGCGCGACTCGACTCCGCCGGGATGGTCCGCGAGGAGCCGGGTCAGCTCGTCCTGGATGCCCTGCTCGGCCTCCAGCAGCCGCCGGGAGCCGGACAGTTCTGCAATGTGGAGATGCAGTCCGGCGTCCAGGGTGCGATACGCCTCCGCGTCGGCGACCGCCTCGTCCGTGGCGGCCTCCAATTCGAGCAGCCTGGCGAGGCCCGCCTCGGAGGCGCGGCGCGCGGCCCGGGCGGACGCCTCTCCGGACACCGCGATCCGCCAGGCCGTCAGCTCCTCGATGTCGGCCTGTGTGTACGGGTGGAGAGCGGTCAGCTCCCGGATCCGGCTGAGGACGTCCGGGATCACGTAGGTGCCGGCGCGGTGCCCGCGCCGGGTCTCGATCAGCCCGTCCTCTCGGAGGACCGCCATGGCGTGCCGCATGGTCATCACGGCAACCCCGAACATCTCGGCAAGGGTCTTCTCCGGAGGGAAGCGGTCGCCTCCGACCAGAATCCGCGCACCGATGAGCTCGCTGAGCCGCCGAGCGATGGCCTCTGCGGCTCCCGCCGAGCGCACCGGCGCAATGAGTTGTTCCCAGCCCTTGTCGTCCATGAAACCTATCCTCTAGATTTCGCACTTCCACCGCAATTTGCGATCAACAGGAGAGCCTATGAGCACGACTGAGCCCACGGCACCGGCACCCCTCATCGGGATACCCGTGCGCCTCAGTGACGCGGACGCGCCCGGCGCCGACCAGCGCGTCCTTGAGGCGAATCGCATCTTCGACGACGTCGTGGCGCTGATCCGGGCCGCCGGCGCCGAGCCCGTCCTGCTGTGGCCTTCCTCCGACGGAAGCCCGCTCGACGAGCGGCTCGCCGACTGCTGCGGCTTCGTGGTGCCGGGCGGCGGGGACGTCGACCCGGCCCTGTACGGGGCCGACCCGCAGCACCCCGCGCTGTACGACGTCAATCCCGCGCAGGACCGGCTCGACACGGCCGTCGTCCGGTACGCCCTCGAGAACCGGCTGCCGCTCCTCGGTATCTGCCGTGGCATGCAACTGCTGAACATCGTCCGGGGCGGCACGCTCCACCTCGACCTGCCGAAGGCCTCCGTGGCGCACGACCCGGAGAACGGCGAGGAGTGGACCGTCCACGAGGTTGCGCTCTCGGCCGGCAGCGCGGTGGCCCAGGTGTTCGGGCGCGACCGGATACCCGTATCGTCCGGTCACCACCAGGCCGTCGACCGCGTCGGCGAAGGGCTGCGGGTCTCGGCCCGGGCCGACGACGGATGCGTCGAAGCCGTGGAGTCCTCGGCCGGACCCGAGTCCCCCCATGCCGGCGCATGGACCCTCGGAGTCCAGTGGCATCCCGAGGCGTTCGTCCCCAGCCCGGAACTTCGACTGCCGCTGTTCCGCGCGCTCCTTGAGCAGGCGCGTCCCGAGGCGCAAGCGGGAGTCCGGTCGTGAAGAAGGGGAACAAGACAGCAACGCGGCACATGGACGGGAGCGGCGAGGCGAGCCGGGACACCTCACCGGCCGACGCCCCCGCGGGCGGCGGCGGAGCGGCACTGGCGCAGAGCCTGCGCAGCCGCCACATCACCATGATCAGCATCGGTGGTGCGGTCGGCGCGGGACTCTTCGTCGGCTCGGGCGTCAGCATCCAGCAGGCGGGCCCGGGCATCCTGATCGCCTACGCCGTCACGGCCGCCATCGTCATCCTGATCATGCGCATGCTGGCCGAGATGTCCATGCCCCGGCCGGACACCGGCGCCTTCGCCGTGTACGGCCGGCTGGCCTTCGGCCGCTGGGCCGGTTTCGCGAGCGGCTGGCTCTACTGGGTCGGCTGGCCCCTCGGGCTCTGCGTCGAGGCCATCGCGCTCGCGCAGATCGTGCACGGCTGGCTGCCGACCCTGCCCGTCTGGCTCACCGCCCTGGCCATGGTGGCGCTGGTGAGCGCAGTCAACCTCACCTCCGTACGCGCATACGGCGAGATGGAGTTCTGGGTCGTATGGATCAAGGTCGCGGTGATCGCCTCGTTCATCGCGGTCGGCATCGTCGCGGTCGCCGGCCTGTTGCCGGGCACTCCCGCACCCGGCGCCGGGAACCTCGTGGACCACGGGGGCTTCCTCCCCATGGGGCTCAGCGGTGTCGTCATCGCCACCTCGGGCGCCATGTTCTCCTTCTCCGGCACCGAGATCGTGACCATCGCCGCGGGCGAGGCGCAGGACGCCGCGGCCGCCATCCGCAAGAGCACCCGCACAATCCTGGTCCGGGTCACCGTCTTCTACCTCGGCTCGCTGGCCGTGATCGTCCTGCTCCTGCCCTGGAACAGCACCGCTGTCGGTGAAAGCCCGTTCGCCGCCACTCTCAGCCATCTCGGCCTGGACGGCGCGTCCACCGTCCTGAACATCGTGCTCTTCGCGGCGCTCCTGTCCACGATGAACTCCCAGCTCTACGCCAGCTCCAGGATGCTCTTCGCGCTCGCCCGGGACCAGGACGCGCCGGCCTTTCTGGCCCGCGTCTCCCGTCGTTGCGTGCCCTACACAGCGATCCTGCTCACCGTCGCCGTCGCAGTACTCTGCCTGCTGCTCCAGGTCTTCCACCCGACCACGGCCTTCAGCCGGCTCGTGAACATCACCGGCGACACCGTCTACATCACCTGGATCGGTATCGCCGCGTCCCATCTCGTACTCGGCCGCCGCGACCGCACCGAAGGGCGCCGCCCCGCGTCCGGCACCGCGGTCTGGCTGTTCCCCTGGCTCACCTGGGCGACCCTGATCGCGCTCGTCGCGCTGTACGCGGTAATGATCTCCCTGCCGGACGCACGCGAGGACGCCGTGCTGGCGCTGGGATTCACCGTGGCCACCGCCCTCGTGGGCCTGTGGGTGCAGCGAAAGCGACCTGCGCAACTCAAGATCGCTCGCCCGACCGTCCATGAAGCTGCGCCGTCAGAAGAAACTCTCCCACCGCATGTTCAACGCGATCCTGAGCGGTGACGCAGGGACGAGGAGCGCGGTGGTTGCGTCGGCGAGGACGTCAGCGGGCGCGGCGAGTACGAACCGTCCGATCTGTGTTGCGGCGTGATCCCGGGCATCGTAAGTACGTTGCTGTAGGGACTTGGGGCTGCACCAGGGGGCTGCTTCACGGGCAGTGCGGGCGGGATTCGCCCTGGCGGCCGCGGGCATTGAGTCCCGCGCGCAGGACCTGGTGCGCGTGTGCGTCCTCGAGGCGCGCGCCGCGGGCACCTCCTTGGCGCAGATCGGCAAGCCGTTCGGCATCAGCGCGGACGCCCACCCGCAAACGCTGGGGGCACTGGGTACTCGCCCCACGCCCCGACGACGAGGAGTTGTTGGCGGATGGCGGCGTCTCGGGCAGCGGCAGGGACCGCGACCTCGTTCAAGAGCGCGGACAGGTGATCCGGGCGGGACGGCCGGGAAGGCGTGGGTTCCGGCTGCCGATCCCAAGTCTCGGCTTCGGCCTACGCCTGCTCGGTGGACTGCTCGGCGGCCTCGCGTTCGCCGACACCGACCAGTCCTGTCTCGTAGGCGACGATGACGGCCTGGACACGGTCGCGGAGTCCGAGCTTGCCGAGGATGCGGGCGACGTGCGTCTTGACGGTCGCCTCGGCGAGATGGAGGCGGGCCGCGAGTTCGGCGTTGCTCAGTCCTCGGGCCAGCAGGCCGAGGACCTCCAGTTCACGTGGAGTGAGGGGGGCGAGGTCGCGGTGGAGGGCGGCGGTGTCGCTGCCGCGCCGGGTGAACCGCTGCACGAGACGGCGGGTGATGGCGGGCGCGAGGAGAGCGTCGCCGGTACGGGCTGTACGGACGGCCGCGGTCAGCTGCTCGGGGGTGACGTCCTTGAGGAGGAAGCCGCTGGCCCCGGCGGAAAGCGCCGCATAGACGTACCGGTCGAGGTCGAAGGTGGTCAGGATGATCACGCGCGGTTCGCCGGCAGTGCCGTTGAGGATGCGGCGGGTGGCCTCCAGGCCGTCCATCGCGGGCATCCGGATATCCATCAGAACCACGTCGGGGCGGGTGCGGTTGGCCGCTTCGACCGCTTCGAGGCCGTTGGTCGCCTCGGCGACGACATCGATGCCGTCGGCACCGAGGATCATCCGGAATCCGGTGCGGACCAGGGTCTGGTCGTCGGCAAGGAGCACACGCAGCGGCTCGGTCACGGGATCTCCAAGGGGATCAGGGCTTCCACACGGTAGCCGCCGGTGAGTCGTCGGCCGGTGTTCAGGGTTCCGTCGTAGACGGCGAGACGCTCGCGCAGGCCGATCAGGCCCCGGCCGCTTCCGGGGCCCGCGCCCGGGTGTCCGCCGGTATCGGTGACTTCCACCCGGAGTCGATGCGGGCCGTAGTCGACGGTGACGGCGGCGGTGGCACCCGACGCGTGCTTCACGGTGTTGGTCAGGCCCTCCTGGACCACGCGGTAGGCGGCGAGTTCGAGGCCGGGGGGAAGGGGACGGGGCGGTCCTGTCACGGTCAGGTCGACGCGCAGTCCGGTGTCCCGTACCCGTCCGATGAGCACCTCAAGCTGGTCAAGGCCGGGCTGCGGGGCCAGCTCGGCCCCCGAGTCCGTGTCCGTGCCCTCGTCCCGGTCGTCCATGGTGAGCAGGCCCATGACGTGGCGCAGTTCGGTCATGGCTGCCCGGCCACCCGCCTCTACGGCCAGCAGTGCCTCGCCGGCCAGCTCGGGGGAGGTTTCCATGATCTTGCGGGCGGCGCCCGCCTGGATGACCATCACGCTGACGTTGTGCGTGACGACGTCGTGCAGTTCGCGGGCGATCCTGGCCCGCTCACGCTCGACGGCCCGGCGCAGGACCTCGGCCTGCTCGCGCTCCAGGGCGGAGAGCCGGGTGCGGCCTTCGTCGGTACGGAGTTTCCAGGTACGCAGGCCGATGGCGGCCCCGGCCATCGGGACCAGGATCAGCAGGGCGATGTATTCGTTGGGGACGATCGGTGTCACCGAGTTCCCCGAGGTGCCGACCAGGAGGACCGACACCGGCAGCGCAGCCAGGGTGGCCGTCCGGTATGGGCTGTAGACGGCGGCACTGTATACGGCGATGACGAACGCGTAGAAGGTCAGCCGCATCACGCTGTGCGGTGTCGCCAGCGTCGCGGCCGTCACCACGCACAGCACGGCGAGCGGGTAGCGGCGGCGCAGCGCCAGAGCACCGGAGGCGACGGCCGCGAGGGTCACCATGAAGGCCAGGCCGCCGGGGCCGGACGGGCGAGGGACGGCCACCTCCACACCGGGTGCGACCTCCCGCAGCACGACGTTGCCGACGTTGTCGATGCCGTAGTGGACGGTGGCGATTCCGAGTGCCAGTGCCACCAGCACGTCGAACTGCCAGGCGCGCCGGGTGGGCCGTAGTGGTGGGCCGCTCGGAATCCGCGCATCGCGGACCGCCTCGCGGGCGGCTCTGCGCAGCCGCACCAGCGTCGTACGTACGTTCATCACCGGCTCATTGTCACTGCCGCCCGGGCCTGTGGAGTCCGACTCGGAGGTCGTTCCCACGGGACCGGATACATCGCCCGCCTACATCGCAGGGATGACATTTCCGGTGCTCATCCCAGCGCGGTAACGCAAGGGGTCCGGGCGGGCGACGCGCGCGGGCCGGGCCCGCTCCTAGCGTTCTCACAGCACCCACAGCCCACTGACCGCACGCAAGGAGCCCTTCCATGACCATGCCGGTGATCGAACTGCGCGGGGTGAGCCGCCGATACGACGACGGCCCGCCCGCCCTGCACGAGGCGTCGCTGACCGTGCAGCGCGGCGAGGCCGTCGCGATCCTCGGCCCTTCCGGCAGCGGCAAGTCCACGCTGCTCAATCTGATCGCGGGCCTGGACCGGCCGGACACGGGAACCGTCACCGTGGACGGGGTGCGCGTGGACAAGCTGGGCGAGTCCGGCTCCGCCCTCTACCGGCGCTCGAGGACCGGCATGGTCTTCCAGTTCTTCAACCTGCTCGACGATCTGACCGTCGCCGACAATGTCGTTCTGCCGGCACGCCTTGCGGGCATGGCACGTGCCGAGGCAAGTCGGCGGGCGGTGGAGCTCCTGGAGAACCTCGGTATCGACCGGCACGCCCGCGCGTATCCGGGGCGGCTGTCCGGCGGCGAGCGGCAGCGCGTCGCGGTGGCCCGGGCGCTGATGAACCGGCCGCCACTGCTGCTGGCCGACGAGCCGACCGGCGCCCTGGACACGGCCGCCGGACAGGACGTCAGCAGGCTGCTCACGGACCTCAACGCCGACGGCCAGACCATCGTCGTGGTCACCCACGACCTGTCCCTCGCCCGGTCCTGCACGCGGCGTACGGTCAAGATCGCCGACGGCCGGATCACCGAGGACGTCCCGTCGCAGGCGGTCGCCACGGAGGCCGTCCGTTGAGCGCGCTCGCCAAAGTGGTGCGCTCGGGGGTGGGACGACGCCGGGTGCAGACGCTGGTGATCGGGCTCGCCACGATGATGGCGGTGGCCGCCTCCGTCCTGGGCGGATCGCTGCTGGTGGTCTCCAGCGCACCCTTCGACGACGCCTTCGCCCAGCAGCGTGGCGCGCATCTGTCCGTCGATTTCGACGCGGGCAGGGTGAGTGCCGGACAGCTGTCGAAGTCCAAGGACACCGCGGAGGTGAGCGGTGCGGCCGGACCGTTCCGCACGACGACCGTCACCCCGCGGGCGAACGAGGCGGGCCCCGGCTGGCCGATGACCGTGGCCGGCCGTTCCGATCCCGGACGGGACGTGGACGAGGTGGCGCTGGTCGACGGCCGGTGGCCCACCCGTTCCGGCGAGATCGTGCTGTCCGCCGACTCCTCGCTCATCCCGACCCTGGGCAGGAAGGTCACCTTCACCCATCTGCCCGACGAACCGACCCTCACGGTCGTCGGTGTCGCCCGCTCGGTCACGCGGACCGCCGACGCCTGGGTGGTTCCGGCCCAGATGCCGGCGCTCACCGCGCCCGGCAGCGGCGGCTACCAGATGCTCTACCGCTTCACGAACGCGGGCACCGCCGCGCAGATCACCGCGGGCGCCAAAGCCGTGACGCGGCCCCTGGAGCCGGGAACGGCCGTCGGCAGACAGTCCTGGCTCACCGTCAAGAAGGACGCCGAGCGCGACACCGCCCTCTACGTCCCGTTCCTCATCGCGTTCGGCGCCCTGGGCCTTGTCATGTCAGTGCTCATCGTCGGCAACGTCGTCGCGTCAGCCGTGGGCACGGCAACGCGCCGCATCGGGATCCTCAAGGCCGTCGGCTTCACCCCGGCCCAGGTCGTACGCGCCTACATCGGCCAGGCACTGATCCCGGCCGGCGTCGGCACGGCCCTCGGCGTCGTCGCCGGCCACCTGCTCGCCGTCCCTGTGATGGCCGAGACCGGGGAGGTCTACGGCTCCTCGTCCCTGGCCATCGCTCCCTGGGTCGACCTGGCGGTGATCGCCGGGGTGCTCGGCCTGGTGACGGCCACCGCGTGGGCGAGTGCATGGCGGGCCGGGCGACTGCGTACGGTCGATGCGCTCGCCGTCGGGCGTACCGCTTCGGCGGGGCGCGGCCGGTGGGCGGCCCGCCTGGCCGGACGGCTGCCGCTGCCGCGGCCGGTGGCGCTGGGCCTGGCCCGGCCCTTCGCGCGGCCCGCCCGTGCGCTCGCCATGGGCACTGCGATCCTGTTCGGCGCCATCGCTGTCACGTTCACCGTGGGGATGGGCGCCACGCTCGGCAAGGTGATGGACGCCAAGGCCCACGACGTCGCAGATGTCACCGTGCCCGCGCCCATGCCGGACTTCGGACCCCACCCCCCTGGCGGCAAGAAGCAGCCCAAGGCCGACCCCGCCGCGGTCGCAGAGACCGTCGAGTCCGCCGCCGGAACCGGCAAGTACTACCGCGCCTCGACGGTGCGCTCGACCGTGTCCGGCCTGACCGGCACCGTCGACGTGGTCGCCTTCACCGGCGACGCCTCGTGGGGCGGCTACACGATGGTCGCGGGCCGCTGGATCGACGGGCCCGGCGAGGCCGTGGTCCCTACCCCCTTCCTGACCGCCACCGGCACCGGCATCGGCGACAGCATCACCCTGAACGGCCTGGCCGAGCCGGTCACGGTCCGGGTCGTCGGCGAAGTCCTCGACCCCCGCAATTCCGGCATGCAGGTCTTCACCGACGCCTCGACCCTCACCGCCGCACATCCCGACCTGACAGATACGAGCCATCACATCGCGGTCACGTCAGGCACCGAGGTCTCCGCCTACGTCACCGCGCTGAACAAGGACCTGGCACCGCTGGGGGCCACCGCTCAGGCCGGCGGGCTCGCCGCCGGCGGCGACATGGTCGTCACGCTCAACGCGCTGTCCGCGATGCTCACGCTGATGCTCGTCGCCGTCGCCGCGCTCGGAGTGCTCAACGGCGTGCTGCTCGATACCCGCGAGCGGGTGCGGGAGATCGGTGTCCACAAGGCGCTCGGCATGACCCCACGGCAGACCGTCGCGATGGTCCTCACCTCGGTCGTCGTGACCGGCCTGGTCGCGGGCGCCCTGGGTGTGCCGCTGGGCGTGGCCCTTCACGGCTGGGTCCTGCCCGCGATGGGCGACAGCGTGGGACTGCGGCTGCCCGATTCCGTCATCGCCGTCTACCACGGCGCCGAACTGCTCCCGCTCACACTCGGCGGCCTGCTCATCGCCACTCTGGGCGCACTCCTGCCCGCCGGCTGGGCCGCCAGGACCCGAACCGCCACGGCCCTGCGCACCGAATAGGAGGTCGGGTTCAGAACTCGTGCCAACCGACCCCCGCCGCAAGGAGCGGTGGGGGTCGGTTGGCTGGTCACTGCAATTGGGCCCCGGAGTCCTGTCTCTGACCCCAGCCGCAAAGTAGTGGCGCGCTGCTTGCTGCCTTCCAGCTGACGCGGGACGAGGGAGTTCCGCAGTTCCCTGAGGCCATGGCGGCGACGCTCTCGACCCTGCCGGGCGAGCCCGCCTGGCGAGTGAGCCCCTCGTGGGCGATGGTGGCGCCTAGGACGGCTTGCTGCCGCCCGCCTGCGGTTCATGGCCGAACAGGCCGGACATTGATGCCGCGCACGCGGTGCCGGTCCCACACCCCCAGGCTGCCACCGCCTCCTGAAGGAACCAGCCATGTCGAACTTCACCCCGTACCTCGAGCGCAACCGGGCTTTCGCAGCCTCCGGCGCCCAGGCCGACGTCCCCCAGGTCCCGTTCATCCCCTTCAAGCAGCTGTACCTGATCATCTGCATCGACCCGCGCGTGGAGCCTGCGGCTGTACTGGGCGCCCGACTCGGAGAAGCGATCGTCGCACGCAACGTCGGCGGCCGCGTGACGCCCGCGGTCATCAATGACCTCGCCTGGATCGTGCACCTGCACGAGAACAAGACCCCCGACGCGGACTGGTTCGAGATCGCCGTCATCCACCACACCGACTGCGGCTCGGGCCTGCTCGCAGACGACGATCTGCGCGCCGGCTATGCCGCCCGCGGCGGCTGGGACGAACAAACCTCCTTGGAAATGGCAGTCCTGGAGCCGTCCAAGACGGTCCAGAAAGACATCACCAGGCTGCGCTCGGCACCCCAGCTGGCTTCGGCCATCGGCAACATCAAGATCGGCGGCTATGCCTACGACCTCGGGACCGGGAAGATCACCACCGTCGTACAGCCCGGCTGAGCAGGACACGGTCGGGCCCGGCAGACCCGGCCTGCGACGAGACGGAGGCAACTGCGTCCGACAGACCAGTTCCCTGCCGTCGGGCACCCACTCGCCCGCACCCGTCGGCAGGGCAGCCGAGACGAACACGGTTGAACTGGCATGTTCGGACGAGATCTTCCATGAAGTCGCAGCGTACCGCCGAAGGATCTCTGACTCAGGACACCGCCGGACGCGGTACTGACTTCGCTGAGGCAGAAGCCCGAGCGACTCGGTTCGTTGAGACAACAACTGGATTGAGTGAGGCAGGACAGGAAGGCCGCGACCGTCCGGAAGGTGGCCGGCTTCATCGCCTCCGTCCCGGCCGGCGCGGCGGCCTGTGGCCCTTGCACGACCTGGATATAGCCGGGCTCGACGAGGACGACGAGGAGTGGACGGGACCTCGGCATCTCTCCCCGGGAACCGGACTGTTGCCTGGGGAGAGATGCCGGACACGGGCGGATCCTGCCGGAGTCGAAACTGGGGCCTTGGGGCGGTACCACTCCGCCCAGATCGGGCGGGCTGCCGGCAATGGCCGATCGTCGCCACCATCGGTGAGGGTGATGTCGACGAGAGCGCCGCCGAGCACGGATGGTCGCGCTCCGGTGATGGCCAGGCCCACGGAGCGGGAGGCCATCACGGCACCATGACGATCCAGAACCAGGAGGTAGGCCCAGTCCCGCTCCGACCGACGGGGTCGCCGCAGCGCCGCAAGCAGGGGCTCCTCGGGCTGGCAGCCGATCAGCTCCATCGGAACGGGGGCTGGGGCCACTCGCGCCTTGAACAGGCCGTCCACGCCAGAGCACCGGCCTGCACTTGCCGCAGCAACCGTCGTTCCCGCGAAGAGCTCGAAGCGCGGCGTCGCAGGCAGTTCGAAGAGGCTCTCCTCGTTCCTGACGCCGGCGCCGAGCGCGATGTCGTACCGTTCCGGGTCAGCCGAGTGGGGCTGGTGGGCCACCACGACTGCATCGACGAGAGTCCACCACTGCACGGGCTTCTCGTCGTCCCAGACCTCGACGCACACATCACCCAGACCCCGTGGCGAGACATCGGGCTCAACCAGGACCTTGCTGAGGAGACCGTCGGGGCGGCATCCGCGGAGAGTGAGGACATCCCGTGGCGACGGGACCGGGTCGACGAAGAATCCTTCGACACCCGCGCACCTCCCCCAGAGCTGTTCCACTCCGTTTTCGTCCTCCTGAACCAGGAGATACTTCACCGAAAAGTCCCGGTCCCACGTGGCGTGATCTGCGATGCGCACCCGACCCCCGAACATGTGAGCAATCTTCGCGCCCAAGATACGGATCCGCCTGGCCCGGGGAGGACGGAGGACGACTGCTCGCCCCTGATCACGTTTCGTCGGCGGCGCTCAGATCGCGCAGGGGATGCAGGCCGTCGGGCAGTTGGGGGAGCTGGAAGGAGTACCGGCCGAGCATGTTGACGTGGTGCCGCACGAACCGGTGGCCGCCCTCCTGCTCGACTACCCCCAGGCCCTGCCCGCCAACACCCCTGCCATCGACCAGAACTCGCCCTGGCTCTTCCCGGGCCGCAGCCCGAGTCGGCCGATGAACCCCGGCACCCTGCGCGACGCGCTTCGGGAGCTCGGCGTCCCGGCTGAAAAGGGCCGCACCTCGACCATCCGCCAGTTCGTCCTCCAGGCCCTGGCGCCCGTCATCGCCCAGGCACTGGGCTACCACGACAAGAGCACCACCCGCATCGCTACCGACGCCGGATCCCCCCGGAAGCACTACGCTCCGGGCGATCACACACGCTGAACGGCCCCCTTGAACTACGCGCCGGGCGAAAGATCGCCCCGCTCGGCTGTCTTCACCCCACAGTGGTGACCATGCTGAACCGAGTAGCCGTCCTGTCCGACATTCACGGAGTCTTGCCGGCCCTGGAGGCAGTGCTCGCCGAACCTGACGTCAGCACGGCCGACCACATTGTGCTCACCGGCGACATCACCGCCGGTCCGCAACCGACCCAAGTTCTCGACCTACTGACCAGCCTCGGCGACCGCGTCATCTGGATCAGCGGCAACGCCGACCGCGAACTCCTTGAATACCGTCGGGGGCAACGCGACACGATCCCCGATCCGATCGCCCCCTGGGCGGCCGCACAGCTCCGTGAGGACCATCTCGACCTTCTCAGCTCGCTGCCACGATCACTCTCCCTGTCCGTGAACGGGCTGGGAAAGGTGCTGTTCTGCCATGCCACCCCTCGCGACGACGAGGAAGTCGTCCTGGTCGACTCCCGCCTCGACCGCTGGAAGGAAGTCTTCAACGGACTCGATACCGACATCCGCACCGTGGTCTGCGGCCACACCCACATGCCGTTCGTCCGCCTCGCTCACGGCCGACTCGTGATCAACCCCGGCAGCATCGGCATGCCCTATGGGCGAACCGGAGCGCACTGGGCCCTCCTGGGACCGGGCATCGAACTCCGCACCACGCACTTCGACCTCCAGGCCGCAGCCACCCAGCTCAGCCAGGACTCGTCCTACCCCGACATCACCGAGTGGGCCGACTACTTCCTGCGCGCTCGCGCGACCGACGCCGATGCCCTCGCCGCCTTCGCCCCACGGGACGGACGCGACCACGCACCATGACACCCGCTCCCTCTCCACAGCAGGGGAATCCGAACACCGACTACACGATCAACGACGCCTAGCAATCTCGTCCCCCTCAGGCCGGCGTGCGGTTGCGGGAGGCCGTGCGCGAGGAGCGGCTGCGCCGCCCGCGCCCGGGACGCGCTGCCTGGATCGACCTGCCTGGGCCCGGTTTCAACTATTTCCACACGACGGCCACGACGGCTGCGGCCGCGGTGAACGTCGCGACGGCGTAGAAGGTCCAGGGTTGCTTGTTGCGCATGCCTGCCAGCGCTATCACCGCGACCAGGAGGTCCAGGGCCAGTTTCACGCCCATCTTGGCGTGAGGCACAGGCAGGTCCAGGGATATGCGGGTCCAGATCAGCCCGGCGCCTGTGGCCAACTGGACGACCGTGCTGGTCACCATGTAACTGCCAGTCACCGGGTCTTTGCCCCGCAGCTGGTAGAAAATGCCGCCCAGGAGAGCGGCGAATCCGAAAAGGTGGAAGACGAGGAACGTGTAGCGAAGGGATTCCATAAGAATGATCTTTCTGTAGAGGCAGAACGGACCGACGGTCCTTTGCGTGCAACTAGGCTGCGCCCGTGCCCCCTTGGTGCATGGGCGTCGGCACTCAGCCATTCAAGGGGTGGCGTCGAGGCGGCCCCAGGCGGCGAAGGCGGCAGGAACAGTGCCTGATCCCCAAGTGGCTGATCCGCCACCGGCAGTTCATCGCAGGGTGAGCGGGGTCTCGGATGCGATGCGGGACAGCTTTTCAGGGTTGCGGACGACGTAGAGACCGGTGATGCGGCCGGCCTCTGCACGGGTCGCCATGATGGCGTCCAGCTCACCGTCCAGGTGGATGGCCAGCGCCGGGCTGCCGTTGACCACGGTGGGGCCGAAGGCGATCGGAACCGTGTTCTTGCCGAGGCCGCCGACCAACAGGCGGGCCACCTTGTCGGCGCCGACGATCGGCCGCAGCGCAGCGTGCTTCACACCGCCGCCGTCGCCCATGTAGACGACCTCGGGCGCGAGCACGTCGAACAGGCCCTGCAGGTCCCCGCTCTCCAGTGCCTGCAAGAACGACTCCAGAGCCGCCCGGGTCTGGCTCTGGGAGACCACCTTGCGCGGGCGTCGGGCATCGACGTGCCTGCGAGCCCGGTGCGCAATCTGGCGGACAGCCGCCGGGGTCTTGTCGACCGCCACCGCGATCTCGTCGTAGCCGACGTCGAAGACCTCGCGCAGCACGAAAACGGCCCGCTCGGTCGGCGACAGCGTCTCCAGGACCAGCATTACCGCCATCGACACACTCTCGGCGAGCTCGACGTCCTGGGCCACGTCCGGCGCGGTCAGCAGCGGCTCCGGCAGCCACGGGCCCACGTACGACTCCTTGCGCTGAGACATCGTGCGCAGCCGGTTGAGCGCCTGCCGGGTCGTGATCCGGACCAGGTACGCGCGCTGGTCGCGTACCTGGTCCAGGTCGACCCCGAGCCACCGCAACCAGGTCTCCTGCAGGACGTCCTCGGCATCGGCCGCCGAGCCGAGCATCTCGTACGCGACAGTGAGGAGCAGATTGCGATGGGCGACGAATATCTCGGTCGCCCGGTCAACGGAGTGATCACCACTCATGCCCTGATCATCTCCCTCTCGGCCGGCCCGAATCTAGGAAACCCGTTCGATCACGACCGGTGCCTCGGCGCGCATGGCCTCCAGCGCCTGCCGGCGCCCTGCACCCCCCCTTCATGCGGTGCAGGCTGTACCCGCCGGGCTTGTGCGCCTCATCGGCCAGGTGCTTCACGATGCCCTTGCACACAGCTTCCTTCATCTTCGCGCCGAGGCGGCCGTCGATGTGGAACCCCACCGCGACGTCGGACCTGTTGCCGAACTGGAAGATGCCGGTGCCCCGGCCCAGGCTGATGCACTGCGCTCCGAACGACTGGTTGAGGGTCTCTGGCCGCTCTCCTGCCAACCGGCTCAGCACCGTGTCGGCTGCCCGCGCACCGAACGGCGCCCCCGCCGGTGCAAGTACGGCCCGAGCACGCCACCGCAGACCAGAGTCACTCTGCGACCCTGATCCGCCAGCTCGGCGGCGGTCTCGACACCCGTCGGACCTGCTCCGACCACCGTCACCGCGGCCGATGCGGGCGCGGCACCGAGGACCGACAGCAGCCGTTGCGCCTCCTCCAGACCGGCGATCGGGTAGGCGAACTCGGCCGCTCCGGGCACCCGCGGGTCGGCGCCGCCGCTGCCCACCGCGTAGACCAGGTAGTCGTAGCCGACCGAACCACCGCTGGCCAGCTCCACACCGCGCCCGGCCGCGTCGATCCGCGTCACGCTGTCGACCACCAATCGCACCCCCTCCGCCAGGACCTCCTGGTAGTCGACGACGGCGGCGTCGGTCCCGCCCGCCAACTGGTTCAGGCGGACCCGGTGGACGAAGGTTGGGCGCGCGGATTGATCAACGTCACGGTCACGTCGCCGCGCTGCGTCAGGCGATTTGCCGCCATGACGCCGGCGTATCCGCCGCCGATCACAACCACATCGGTGTTCTCAGCCATGATGTCTCCCTCGGTTCGAGCGGTTCGAGCACAAGACACCGCTTGATCGATCCCTGTGACAGCATCTGAGTCAGATCACTTCGCAGGCGTGGCTGTCTGGACGGATTCCGGCCCGACCACCAGCGCCATCATCGGAGTGGCCGGTGTCGCTGTCGCGAAGCTGGTGAGGACCGATGGCCGGCCGAGAACAAGGGCGAGGCCCCGATGGCGCCACTCAGCCGGTACCTGTACCGCAGCGTCAGGATCACCCTGATCCCGTCCCAGCCATGGCTCGTTCAGTCCTCGCGGCCGTCGTCATCCTCGTCGTCCAGCTCCACCGCGTCTGGATCGCGCAGCGGCCGCAGCCACTCGCGCGGGACGGAGGCGGTGAAGCTGTAGTGGCCCAGTACGTTGAGGCTGCGGTGCTTGAGCGGGGACAGTCGGGCGGTGTCCTCGGTCCGGATCTTCTTCCGGGAGGTCGGCCGCGCCATCCGCATTGTCCAGCTGCTGCGCTACCCCTCAGACACCCCGCTGCGCCGGCGGGTAACGGCTGCCACGGACAAGGTCGAGGCGTTCACCGGCTTCTCCCAGCGGATCGGCTTCGGCAACGGCGGCGTCATCACCGGCAACGACCCCGTCGAGCAGGAGAAGACCGCGTAGTTCAACGCTCTGCTCACGAACGCGGTGATCTTCCACAACGCCTAGACATCGCTGTGATCGGGCGCCAGCTCCAGGCGGAGGGCCACGTCATCGACTCCGAGGACTTGGCCCACATCTCGCCGTACCCGACCGAGCACATCCGCCGCTTCGGCGAATACTCCACCCACGAACTTGGCCTTGAACCACAGGCGTACGACGCGCACCTGGATGTCGACTTCGGTCCGCTGCGCGGAGGCCGACGGCTACGGCCAGGCAGCGTGACCTCGGCGGCAGGGCAACGAGTGGCCGTCGGATCGCCGATGGCAAGATCGTGCCATGGGATTGAGCATAGTGGTCGGGGTCCTCGTCGACGCCGAGGACGACGACTACACCGAGACGGTTCGCGCTGACTTCATCGCGATCGGCGAGCTACTGGCGCGTGGGGGAGCGCGACAGTGGACTGAGCCCGACCTCGATAAGAAGGAGGGCGCGGAGTTCGAGGCGTGGGGATACTCGGGCCTGCACACCGTTCGCCGTCTCGCTGTCCACCTTGCAGCGGGTGGGTGCCTGCCCGAGCCGCTGGACGGCAGCCGGCGGGCGACTGAAGACCCGCTCCTGGGCAAGGTGTACGAGGCTCTGCCGAGTGATCCTCCTGGACCGTTCGACCATCTGGTCCATCATTCGGACTGCGAGGGCTACTACGTCCCCGTCGATTTCGCCCAGGTCATCGTGGACGAAAAGGTACGAGGCGGCTACCTGGGGTCTTCGGTGCGTCTGCTGGAGGAAGTCCGTCGACTCGCTGGAGCCCTCGGTCTTCCGGAAGACCTCGATCCGTACTCCGAAGAGGTCTTCGAGGCCGCCGATGCCGAGAAGCCGGCCACCGAGGGGTGGCAGCGCTACGGCATCGAGTCCTATATATGCCTGCAGCTCCTCCACGCTGCGAAGCTCTCGATCTCGACCGGAGCGGCCATTGCCTTCACCTGAAAGGTGTCGTCAAACGAACGAATGACGACAGGTGAGGCGGGCGTCCAATGAACCCTTACGTTCCGGGGCCCGACAGCGGCGCCGATCCCATCAGATCCGATGGGTTGCTGATGACAGGGTTTACTGACGGCTAGAGTCGAATGCGACCACCGAGGGCGGGGAGCGGCATGGCCAACCTGGTCTACGAACGGGTTCTGACCGACCACCAGTCGACCGACCATCAGAACCTCGTCCTGGACGAGGCCGGGATCGAGGACCCGGTCGTCTTCGAGGAAGAGGCCGGTACCTGCAGTCGCCTCCACCTGCTTTAGCACCCGAAGTCCGGCGAAAGGCTCGCCCACGCGCGGTCGGGCGACACCGTGCACATCTCGGAGATGTACCGCCTCGTACGCGGCATCGGGCACATCTTCGACGTGCTCGACGTCCTTCACCGCGACCACCTCGCCCTGCACATCCACGACGGCGCGTTCTCCGCGATGGACCTGACCGCCCGCCGCCCGCGCACCGGGGAGCTGCTGTCCACCGTGAAGTTCATGGTGCAGACCCTCGCCGTCGGCGAACTCCGGCGTGACCTCCAACGCGAGCCGACCTACGACGGACTGCGCGCCGCCGAGGCCAAAGTAAGCGCTGGTCAGCGGGTGGCCGAGCTTGGACTGACCAGGTCCTCGGTCGCGGGCAGGCACTCGGCGAGCAGGTCGATGATGTCGTGCCAGGCTCGCTGTGCGTGTCGTGGGTGGTAGGCGACGCCGGGGACCGTGGGGTGGTCGACCGGTGGGTGGTGGAAGGCGTGAAGGGCTCCTCCGTGGACCACGAGGCGCCAGTCGACGCCCGCGGCCTGCATCTCTGCGGTGAACGCGACCCGTTGGGCGGGCGGCATGATCGGGTCCTGCGACCCGACCCCGGCCCAGACCGGGCAGCGGATGCGTGCCGCCTCGCCCGGTCGGCCCGTGGTGAGCGCGTTGACTGTCCCGATCGCGCGCAGGTTGACGCCGTCGCGCCCGAGTTCCAGCCCGATGGCGCCCCCGGTGCCGTAGCCGACGGCGGCGATCCGGTCGTGGTCGGTCCGCGGTTCGGTGCGCACCACGTCGAGCGCCGCGTGGCCGATGCCCCGCATCCGGTCGGGGTCGGTGAGCAGCGGCATGCAACGGGCCAGCATCTCCTCGGGGTCACCCAAATAGCGCCCGCCGTGAAGGTCGAAGGCCAGCGCTACGTATCCCAGCTCGGCGAGAGCATCGGCCCGGCGGCGCTCGACGTCGCTGAGGCCCATGCCCTCTGGTCCGAGCAGCACCGCGGGCCGGCGGTCGACACCGGCCTGCGGGACCCCGCGCCAGGATGACGCACAACGGGCCGTGCCACAGACCGTCACACCCGAGCTCGACCCGCGGTAACCCCCAGTCGCGCAGCGGCTCGACCCTGCCCCATCAGCCCCCAGCTGGTGGGGCCGGGTCGAGCCCACGACACGCCCTTCGTAAGAGCGGCAGGGAAGCGTGAGGGGAGTCGCTGCCGGGGTCGTGAGCCCTCGGAAAGCCTCGAAGGATCTTGTGATGCCCAGTGCCAGGGAATCCGACCAGCACTGTACTAGAATGTCCTAAATTTCCCTCAGGTGTCGTCAAGTCGCCTAGCAGGGCCGTCGGTCTGACGCACCGTCCAACAACACATCTCACCAACGCAAAAGGAGCCCCGCTTCCTCGACGCGGTTTCCTAGGCCATGAGCCGAGGGGGCTCCTTGCGCGGCGTCCAGCATCAGCAAGATGGAAGGACCCCGTATGGAGAGTAACGCAGAACGCACTCATCAGTGCGTTAACTTGGCCAAGCACAGCAGATCAGCGGCCCGTCACCTGCGGAAATGGGTGGCCGGCCACGGACGCGGCGCCCGTACAAGCTTCATGTGCGGCGTGGCCTACCGGCTCGGCGATTTCGCCACAGGCCTGGTCATCGCCTGGCTGATCGCCCGGTACTGATCCCTGCTGCACCCGTCGGGCCCGTCACTCTTTCCATGGCGGGCCCGACTCCGTAACTGGTGATGCCTGGAACCTTCGATGCGACATCGTGGGCGAGTAGTAGCGGGGCAGCGGTTGACGCTGAGATTGATCTTGTTCGATGCCCCGGCCGGGTCGACGGCTACTCGGCGGCCGAGATGCGGGCGGCGTAGACCCGGTGGGCCTTGCGCGCGGTGGGTTCGGCAGATTCAGCGGCCAGGGCCGCGCTCTGCTGGAGAGCAGCACGGTGACGTTCAAGCGGGGCCGTGAGGCGGATCGAGTAGCCCGTGCCGCGGCGGTTGGTGCGCCCGGCGGCCACAGCGCGGCGGACGCTCTCGTCGCCGCCGACGAGCAGGTGGCTGGCAAGCAGACCGGGCAGGTCAAGGGTGATCTCCGGGTTCGGCTCAGGCTGCTGCTCGGTGGCCAGGTCCGGGATGACGTCGAGTTGCTCGGGCAGCTTGCGGGCGCCGGCGGCGTCCAGGACGCGACGGATCGTCTTCGGGCCGACCTGGTGCTGCCGGGCGAGAGCCTTGACGGCGGTGCCTTCGCCGAACGCCTCGACCTCCTTCGCCGCCTGGTCCAGGTCGAGCGTGGCGGGGCGGCCGAGTGTCTTGCCTGCGGCTTCGGCGGCGGCGAGGACGGTGACCATCATTTTGGTACCGGGGTCGTCGGACTCGACCCGCAGGTGCAGGCCGCGGCGGATGAGGACCGGCCGCAGGGCGAGAATGTCGGCGACGGAGCGGAAGAGGCGGGGCGGCGTCGGCGATGCGGATGGTGTCGCCGATGGCGGCCTCGTGCAGGAGTCGGGTGAAGCCGGCACGGTCGAGGGAGAGTTGGCGGGTGGAGGTGGCGGGATCCTCGTAGACGGGGGCACCGGCGGCCAGCAGCGCGGCCAGGGCATGCCGTTGGCGGGCGTCGGTCTGCTCATCGGTGGAATGCCGTAGGTGGATGCGGTCGGCCATTCCCGATCGTTTCCTTCCCGGGTCGCCGGTGTCGCTCTCAGGAGGCTTGTCCAGGGTTCTCAGAAGACGTCTGGAGCAGGTCGCCAGGGATCCGGCCGACGGCGATGGCGATCGCTTCAGCGGCTGTGGTGACGTGGTGCAGGGCGGGGCCGTTCCACCACTCTCTGATGGTGTAGTCACCGCTTCCCCGGGGTGAGTCGATCGAGACGAAGGGCGGGGGGAACGGGTAGTCGGGCGTGTTGGAGAAGCTCAGTGCCCAGTGGCTCGTGAAGGGGTAGAGCCTGCGAAGCTTCGGTTCGGCGTGGGCGGACTGGATGAGCACCTGGTACTGCGGCCAGTCGGCGTGATCAGCATCCTTCAGCAGCCACTGCCACTCTGAGGCGATGACGTCGGCGGGGTTGTTGTCGGGGACCTCGAAACGTCCGGTCAGGAGGTCAAAGGTTGCGGCCTGCCTGATCTCGTCGAGGCTGGCCCCCTCCGCCCAGCCGCGGATCACTTGGGGAAGTGCACGTATGTCCTTGGTGTTGCCGCAGATCATGAGCCTGTTGTTGGACGAGCCCCAGATGGCCCAGTTTCGCTCGTGATGCCACGCCGCGATGTAGGACGAGTGGCGATGTGGGACGACACTGGTGATCGTGGCATGGCGCAGTGGATCGGACGGGGCGACGGACAAGGGAAGGGACATGCCTTGGTCAGCGGCTGCGGCTTGGAGTGCTGCGGCCAGGCTGCCGTGGCCTGCCACGTCCGGGTAGAGGACGGCTAGGTCTGGTTCGCGACTCATGATGTTCCGATCTTCATGCCTGTGTGGCGCGCCGGGCCGGCCATCGTAGGGGGGGGCTAAAAGGGGAGGCGGAAGGCGGGACCGGATCCGATTGGATCTGCGCGCTGTTCCCGCAGGTCGGTGGGCCTGTCCGATCGGTTTGGTGGGCGGGGCGGAATCAGTCGGTTCCGCCCCCGGCGGTGATTCGCCCGTGACGGGCGGTCAGCCGTCGGCGCCCTCGTCGTCCGGCTCGGTCGGGTCGCGCAAGGGGCGCAGACCGTTCTCCGGCTGGGAGGCGGCGAAGGCGTAGTGGCCCAGGACGTTCAGGTGGCCGGCCTTGAGTGGGGACAGGCGGGCCACGTCCTCGTCCAGGACGTCGTGCTCGCGCCGGTCGGCGGGCAGCGCCCGCAGGGTTTCGACGGCGGCGTCCAGGTAGCGGGTGTTCCACAGCGCCACGGCATTGAGCACCGGTCCGAGGCTGGCCAACTGGTCCTCCTGGCCGTCCCGGTACGCCTGTTGGATGTGGCCGCGCTTGCCGTGGCAGATTGCGCGGGCCAGGGCGTGGCGGGGCTCCTGCACGGTGAGCCGGCGGTTCATCCTGCGCCGGTAGGTGCCGTCCACCAGGTCGAACAGGTGGAAGGTCTTCTCGTTCCGGCCGTACTCGGCGAACGCCTGCCCCAGCGGGACGGGGCGACCTTCACGGCCGAACATCCGCAGCAGGTCGTGGGCGCGGACCTGGTTGGTGATCAGCGGCCCGGCGACGCGCAGCATGTCCGGCCACTGCTCGCGGATCTGCTTGAGGTTGACCTTGTTGCGGGCGATGGCATCCAGCCGCCCGTAGCCGGGCTGCGGCGGGTCGCCGGGTATGTCCGCGCGCCAAAACCGCTGGTCGGCCAGGTCGCGGAAGCGCGGCGCGAAGCGGAAGCCGAGCATCTTGAAGATCCCGAAGACCATGTCGGAGCACGAGGCGTGGTCGGTCGCCACCATCTCCGGGCGTACCCCGCCGTCCAGGTTCAGCAGGGTGTCCAGGATGCACAGGGAGTCGCGCGGGGTGCCGGGCACCAGCATCTCGTCGACCCCCGAGACCTGTTCATTCACTGCGTTGAGCCAGGTCAGGCCCCTCTCCTGGCCGAAGCACTTGGGCGAGGGCGCCGAGTGGAGCGCGAACAGATCCAGCGCGTCGTCGATCGCCGCCGCCTCAAGGCTGCGGACCACCTCCGTCAGCAGCGCGGTGCACCTGGGCTCGGCAGACCGCTCCAGCGTCTGGGCCTTCGGCGCGAGCCCGTACCGGGCCAGCGTCGTCAGCCGGTTCACCGGCACCCGGGTCAGGTTCACCCGCCCGAGCTGGAACGCGGAGATCTCGTTCACCTGGTCCAGCGCCCGCGCCATCGCCGTGCCCGTCGTGCCCGTCGTGCCCGTCGGCGGCCGGCGCAGCCGCTCCGCGACCGCCCGCACCTCCGCCACCTGGCTGGCCAGCACGCTCACCCCCGGCAGCAGCACCCGGTGCCGACGCAGCCACGCCACCGCGTGGTCGAACAGCGCCACCGGCCCCATGGACGGGCGTTCACGCACGCCCGTGCAGGAACGTCCGCAGCCGGCGGCCGACCTGCGGGTCGTCGTACTCGCGGTACTCGTACCGCCGACGGATCTCCCAGGAGTGCTCGTACGCCGTCGGCTTGCGCCCGGTGTACCGCTTCACGCACGAGGCGTCCTCGATGTCCAGCTGCTCGGCCAGGTAGTCCACCACCGGCCACGGCACGTCCAGCGGGGCGTCGGCCAGGAACCGGCCGACGTACCGCACCGTGCAGATCTGCAACGCGATGCCCAGCCGGTGGCTGTCGGTACGCCTCAGCGCGATCAGGTCCCGGTCGGCGTCGTCCGGGAAGAAGAACCGCTCCGGCTCGGCCCGGGATCTCCTTGAAGGCCCCGTACGACGCAGCCTGATCATCACTCAAGAACTCAACCGGCACAGGGCGGACGGTGGCCGGGCCGACTCCGGATCAGCGAGTGATCAACCGAACGCCTGCGCGAAAAATCTTCGCCGTGCTACGGCCGCACACCGTGATCAATCTCAGCGTCAACCGCTGCCCCGCTACTACTCGCCCCCGATGTTGTAGGGGTGTCAGGTGGTCGGTGGCGTCGCGTATTCGAGGGCGCAGCCGGTGAGGTGGCGGGTCACGGAGCCGATGCCGGGTAGGCCGAGGTGGGCGCCGGCGACGATCCGGGCGGGTCAGGCGGTGGGCTTCGGATTCCAGGTGCCGTCGAGTGCGACTCCTGCTGCTGCGGCGATGCGGTCGCGGGAGGCCAGCAGGCGCGCGCGCAGGGCGGGCAGGTCCACGCCCACCAGGGCGCCGTCGCGTTTGACGACGCGGCCGGCGGCCAGGACGGTGTCCACCAGGCCGGGGTGGCCCTGGCTGACGATGCTTCCGGCCGGGTCGGTGACGGGGAAGATCGTCAGGTCGTCGGTGCGCAGCAGGATGATGTCGGCGTCCTTGCCGGGGGTGAGGCTGCCGGTGCGGCCGGCGAGGCCCATGGAGGCGGCGGCGTCGATGGTGGCGAAGTCGAGCAGGTCACGCGAGCGCAGGCGTCCGTCGATGCCGCGCTGGGCGGCGAAGGCGGTGCGCAGGGTGGAGAACATGTCGCCGCCGACGGAGGGGACGTCGTCGATGGACAGGGTGGGGCGCAGGCCTGCGTCGAGGGCGAGGCCGGTCATCGGCGCGCCGAAGCCCATCTTGAGCTCGACGTCGGGGCTGATGGAGATGGAGCCGCCGGCGTCGGCGAGCATGCGCAGCTCGTCCACGCCGATGCCGTTCGCGTGGACGCCGGTGAGGGTGTCGCGCAGCAGGCCGTGCCCGGCCAGTTCGGCGATGACTCCGGGGGCTTCGAGGTGGAGGCTGATACGCAGGCCGAGCTCGTCGGCGAGTTTGACCTCGCGGGCGGCGGTGTCGATGCCGGAGGCGCCTGGGCCGCGCATGCCCAGGGCCAGGTCGATGCGGCCGCCGCCGGTCAGGGTGGCACGTACACGGCGGATGTCGTCCTCGACGGAGATGTCGCTGCCCCAGCCGGCGCCGAGGCAGAAGACGGAGCGGCCGCCGGCGTCGGTGAGGGCGGCGATGGCGGCGTCCTCATGGGCATGGGTCTGGGCGACGTGGTACCAGTCGAGCATGGTGGTGACGCCGGAGTGGAGGGCTTCCAGGCGGCCCAGGAGGGTGCCGATGTAGACGTCTTCGGCGGTGTAGTGGGGCTTGACGGTACGGTGCATGGCCTGGGCCCACTGGGGGAACGTCCAGTCGGATCCGGCGCCGCGGAAGGCGGTCTGCCAGGCGTGGCGGTGGTTGTCGACGAACCCGGGCATCACGATCCGCTCAGCCGCGTCGATGACGTCGGCGTCCGGTGCGTCGACGTGCGGGGCGACTTCGATGATCTGCCCGTCCTCGATGAGGATGTCGCCGCGCGCCAGGTCGCCCAGGGCCGGGTCCATGGTGACGACGGTGCCGCCGGTGATGAGGGTCTTCATGGCGTAATACTCCTTGCACGTGCGTGTTCGAGGACTTGCTGCACGGCCGTAGGGGTACGGCCCTGCGCGGGGAGTTCAGGGGCGGTGGGTCAGGACGGTGTCGGCTGCGGCGAGGGCGTCGGCGACGAGGTCGGCGGCATCCTCGGTGCCGGCGGCCAGGCGGACCAGGCCGGGCGGGACGACGTCGGTGATCTGCTCGTTGCTGAGCATGCCGCGCCACATCGAGGCGGGGTGCACGGCCAGGGACTCGATGCCGCCGAGGCTGGCGGAGCGCTGGAAGTAGCGCAGGTGGCCCAGGAAGGCATCGGCAGCCTCGAAGCCTCCGGTGAATTCGACGCTCAGGACGCCGCCGAAGCCGCTCATCTGGTCGGCTGCGAGCTTGTGCTGCGGGTGGGATTCCAGCCCCGGGTAGTTGACCCGGGCGACGGCCGGATGTTCGGCCAGGGCCTGGGCGAGGGTCAGGCCGTTGTCGTTGTGGCGGGGCATGCGCAGCGGAAGGGTGCGTAGGCCTCGCAGCAGCAGCCAGGCGTCGATCGGGCCGAGGGTGGCGCCGGTGAGCAGGCTGGTGTCCCAGATCCGGTCCAGAATTTCGGCGGGTCCGGCGAGGGCTCCGGCCGAGACGTCGGTGTGCCCGTTGAGGTATTTGGTGGCGCTGTGCCACACCACGTCGATGCCGAACTCGGCCGGGCGCTGGTTGAGGGGGGTGGCAAAGGTGTTGTCCGCCAGCGTGATGATGCCGTGGGCGTGGGCGAGTTCGGCGACAGCCCGCAGGTCGGTGATGTGCAGCAGCGGGTTGCTGGGCGTCTCCACCAGGATCAGCCGGGTCTTGGGGGTGATGGCCGGCTCGAACGCCTCCGTGTCGCGCTGGTCGACCACGGTGGTGGAGACCCCCAGGCGTGGCAGAAGGTTCAGCAGCACCGAGGCGGTGCCGCCGTACGTCGACTTCTGCCCGATGACGTGGTCGCCGGCACAGACCAGGGCGAGGACCGCGGTGGTGATCGCGGCCATGCCGGAGGCGGTGACCATCGCCGCCTCGGTTCCCTCCAGCTCCGCCAGGACTGCGGCGACCTGGGCGTGGTTGGGGTTTCCGAAGCGGGTGTAGAAGGCCTTTCCGCGCGGCTCGGTCGCTCCGTGCGCGAACGTCTCGCCGTCACCCGCGGAGAATGCGGCGGTCTGGTAGATCGGGGGTGCCACCGCGGGGTCCGGGTGGACGTGGCGGTCTGCGTGAACGGTGACGGTGCTGCGGCCCGGCATGACTGGCCCTTCCGTAATCCAACGGTTTGCCGGTGTCCAGCATGGAGGGCGGTATCGCCGCCGTGACACCACAGTGCGCAATTTCGGCGCAGAATTGCGCGGCTGACAATCACTGCATGGTGCAGAAGGAGGTGTCCCGGCAATAATCTGCCTCTCATGGATGAGATGGACCGGGCGATCCTGGCGGTGCTGGAGAGCGACGGGCGGATCAGCAACAGCGAGCTCGCGACGCGGGTGGGCCTGTCGCCCTCGCCGTGCCTGCGCCGGGTACGGCAGTTGGAGGAGCGCGGGGTGATCCGCGGCTACCGGGCGGTGGTCGACCCCAAGGCGGTGGGGCGGGGCCTGCGCGTGTTCGCCGGGGTGCGGCTGATGCGACACGTGCGCCAGGACATCGCCGCGTTCGAGAAGGCGGTGATGGAGCTGCCCGAGGTACGGGCATGCCACCACATCACCGGCAGCTTCGACTACCTGGTGCACGTGGAGGTCGCCGACCTGGACGCCTACGAGGACTTCCACGCCATCCGGCTCGCGTCGCTGCCGGGGGTGGCCACCGTCAACAGCTTCGTCATCATGAAGACCCTCGACAACACCTGACCCGCCCGACCCCGCCGCCGGCCGGCCGGGCATCAGAACCCTCCCGGTCGGCGGCGGGGGCTCAGAGGGTGACGGCGCCGCGGATCAGGACGGCGGTGTCCCCGCCGACCCAGACGGTGCCGTCGGCCTCGGCAGTGACGGTGATGGAGGCGTCCCGACCCACGCGGGAACCCTGGGAGACCCGGTAGGCCGCCGGGGCGGCACCCCTGGCGGTGAGCCACTGGGCGACGCCGGCGTTCATACTGCCGCGGGCCGGGTCCTCGAAGACACCGACGGCGGGGGCGAAAGTCCGCATCTCGTAGCGGTACTCCCCGCTGGCGGGGTGGGCGCCGATCGCGCCGACCATCACGTCGGGAATGAGGGGAGAGGCCGGACATCCCGGTGGATCCGGGACGGCAGGCCGTTCGTTCGCTGCTTGCTACCGGGCCCTGGGACCGGGGGCGGGCGGGGTGCGTGGTCGCAGGCGCTCTCCCTGCGGCCCGAACATGATCAGGTACTCGACCGGGCCGCCGGGGCCGGCGTTCGCGACCCCGTGGGGATTGCGGGTGTCGAACTCGGCGACGTCCCCGGCACTCAGGACGAGGTCCTGGTCGCCGAGTGCGAGCCACAACCGCCCGTACAGGACGCACAGCCATTCCCAGCCGTCGTGGGAGACCTGCCGGGGCCGCGCGGATGGCTCCTGGACGGCGGGCAGGACGTGCTTGTGGGCGTGCAGGCCCCCGACGTACCGGGTCAGCGGCAGCACCGCCTTGTCGTCGCCGAAACGCCGGAGTGCGGAGGTGCGGGGCTCGGCGGCGGGGGCGGTGCCGGCCAGCTCGTCCAGGGAGACGCCGTACTCCTTCGCCAACTGCAACACCACTTCCAGGGTGGGCTTGCGTCGGTTGGTCTCGATCCGCGACAGCGTGCTCGGAGAGATGCCGGTCGCGCAGCTGACGCCGGTGAGTGTGGCGCCGCGGTGTTCGCGCGCGGCCCGCAGCCGGGGGCCTATCGACGCCAGCATGTCGGCCACTTCGTCGCCTGCCACTCGCCCTGCCCCTTCCGGACATGCCGCTCCAGCATCCTGTCCTGCAAGTTTGCCAGATTGGCAAGGATGATCGCGTCGGTCGGTCGTCGCGCCGCATGATCGATGGGTACCCGCGTCCGCCCGCGAACCCGAGGAGAAGACCCCATGCAATCCAAGCTGTCCGCCGCACTCCGCCACCGCACCGTCGAGGCCCCTGCCGGGCGCCTGCACATGGTCGAGCAGGGCACCGGTCCGCTGGTCCTGCTCGTGCACGGCTTCCCCGAGTCCTGGTACTCCTGGCGGCGCCAGCTCCCGGCCCTCGCCGCGGCCGGCTACCGGGCGGTGGCGCTCGACGTGCGCGGCTACGGCCGCTCATCCAAGCCTGCGGCGACCGACGCCTACCGGATGCTCGACCTGGTGGAGGACAACGTCGCCCTCGTGCGCGCCCTCGGCGAGGAGGACGCGGTGGTCGTCGGCCACGACTGGGGCTCCAACATCGCCGCCGCCTCTGCCCTGCTCCACCCCGAGGTCTTCCGGGCCGTCGCCCTGCTGAGCGTCCCGTACGCGCCACCCGGCGGCCCCCGCCCCACCGACATCTTCGGCCGGATCGGCGGCCCCGAGCAGGAGTTCTACGTCTCGTACTTCCAGGAGCCCGGCCGCGCCGAGACGGAGATCGAGCCCGACGTCCGGGGCTGGCTCACGGGCTTCTACGCCGCCCTGTCCGCCGACACCATGCCCGCCCAGGGCGAACCCGACCCGCACTTCGTCGCCCACGGCGGCCAGCTGCGTGACCGTTTTCCCGCCGGCATCCGCCCGGCCTGGCTGACCGAGGACGACCTCGACGTCTACGCCGGAGAGTTCGAGCGCACGGGTCTGACCGGCGCCCTCAACCGCTACCGCAACGTGGACCGCGACTGGGAAGACCTCGCTCCCCACCGCGGAGCCCCGATCAAGCAGCCGTCCCTGTTCATCGGCGGCACCCTGGACGCCTCCACCACTTGGATGTCCGACGCTATCGACGCCTTTCCCGCCACTCTTCCCGGCCTGACCGCCTCCCACCTCCTGGAGGGCTGCGGCCACTGGATCCAGCAGGAACGCCCCGAGGAGATCAACCGTCTGCTGACCGGCTGGCTGAACACCCTCGCGGGTTGAACCGCCAGGCGCGGCCGGGGCTTCCGTACAAGGAACAGTTCGGCCCGCGTACCCGAGCGCAGCGGCCATGGCCGTGCGCTGCGTGATTCTCATAAACGGCCAAATGGGAAGCAGCCGCCGCACCCCGGACGGTGTCCGTTTTGTTCAGCCTCCCGGTTCTCGATCGGGTTCTTGGAATGCTTTCTTGGAACCCCCTTGCACCGGCGGCTTTCGAGGCATCGACTGACGAGGAGTTCGAGTTCCGCCGTCTCGGCCGCGGCACCGACCTCCTCGTCACCGTCGAGGACCTGCGCGAGGCCGGCACCGCCCTGGAGTTCCTGAGCGGCCCCATCACCGGCCTGTACGACCCCGGCGACCGCCACGGCCAGGGCGTCATCCTCTTCGGCGTCCTCGCCGCCCTCTCCGGCGCCGAACGCACCTACACCTGGGAGAAGACCTTGGAAGGCCAGGAATCCGCCCTCAGGCGCGGCCGCACCGGCGGCCGGCCGCCCTCCCTCGACGCAGACCAGATCGAGTACGCCCTCACCCTGCGCACCGAGGGCACCCCCATGAAAGATCCAGCAGAAGACCGTCATCACCCGGGGCAAGCACAAGGGCAAGCACCCCAGCCTGCCCACCCTGTACCGCACGCTCGCCGAAGCCGCCGCACAGGGCACGGGCACATGACCACGACCGTGCGCCCGACCTGTTACGCGACCAAGATCAATCTCACCGATACTGACTGTTCCGTTGGTCCCCATGGCCGAACCCCACACGCCGGATCCCTTCGGTCAGCAGAGCGAAGTGCTTGCTGAAGCCGCGGAGAGGAAAGCTCCGCCCAGGTTGTGGAGCCCCTGGTTGTTTCGCGGAAGGACCTTCTTGATGCCCTTGTAGTTCGGCCGGCTCCATACGCACCAGACCTGCTTGGACACGTTCAGATCTGCCCTGGCCGCAGTCAGGCCCTGCCGTCGCACGTCGGCTGTGGCTGAGGTGTAGCCCGCCCAGTGGCCGCGGCCACTGGAGTTCTCGAAGAGGCAGAACTTGCCTGGTGGGCACAGCTCTTGCGCTGCGGTGGTTTGCGGTGCGGCAACGGGCAGGAAGCCGGCGGTCATGCCAACGGCGACCGTCGGCCAGAACTTGCGCATTACGTCCCCTTTGGTTGGATGCGGAGATCATCGCGAGCAAAGGGCGGGCGCCGCCGTTCCCCGGACGAGTGGTTCCCCGGGGTGGGCCAGGGCGGGTAAGGCCGGCCAGTCACGCAGCTGGCGCGGCGACCAGTCAGAACGGCGGGGGTGCGCACGCGTTCTCAAGGGTCGCCTGCTCCGCAATGTCCTCGGCGCAGCGCCGGCACAGGGTCTGGCCGCGCGCGAGTAGGTCCACGATCCATCTTGCCGCGCTCCACATCGCCGGGAGCTTCATCTGGGCTGCGAGGTGACGTCAGTCGTCGAACCAGACGACCAGCCTGACGTCGTCGTCGCCATGCAGTTCGGCGAGGGTGCGCATGATGGTCCAGACGGGGCCCCATTCGGCGTCGGGCACGGCGTCGCGGCGCATGAGGCGCTCAACACGGAACATCTGGTCTCCATCGAGCCACTGGGAGCCCTCCGGGAAGTGCTCGCTGGGCCGGACCGCGATGTGAGCCGGTTGTCCGCAGAGGTCGACGAATCGCTGAGGAGCGGAGTGGTGCCGCTGGAGGAACTGCCAGTCGCCTTGTGGATCACGGTAGTACTCGCGGATGCAGGCATCGGGCTCGGCGGACTCCTCATCCCAGTCGACCCGCTTGATCTCTGCCCAGCTGACCCAGCTCGCGCTTCGCCCGGCCGTCGTCTCATGGCCGTCGCGGACACGGTTCGATGCGTCGGCCGGCAGTCCACGGACAGGAGCCACCGGCGCGAACTGCTCGTTGTCGCAGACGCCGCACAGAGAGCCAAAGGCGTCGTAGTTCCTCGGCACCTTGAGGTGGTCCAGGTCGATGATGGCGTGCCAGAACGAGTCCGCCTCATGGTCTCGATAGTCGCGGTGGCACTCGATGAAGCCCCGGATGTCCTTACCCATGCCGTGATGATGCCGGGCCGGCCTCCACCAGACCAGGCATTACTCTCCCCGGAACTCGATCCGGAAGATACGTCCTGGCCCGACCCCGGCGAAGGCCAAGACCTGATGGCCATGTGCGTGGGTCGGGCCCGGAGCTCAGGCCTCGTCTACTCCGGCGGCTCAATCGTCACCGGCTTGCCCAGATCGTAGAAGTGCTGCGTGGTCGTGGTCATCACGCCGCCCGCGCTGGACTCCGCCTGCCCGCCGTACGGCGTGAAGTCGTCCCCGAACCACAGGATGTGCTCCCGTACGGCCGCGCCGAGGTATGTGTACGGCTTCTTGTTCGCGATCCGCCACGCCTCGACGTTCTCCCCGTTCTCCAGGGAAAGCACCGGCCGTTCCGCCTCCACGGTCCACTCCGGCGCCGACGCGATCATCCGGGCCGTCACCGCCGGGTCGGCGAGCGCGCGATAGAGCTTGCCCGTGGCGGCCACCAGCTGCTCCTGCGGGTCGGTGCTGTTCGCGTCCCCCTTGACCCACTTGCCGAGCCCCGGGGTCTTGATCCACTCGTCGTCGCCCTTGAAGACGTACGACTTCTCGCCCTCCGGTCCCGTCATCGAGCCGGACAGCGCGGGATCGTCCCCGAAGACGAACTGCGAGGTCCCCGACTCGTCCCCGGACAGTACGGACTCCGTACCCGATCCGTACGCCTTCAACGCGGCCACCAGGCAATTCGACAGGGCCGAACCGGCGAGAGTCTCGCCGCCCTTGAGCTGGAGCCCGTCGCATTCGCTCGGGGTGGTGAACGCCGGAGCCGACGCCTTCGGACTGGCGCTCTCCTGTGCGGACCGGCTGGACGATGCTTCCGACCGCGGCGGCTCGGCCGCCCCGTCCGACGAGGAGCAACCGGCCAGGGGGCCGATTGCGAGGACGGTGCCTATGCACGCATACCGGCGCAGGTGTCTGGTTTTCATGTCGTTCGAACTCCACTGGTACGGATGGCCTGCGGCCGCAGGCCATCTCTGGTTCTCGCGGGTGGACCCGGTGCCCCGCGCCCCGGTTGGCCTGAATTGGTCGACTTATGGACCGCAGACGCGGACGCTCGCATCGTAGCGTCCAGGGCGTCGGCTCTCACCGGGATCAGGGACCGCCGCGACAACACCGTCGTCCTCGCCCGCCGCCCGGACGACGCACCCTCCCTGGTCTCCTGCATCGGCGGTTACCAGTTCCGGGGCGAGATGGCCGACGAGAGAATCACCGCCCTGAACGCCTTCGGCATCACCTTCGACGGCAGGCTTTCCGCAGCCCGTCAGTAACTCCAACAACCTGAGATACACCGCTCGTTTGACCCGGTCGTGCGCAGCGTACGCGACGGCCGCGACCTGCCCGGACAGCTCGACCGGACCCGGACCCCTTCCTGTGGGCCGCCTACCTCCACACCGGCGCCTGACACGAATGGCGAGTAGGAACGGACCAGCCGAGGCCGAGGTGCTGCATTCGCCTGTCTCAGAAGCATGGATGTGACACCGGGGTGGGGCTGTTGAAGCGTGATCACGTTTCCGTAGTTCGGCCAGTGTCAGAACTCAGTGGACTGCGTGCCGCCGAGTCCAGGGGCAACAGGGGCGGACGCCGCCCCGCCGTGACGGCTGGCGCAGGCCGGGCTTGGTCGAGAGCGGGCTGAGTGAAAGGCGCCTGACGGGTGAAAGCCCAGGTCAGGCGCCTTTCCCGTGCGCCTAGAAGAAGCCCAGCTTCTTCGGCGAGTACGACACCAGAAGGTTCTTCGTCTGCTGGTGGTACACGCCTTGTGCGCCTTCGACCAGCGGAAACAGCCTCCATCGAGGCGGATGACGGGTCGCCGGCCCGGAAATGGTCCGGATCTTGTTCGACGCGGTTCCTCGACTGGGTCTTTCGCGGGGTGGTGGCCACAAGCCGGCCGGCTTCCACTGCCCGGGGTGCCATCCGGGGTACCCCCGAAGCCCGTTCGCGTACCGCCGACGCTGCACTTCCTGCTGCACCGGTTGAGCCGGGACTGCTGAGCCGGGATCAGGCATCACCCGCCTGTGGGGCGCTGAGTGGGCAGGTGGTTCCGACGCTGGTCTGCACCCATGCGTCTGGGAAGGCTGCGGCGAGGGTGTGCTGGGCGCGCCAGCCGGTGCAGTGACCGGGGACGATCAGCTCGGGTGCGAGTTCGGTGAGCGCGGCCACCGTCGGGCCGATGACCGGCTCGAAGGCGGGGCCGATCAGGTGGAAGTCGCCGATGAGGGCCAGCAGTTTGCTGACGCCGGTCAGCCTCATGGCGTGCCGGATGATGTTGACCACTCCGGCGTGACGCCACCCGGTGATGATGACTAGCCCCCGGCCGCGCACGTTGATGACGAGTGCTTGGTCGTCGATGACGGCGGGGTCGTGTCGCCAGCCGTTCCCGTCCCAGGCTTGGTGTGCCTGCGGCATGCCGTGCTCGAACTCGGTGACGCGGTCCACCTCACCGGTGATCAGGATGCCACCGGCCTGCAGCGACGGCTGCCGCCGCTCGATTACCTCGAACCCTTCGCGTTCCAGGGCACCCCGTGACAGCGTGGGCACCTCCAGACCCTGGCCGGCGGGTAGTTCCAGGCGGCGGGTCCAGACCGCGGGGTGGACGGTCAGTGGCAGGGCGGAGCGCCCGCGCAGCCGGGCCAGGCCGTCGAAGCCGCCCGCGTGGTCGAAGTGTCCGTGGCTGAGAACGACGCCCTGCAGGCCGCAGACATCGACGCCAAGACGCTCGGCGTTCACCGCCGGCCCGTCCGGCGATGCGCCGGTATCGAACTGCAGCGCGCTGCTCGCGTTCCCGCTTTTGACGGTGACCAGGGCGGAGAGGCCGTGCTCGGCACGCCCCCGCGACGGCCTCGCCGCCGGCGAACTGCCGCGCGGCGGTCCGCCCGGCGCCCATCGACGCCCGGGTGAAGCCTTCGGCAGAGGCCAGCAGGGCGTCGAAGGTGTTGTCGACCATCGTCGTGACCCTGACCTCATCGACCTCGGGCCGCGTCACCGGGTCAACAGCCGGTCCCTCCGCGACGCGAGGCGCTGACCACGTCGCCTCGGCCGCCGAGTGTCCGTGATCGTCGCACATGCCAGAAAGCGCCTCCCCGCCGATACGACCGGCCAGGGAAGCAGATCCCGGCACGAGCCGCAGGCCCACGGCGGTCGAGGCCGGACCGGCCGCAGGCGCCGCGCGGTGTCATGCTTCCACTCGCGCGGGCGGGACGACGACGTCGATGAGTCCGGTGGCCACGTCGTACACGAGCCCTGAGACGAAGACTCCGGCCGGACGCTTCGCCGCGTTCCGCAGGATCTCGCGTTCCTCCCCCAGTTCGCCCACCTTCTTGCGCAGAGCCGCGTTCTCCATCTCCAGCGCTGTGGGCGGCTCGGCGGGCGCCTCCGCCCGGCGTCCTCGTGGCCGGCTGGGCTCCGGCCGCCCGGGCCCAGTTCCGCAACGTCTCCGGGTTTACTCCCAGACCAGCGGCGACCGACCTGATCGTCGCTCCCGGTAGCGACTCGTACAACGCGACCGCGTCCGCCTTGAACTCCGGCGGATAGTGCTTCATGACCACGGGACATGCGCTCTCCTGGACTCAAGATCCAAGTGTCTCGGGTGTCCAAGATCCGGGGTCGAGCCCCACCCCAGGGCTTCGTCAGTGCAGCTGGCACCTCCTGCCATGCCTGGTCGTCGTGGTAGTCGGTCCTGACGGCCAGGGCACCCGACTCATCACGGTCGGTGACGGCGGGCAACACTCTCATGGATCCTTCTCCGAGCCAGCGTTCGTACTGGATAAACGTGCACCCTGCTCTGTGGCCTTCCAGGAGTGACGGGCATGTCGAGCCCGCCGGGTCCCGTTCGGCTGCCGAGCCCTGACGTCGGCCGTGACTAAAACAAGATGGCTGTTGACACGCGAGCCCGTAGAGGTGCAGCAGGATCTCGACTCGGAGACCTCCGGGAACTTGTGGCGCGTTCTCTCACTTGAATGCTCCGCCTTTCTCACCCTGTCGGCCCCTGTTGCCGGGCCTCACGGCGCGGATAGAGCAATGCTCGGGACGTGGGGGCCTCATGGAAGGGAAGGCCAGCATGACGGCATCTGTGGCGCTCGGCTTCAGGGGTCGCACAAGTCGGACCCCCTTCATGGTCGCTGGGTGCGCGGTGGCTCCATGCACGTCCGCGGCAGTCCCGGCCACTGCCGACGGCGACACGAGCGGCGGCAAACCCACCGTGGTCCTGGTGCACGGGGCGTTCACGGACGCCGCCAGTGGGAACGGTGTCATCGCGCGAC
Source organism: Streptomyces sp. NPDC048295 (assembly GCF_040652135.1). Classification (NCBI taxonomy): domain Bacteria; kingdom Bacillati; phylum Actinomycetota; class Actinomycetes; order Kitasatosporales; family Streptomycetaceae; genus Streptomyces; species Streptomyces sp. NPDC048295. The sequence goes on from NZ_JBEZLL010000002.1 coordinate 448,819, forward strand.
TCGAACGCCGCGGCTACACGGTCGTGCCCCCGCCAACCCGCTGCGGAGTCTGTCCAACGACTCCGCCTACATCGTCTCGGTGCTGGACAGCATCAAGGGCCCCATCGTGCTGGTGGGCCACTCGTACGGCGGCTCCGTCATCAGCTCGGCGGCCGCCGGCAATCCACGGGTCAAGTCCCTGGTGTACGTATCGGCCCTGATGCCCGACAAGGGCGAGAGCGCCGCAGCGCCGGCCGCCCGATTCCCCTCTGCATCCGCCACCGCCACCACGTCAATCCCCTATCGGGCCGCTGGCGTTTGCGGGACAGACGTGTACATCCGGCCGGACGGATTCCACGAGGTCTTCGCCGCCGACCTGCCGCAGAGCACGACGAAGCTGATGGCAGCCACCCAACGGCTGGCCGGGGAGGCCACGTTCTCCGAGAAGGCCAAGGTGGCAGGAAATCAAGTGTCCCCGCTGCACGCATTTCCGCGTTCGGTGTTTCATGGCCGATGCTGCCCGTGATCCGGTGCACTCGGCCACTTTCACAAGAAGGTGGTTGTCATCGACAGGCGGACATTCAACGCGATGGTCACCGCGGGCCTGGCCCAGGTTGCGCTTCCCGCATTCCCTGCGGAAGCCGCAGCCGCGGTCATGCGTGACGACGTCTCACCGCAGAGCGCATCCGCGCAGCTCATAAACCCGTTGCCTGAACTAGGGCCGATCCATCAGGTCCGCACGGACCTGATGGACATTGCCTACCACACGGCAGGGCCCGCTCACGGTCCCGCCGTGCTGCTCGGCCACGGATGGCCCTACAGTCCTGACGCCTACCGCCACGTCATGCCCCAGCTCGCCCGTCGGGGATTCCATGTGCTCGTCCCGTACCTGCGCGGGCACGGACCCACGCGTTTCCGGGACAAGGACATCATTCGATCCGGTCAGCAAGCCGCTCTCGGCTCGGACGTCATCGCGTTCATGGACGCACTCGGCATCCGACGTGCCCTCTTCGGCGGGTATGACTGGGGTGGACGCGGCGTGTGTGTGGCGGCCGCCCTGTGGCCGGAGCGCTGCAGGGGACTCGTGTCGGTCAACAGCTATCTCATACAGAACCTCAATGAGACGGCAATAGAGACACCCGATCCCCCCGAGGTCGAATCTGCCCACTGGTATTATTACTACCTTCTCACCGAACGCGGGGCAGTGGGATTGGCGAAGAACACCAAGGAGTTCGCCCGCGTGGTATGGAAGCGGAACTCGCCGAAATGGCGGTCCACCGAGGCCGATCTCGACCGCGCGGCAAGGATGTTTGACAATCCGGACTACATCGCTGTCGTCCTCAACGTCTACCGCGTAAGACGCCACGACGCCCCCACGGACCCCCGCTACGCCGATCTGGAGGCGCGGCTGCTCAAACAACCGCCGATCACGGTGCCCGCCGTGACCCTGGACGGCCTGGCAGACGGAAGCCTGCCCCCGACTAACGGAGCCTCCTCAGCAGCGCACTTCACCGGCCCACGCGTCCACCACCAAGTCCCCGACGCTGGCCACAACCTCCCCCAGGAGCGCCCGGAAGCCTTCACCGATGCGGTCCTTGAGGTCAGCCGGCTGCGCTAAACATCGGGGACCTGCTCGACGAGCGCAACCGCATCCTGATGCAGGCGCGGGCACCGGGCAGGTCGGCTGAGCGCTCGCGCTGCGGACCGTTGATCGATTGGCCGGCATCCGGATGCTCCGACGGGTGCTCATGGCCGAGATGCGGGACTTCGTCGCAAGCCGTCCACGAGCGACCTGAGCGGCGCGCGGCGAGCCTGAGAAGGCGAGAAGGAGGCAGGGGGTGAGCCATGTGGCACTTTGCATCCGCTTCACGCTGCGCGACGGTGCAGGGGAAGCGTTCGACGAGTTGGTGCACGAGACCGCCGCAGTGGTCCGTACGCAGGAGTCTGGCACGTTGGTATATGCATGCAGCGGAGTCGAGGGAGCGCCGGCCCAGCGTGTCTTCTTCGAGCTCTACACCGACCGCAGCGCCTTCGAGGAACACGGACGTCAGCCGCGCGTCCGTCACTTTCTGGCGGAGTGCAAGAAGTACGCCGAAAGAACTGAGATCGACCGCCTTCACCTGTACGCCGGCAAGTACCCCACCGGATCCGAATAGCCTTCCCCCCTCGCAGCGCCCCTTACTCGTCGAACAGTTGGGCGAGGCGGGCACCCAGTCGGTCTTCCAGTCTCCGTCCTGCTGCATCCTGCGCTGGCAGAGGGGGGCGATTCGCTGTTGGGCGTCGGGTCAGGTAAAAGCGGCGGCAAATGAGGTGCGGCACTGGGCCGTTGTGGGCACAGCGAGGCGCGCCGCCGCCACCGGGCGGTGCGGCCGCCGAGGGCCCGCGCCTGGCGCACCTTTTGAGTAGGAGCCCCGTGGGCCGACAACCACGGACCCCATGGCGCGGGACCAATACCAGCCAAGGTGTGTCCTGATGCGGCGCAGCTGTCACAGCGCGAGGATGAAGTCGTCACTCATCTCAGGGAGGCTACGCCGGCGTCGAGGATGTCGACATGAAACTCGAGGTGGTCGCCATCCCCGTCTTGGACATCGACTGCGCGATGGAATTCTACGGGCATCTCGGGTGGAGACTGAACCAAACGCCGCCCGGCGTTGCCCAGTTCATCCCGCACGGCTCCAGATGCTCGGTCCGTTCGGCGCAGACCTCACATCGACCGGGCCCGGTTCAGTCAAGGGGTACCTGATCGTCTCCGACATTGAGGCTGCCCGGGACGCGCTGGTCGCCGGGGGCATCGAGGTGAGCGAAATCTTCCACCGGGCCCGGACAGCCTGGTCGAGGGCCTGGATCCCGAGCGACCCAGCTACTCCTCGCGCGCCACGTGTGCTGAGGGGACACCACTTGCTTAGAATTTCGAGTAGGTATGATCACTGTTGCACTCATATGAGAGTTTCGCCATGGACGGTATTGCCGATATGGGGGGCACCCCGGGCTGGGGTCCCATGCATCCGCCGAGAAGGGATGAACCGGTCTTCGAGGAGCCCTGGCAAGGCCGGGCATTCGCACTGGCGATTTTCTCCAGCCGTGTTGCGTGCGGCGGCGTCAACCCGGACGCCTTCCGGCACGCACTGGAGCGCCTGGACTGCGCCTCCTACCTGGACGACGGCTATTTCGGCCGCTGGCTCAACGCCGCGGAGCTGATGCTCACCGAAAGTGCCATCCTGGCGCCATCCGCGATCGACGCCCGCGCCCGCAATCTGCGCGGCGAAGACGTTGAGGAACCACCAATCCCGGAGCCTGCCCGGCCCGACTACGCACGGACCGCTGAGGGCTCGCTGCGCACCGTGGACACCATGCCGGCCTTCACCGTCGGCGAGCATGTCCGTGCCAAGGACATGTCGCCGCCCGGGCACACCAGGCTGCCAGGCTATGTCCGCGGACATGTCGGAGTTGTCGAGCGCATCCAGCCCGCCGCCGTGCTGCCGGACACCAACGCCCACTTCCAGGGCGAGAACCCGCAGTACGTCTACTCGGTGCGGTTCGACTCCCGCGAACTGTGGGGCGCCGACGCCGAACCCTTCGCACTCACCGCCGAGCTGTACGAGAGCTACCTGGAGACAATCCCATGACCACCACCGGCGGGCCGGCCGAGACCCTTCCCGTGGCCCTGCGCACCGAGGCGCTTGAGCAGCTGCTCACCGAGCGTGGCCTGATCGACCCGAAGGTGATGAACGGCATCATCACCGACTACGAGACCAACGTGGGCCCGCTCAACGGCGCCAAGGTCGTCGCCAAGGCATGGACCGACCCGGACTACCGGCAGCGGCTGCTCGACGACGGCACCGCTGCCATCAAGGAGTTGGGCTTCTCGGGCGCGCAAGGCGAGCACATCGTGGTCGTCGAGAACACAGCGACCACCCACAATGTCGTGGTGTGCACGCTGTGCTCCTGCTACCCGTGGCCGGTGCTCGGCCTGCCGCCGAGCTGGTACAAAGACCCCGCCTACCGCTCGCGGATCGTCAAGGAGCCCCGCACGGTGCTGGCCGAGATGGGACTCGACCTCGCCGACGACGTGCAGATCACCGTCCGCGACTCCACCAGCGAAGTCCGCTGGCTGGTACTGCCCGAGCGTCCGGCCGGCACGGAGCACGTGACCGAGGAAGAGCTCGTGCCGCTGGTGACCCGGGACGCGATGGTCGGCGTGGCCAAGGTGGTGGCACCATGACCGCGCCGCTGGACATCGAGGGCCCGGCTGCACCGCCCCGCTCCAACGGCGAGTTGGTGTTCGCCGAGCCATGGGAGAGCCGCGCCTTCGGCATGACCGTCAGCCTGTACGAGGCAGGCGCGTTCACCTGGCCGGAATTCCAGGCCGCACTGATCGCCCGGATCACCGCCTGGGAAGCCGGAGCGGCCCAGGGCGAGCCCTACAACTACTACCGGCTCTGGCTGGCCGCCCTGGAAGACGTACTCGTAGGCCTGTCCGCCGTGTCCACGGACGAGGTCACCACACGCACCCAAGCCCTGGCACAGCGCCCCCAAGGCCACGACCACCGTGACCACCGTGACCACCCAGACGACCACGACCACCCACACTGACCCGCAGCGTCCTCCCGGCGGGCCTGTCGGCGCCCTCCTTACGAGTCTATGAATCGCCGCAGGTCAGAGCCGGTTCACGAACTCCCTCGGTCAGTAAAGTCGAGTACAGACGCGGCACCGATGCCGGAGTGATCAACCGGGGTTTCTCCTGCATGTCGTGGCTGACCTCGCGGGCGTTCACTGGAGCCAGCCGACGAGCCGGCGGGCTGTCGCCGCCGCCAGAGTGTGTCAGGCGCCGGAGGCGCCGTGGCCGACCATGGAAAGGGGGTCGATGACGGAGTCGAACGTCTTCTCGTCGACGTGACCGCTTGCCAGCGCGGCTTCCTTGAGCGTCTGGCCGTTGGCCAGCGCAGCTTCGGCGATGTGTGCTGCGTTCTGGTACCCGATGACGGGGCTCAGGGCCGTGACCAGCATCAGGCTCTGGTCCACGTACTGTCCGATCTTCTCCCGGTTGAGTTGCGTACCGCTGACGGAGAAGGTGCGGAACTTCTCCATTCCGTCGGCGAGGATACGCGTGGAATGGAGGAAGTTGTTGATGATCACCGGGCGCATGGCATTCAGCTCGAAGTTGCCCTGGCTGCCGGCGAAGGCGACTGCCGTGTCATTGCCGAGCACTTGAATGGCGATCATGACGATGGCTTCGCACTGGGTCGGGTTGACCTTGCCGGGCATGATCGAGGAACCGGGTTCGTTCTGCGGGAGCTCCAGTTCTGCGAAGCCGGTACGCGGGCCCGAGGCCAGCCACCGCATGTCGTTGGCGATCTTCATCAGGGCGACGGCCAGCCCGCGCAGTGTGCCGTGCGCTCGCACCATCGGGTCCAGGGCCCCCTGTGCCATGAACTTGTTCTCGGCTGTGACGAAGGACTTGCCGGTCAGCTCGGCGATTTTGCCGGCGACGTCGCGGCTGAAGCCTTCGGGTGCGTTCAGCCCCGTGCCGACGGCGGTGCCTCCCAGCGCGAGTTCGAGCAGGCCCTCGCGGCTGTGCTCGATCTCCTCGATGCAGGCGCGCAGTTGCGCCGCGTAGCCGGACCATTCCTGCCCGACGGTGAGCGGTACGGCGTCCTCAAGGTGCGTGCGGCCGATCTTGACGACCTCGGCCCATTCCGTGGCTTTCGCCTCGATGGACGCGGCGAGCTCCCGGGCCTGCGGCAGCAGGTGCTCGTCGATCTCCTGGACGGAGGCGACGTGCATCGCGGTCGGGAAGCTGTCGTTGCTGGACTGCCCCATGTTGACGTCGTCGTTCGGGGCGACCGGCTCCTGGGTCCCGAGCGTGCCGCCGAGCAACTGCGACGCGCGGTTGGAGATGACCTCGTTTACGTTCATGTTGCTCTGGGTTCCCGACCCCGTCTGCCAGACGTAGAGCGGGAAGTGGTCGTCGAGCTTGCCCGTGATGGCCTCCTCCGCCGCCCGTACGATGGCCTGCTCCTTCCAGTCGGGCAGCCGTCCAGCGGCAGCGTTGACGAGCGCCGCCGCCTTCTTCACGTAGCCGTAGGCGTGGTAGACCTCCTTCGGCATCCGGTCGCCTCCGATGGAGAAGTGGAGGAGCGAGCGCTGCGTCTGCGCCCCCCAGTACCGGTCAGCCGGCACGTCGACCGTGCCCATACTGTCGAATTCCTGCCGGCTCCCGCCGGCCTGGATCCCGATCGGCAGGTCCTTCGTCTCTGGGGTCGGCTGGTTGTCGCTCATCGGCCGCCTTCCAGGTCGTCCGGGCGATAGACCGGGTCCCACATCGCGTCCTGGACCGCCTGAATGAGGTTGTCGTGAGACTTTGTCGCGACACCGTCCGCTGCCGCGGCTTTGGCAACGGCGACCGCGACCGTCGCGGACGACGCCCTCAGGTTCGCAACCGGCGGCAGGAGCGACGCTCCGGGCGCCGACACATCGACCTGGCCTGCCACTGCCTCGGCGGCGGCGAGCAGCATGTTGTCCGTGACGCGGCCGGCTCCCGACACGATCGTGCCGAGACCGAGCCCCGGGTAGAGCAGGGCGTTGTTTGCCTGCCCTATCTCGTAGGAGACCCCGTTGTACTGCACCGGCTCGACCGGGATGCCGACCGCCATCAGCACCCTGCCGTCGGTCCAGGGCACCGCGTCCGACGGCATGACCTCGATGCGACTCGTCGGATTCGACAGGGGCAGCAGGATCGGGCGCTCGACACCCTCCGCCAGCGCCCTCACGACATCCTCGGTGAACGCGCCGTGGGCCGTGGAGGTGCCGATGAGGATGGTGGGCTTGACGTGTCGGATCGTGGTGAGGAGATCGATCTCACCGTCGCCCCACCCGCCGATCTCGGACTTCGACCGTGCGTAGACCTGCTGGTAGTCGGGGAGGCCCGGCATGTCATCGGTCACCAGGCCGTGGATGTCGATCAGCCAGATGTTCCTCTTCGCCTCGTCGGGGGTCGCACCGTCCCTGAGCATCGCCGCGTGGATCTGGTCGGCCATGCCGGTGCCTGCGGTGCCCGCCCCGAAGACGACGAGCCGCTGCTCGGGCCAGCGTCCTCCGGTGACTTTCAGGGCCGAGAACGCCGAAGCCATGACGATCGCGCCGGTACCCTGCATGTCGTCGTTGAAGATCCGGTACTTGTCGGCGTTCTCCACCAGGATCCGCCGGGCGTTCGACGGCCCGAAGTCCTCGAAATGCAGGAACGCCTTCGGGAACAGCTCGGACGCGGTCTGAAGATACCGTGCGATGAAGTCGTCGTAGCGTCGGCCGCTGACCCGTGCGTGCCGGTTGCCCAGATAGGAGGGATTGTTGAGCAGCTGCTCGTTGTCCGTCCCCACGTCGAGGTTCACGGCGATCACGCGGTTGGGGTCGATGCCCGCGGCGGCGGTGTAGACGGCGAGTTTCCCGATGGAGATGTCGGTCCCGTTGACGCCCCAGTCTCCGATGCCCAGGATCTCCTGGGCATCGGAGACGACGATCAGATCGACGTCGTCCGCGCCGAGGCCCAGCGATTGGAACGACGCCTTCATGTCGTCCGGACGGTCGATCGACAGGTACACCGCGCGCGAGTCGCGGTAGTCTACCGACCACTTCTCGATCGCCTCGCCGACCGTGGGATCGTAGACGACCGGGAGCAGCTCCTCGAGGTGGTCGGCGAGCAGCTTGAAGTACAACACCTGGTTCCGGTCGTGGACCTCGTTGAGGTAGATGTACTCGTGCAGGTTGGAAGGCTGCTGCAGCAGCTGTGCGTAGGCCCGACGGGCCTGATCGTCGAGGGTCTCGACCGCTGCCGGCAGTCGCCCCGTGATCCCCAGCCTCGCCCGCTCCTCCAGCGTGTACGCGGTACCGCGGTTGCGATAGCGATCCTGCAGCACGGTCGGCTTGACACGCATTGTGGTGTACCTCCAGCTGTATGCGAGTGCTGCGCGCTCATGAGCGAGCGTGGCTTCACACGACGGAAAGACGTCCGGCCCCGGTCGGTTTCCGCCAAGCCCTTGCTTTGCGTCCACGGCCTGCCCGTGCCGCTGCCCTCAGCCTCCTGAGACAGCCACGGGAGTCTCGGGCTTCATCTCGTAGGAGTGCTGGATAGCCGGATGCCGGGTCCCGAGGCCGTCCGTGACCTTGCGCTCCCATGGAACCGCCTGGAGCTGCTTGGTCTCCTCAAGCATCGACTTGGGCTCCAGGTTTCGGAAGCTGTCGACCTCCCCGGCGGCAACGGCCGTCAGCGTGGCAAACACCGCTTCGGGGTCGAACTGCGGGCGAGGGAAGGCGAGCTTGGAGTAGTCGAAGAGGCGCTCCGAGGCGTCGTCCTCCCAGCTCTCCCAGGTCTGGAACATGCGGTCGTTGAAGCCGGTCAGGAAGGGCCCCGGGTTGACCGTGGCGACTTCGATGTTGTGCTCCTGCAACTCGTAGGCCATGGTCTCGGCTATGGCCTCGACCGCGTGCTTAGAGGCGGAGTAGATGCCGGTGAAGGGATTGACGTTCAGGCCTTCCCGCGAGGACACCCAAACGACGCGGCCGGCCCCGCGCTTGATCATCTGCTTGACGATTCCCTGGGTGAGGACCAGCGGACCCGTGACATTGACCTCGAACTGATGTCGGATATTCGCCTCGGGAATGTCAACGGTGGAGCCGCCCTCACCGACCCCGGCGTTGTTCACCAGGATCTCCACACCCCAGTCGAGTGCCTTGCGGCGGTCTCCGTCGTTCGTGACGTCGAGCTTCACGACCTGAAGCTCGACTCCTCGCTCCGCCGCCTGCCACTTCAGCGTCTGCACCTGGGCGTAAATCTCCACCCCGGCGATCACGTCGAAGCCCTTCTCGGCGAGGCGCATGGCGGCCTCGAACCCGAAGCCGGTGCCTGCTCCCGTAATGAGGACCTTCTTCAGGTCCTTCAATGCCGCATTTGCCATGTGGAGTCGTTCCTTTCACGTCCTCGGTCCTTCACGGAGCTGCAGGGACCGGCGCACCCTAGGAAACGCCCAACGGCACGCGCCTTGCGGTGGCTTGGAGCAAAAGGTGAGGCTGGATGAGGTGACTGTGGTCGAGCCTCGAAGCCGCCTGCCACACGCAGTGCCACCCGGGTCTTCAGATTGAGCACCGACGGTCCCCACGCCGTACCTGATATTCAGTCTGGGCCCGCATGCGGCTCCCGGCAACTCAGCGAACTCGACCTGGCCCGCATTGAATTCAGGTGCCAACTTTTCGGTATCTCAGCGCTATCGGGTGATTGACCTCGAAGGCTTACCCGGAGCTCGCTTCCCACGCGGCCCAGTTGGAAAGCTCAGGATTCTCCGCCGCCGCCGACGAGGTCGCAAGCGTGAGGACGAGGAGGATCAGTGCCCACGGCAGCAGAAACTGGCCCGCCCCGGGTAGGTCTGTTCCGGGGGAAAATTGCGACGATGGACTTGGCGTAGGCCACGAAGCACAGCCAGAACGCGCCCAGCACGGTGAACGCGGTGGCGCCGAGCCTGCTGCCCTGCCGGAACTCGAAGATTCCCGCGATCATCTGGACAAGGCCGCCCACGAAGAACCCGAGCGGGAACGCGGCGGGAAAGAGGGGCAGATTGATGCCGGCATTGAAGAAACTCTGGATGATGTTTGCCATGCTGAATGCAATGAGGCCGAGTGGCGCAGGATCGGGCGCGGTGGGTCCAGGCGGTGGCGCCGCAGGTGCGTATGACGATGGATTCGACACGGAAGTACGCTGTCTATAACGCGTCGTTCTGCTGCTCGTTTCAAACCGCTCTACGCAAGAGCACTGGTCAACAGGTTGCATATGGTTCGCCGGAGATGAAATCGAAAAACGGTCACGAGACAGTCGCAGGCTATGGGCGAAGTCTCGGTGTGACGTTTCGATGGTGCTGTACCCCGGAGCGCATGATCATCACGAGCGCTGCCGACCTCAGGCACGGCATTCGCCGTTCCACCGCGCTGGAGTAGCCGCCCCCCTTTGCTGGGGCGGGTACACCTGAACGAATAGAGACCGAGGCGCGTCCGCTGGAGATCCACCGGAGCGAGTTGCCCCCCGTAGAAGCACCGAAGGGCAATGAACGCGGGCTGCTGGTGATTTTCACTTGCCACACGACCCCGAAAATCAGGCAGCATTGAAACCGGGCGGACATGAAAGTGAATATGGGTGCCGCGTATTGAATTTCCGCTTCGCCGCGAATGCTGCTTCCGGTTGCCGCGGTCGCCCGGTGCGGGTAGCGTAAAGAGCGCTTATGCCTGCCCCGACACCAAGGGGAGATCGGTCGTGGGTCGAAGTCTTATTGTACTTACCGGCGCAGGATGCTGGACATCCAAGAATGGGTATCGCCATCCGGCTGGATATTGGGCCGAGGAATTCGTATCACCCTACGACGGCTTTACGGATGCCGGCTACGAGGTCACCATGGCAACACCGGGCGTCGTTATCCCCGTCGTCGATACCATGAGCCTGCAGCCCCGGTACGCGGGCGGCGAGGAGAACATGCTCAAGGAGACGGTGGTCATCGAGCCGGTCGAACAGCTCCGCCATCCCATCGCCATCAACGACGTACGGCTCGAGGACTATGACGCGGTCTACTACCCGGGCGGGCACGGCCCAATGGAAGATCTCGCCTTTGACGCGGACTCCGCTGTACTGCTCCGCAAGGCATTCGCGTCGGGCAAGCCCCTCGCCATCGTCTGCCACGCCCGTGCCGCGATCCTCGCGACCCGCGACGAGCACGGCAAGACGCCCTTCGCGGACCTCAACGTGACCGGATTCTGCAATGAGGAAGAAGGGGGCGTCGGGTTCACCGAGGACGCGAGGTGGCCACTGGAGGACGAGCTGAAGAAGCTCCCCACCAAGTACACACGTGGTCCCGCCCGGGAGTCGTACAGCATGTCGGACGGCAACCTCCACACGGGACAGTATCCGGTTTCGTCGGGGCCGCTGGCGCGGGAAGTGGTCAAGGTTCTTTCCTGAGACCGGCCTTGGGATCCGGACATCCCGGACGCGGCCCAGCGGCACGCCAACTTGGCTCCTCCTCCGGAAGGTGCACCCATGTCCACACAGAACACCGCCCACCCCCTCCAGGGCCGCGTCGCGGTCATCACCGGAGCTTCCAGCGGCATCGGAGAGGCGTCCGCCGAGAAGCTGGCCGCGCTCGGCGCACACGCCGTCGTCCTGGCCAGGCGCGCCGACCGGCTGACCGACCTGGTCGCCAGGATCGAGAAGCACGGCGGCAGCGCCACCGCGATCACCGCCGACGTGACCGACCGGGCGGCGGTCCAAGCGGCCGCCGACCAGGTCGCGGCCGAACGAGGCGGCGCCGACCTGCTGCTCAACAACGCCGGCGTCATGCTCCCCGCCCCGATCGAGGAACTGGCCACCGACCAGTGGCAGCGCCAGATCGACCTGAACATCACCGGTCTGATGAACGTCATCGGCGCGTTCGTACCGCAGCTCGTGAAGGCCGCCTGCAAAGACGGCGTGGCCGACCTGATCAACACTTCGTCGATCGCGGCCCAGAACATCTTCCCGAACTTCGCGGTCTACTCCGGCACCAAGGCGTACGTCACCCAGCTCTCCCGCCACCTGCGCGTGGAACTGGGCCCGAAGAACGTCCGCGTCTCGGCCATCGAGCCAGGCATCGTCGATACCGAGCTGCAGGAGCACGTCACCGACCAGGGGGCGATCGATTGGCTGGAGGGCTCGAAGGAGGCCACCGAGTGGCTGACGCCCCAGGACATAGCCGACACGATCGGCTTCCTCGCCTCGCTCCCGCGCCGGGTGAACTTCCAGCAAGTCACCATCATGCCGACAGGCCAGCCGTACTGAACCGATCCAGGGCGGGCCAGAGCTACGGTCGTCTCGCATCGGCGAGGGGCCTCCGATGTGTGTCGGAGACCCCTCGCCGCGTGCTCGTTTGTCCAACCTCGATTCGTCAGTGGGTTGTGGTCGCTGATCAGCGCGGCTGTTCGCCCGTCATGTCCTTGGCCGTTGGAGGACGGGCCGTCGCGTGACGCCGCGGGGTGTGCCGGGTTCATTCGTCGTATGAAACCCGGTGTCCACTCCCGGGGATCAACCTCAGTCCACGACGTCGGGTGTGTCCTGCTCGGCGCCCTCTTTTCCCGTCCTGGCTGGCCAGGACGGCGAGCAAAGCATGCGCGAGCATGGCGAGTGTGATGTGCCGGTACCAGCCCACATGGCGGCGGACTTCGTACTGGTCCAGGCCGTATTCGTTCTTCGCGCTCTGGAAGCATTCTTCGGCCTTCCGGCGGCAGCCGGCGATGCGTACGAGGTCGGCGACGGTGGCTTGAAGGGGTGCGCTGGCGAGGTGGTAGGCGATCTCGTCGGGCTTGGCGATACTGCGGCAGGCCAGCATCCAGCGTTGCCAGGTGGGTTCGTCGCCGTCGAACTCCCACACGGCTGGCAAGCGGCCCCGGCCTTCTTGACTTCCTTAAAGTGACCGGTCATATTGACTCCATGACGATGAGGATGAAGGAGGAGGCCTTGCCCACGTACCGAGCTTTCGAGGTGACGGAGAGCCGCCGTTTCCGGCTGGTCGAGCGGGAGGTCCGGGAGCCGGAGCCGGGTCATGTGCGAGTGCGAGTGGAAGCCTGCGGCGTGTGTCATTCCGATGCCGTGGCGGTGGAGGGATGGCGTGCCGACCCGAGCGCGCCGATCGTGCCGGGACACGAGATCGTCGGCGTGATCGAGGCGGTCGGTGACGGCGTGTGGGGCTGGCGTGTGGGGGAGCGTGTCGGGATCGGGTTCCTCGGCGGGCAGTGCGGGCAGTGCGAGCGCTGCCGCCGGGGCGACTTCGTCAACTGCTCCGACCAGCCGCAGACCGGGACCACGGTCGACGGCGGATACGCCGAGGTGGTCCACGCCAGGAGCAGCGCGCTGGTCAGGGTTCCCGAGGGTCTCAGTGTGCTGGAGACGGCGCCCCTGCTGTGCGCCGGACTGACCATGTACACGGCCCTGGGACGGCTGCCGATCCGGCCGGGCGCGCTGGTTGCGGTCCAGGGCATCGGCGGACTGGGCCATCTGGGCCTTCAGTACGCCGCCCGCCTCGGCTACCGCGTGGCGGCCATCGCCCGCGGTGAGGGCAAGGCCGCACTGTCACGGCACCTCGGCGCCGATCACTACATCGACAGCACGGCCCAGAACCCCGGGCAGGCACTGCGGGACCTCGGTGGCGCCGACGCGGTCATCGCCACCGCAGCCAGCGGCGCCTCGATGAACGGCCTGGTCACAGGTCTGGCCCCGCAGGGACATCTGATGGTGGTGGGTGCCGCCCCCGACCCGATCACCGTCGGGACACCCGACCTGATCTTCGGCACCCGCACCGTCAGCGGCTCGCTCACCGGCAGCTCCATCGAGAACGAGGACAACCTCGCCTTCACCTTGCGCCACGGCGTCCTGCCCATGACCGAGGTGATGCCGCTGTCGCAGGCGCCCGCCGCCTACGAGCGCATGATGTCCGGCCAGGCCCGGTTCCGCATCGTCCTCGACACCACCGCCTGACACTCCCGGCGAACGCGGACGATGGCGCCGCATCGATGCTGGTGTTCCGTCCGCGCCTCTGACCACGCCGGAACCCCATGCGCTCCTCATTCGCTCACACCAGCGGCCTGTTCGGATCCAGCCCTTCCCACAGAACGGAACACCATCATGACCACGTACCCCGCCCTCACCTCCGACGCCGCCGCCGCCCTGCTGGCGCGGCTGGGCCGGACCTTCGCTGACGGGCGCACCAAGCCGCTGGCCTGGCGCGTGGAGCAGCTCACCCGGCTGCGGGCACTGCTGACCGAGAACCGTGAGGCCATAGCCGACGCCCTGTGGGCGGATCTGCACAAGGACCGTGCCGCGGTGGACTCCGACGAGATCGGCACCACGGTCCTGGAGATCGACGACTACCTGGAGCACCTGGAGGAGTGGCTCGCCCCGCAGCCGGCCGAGGTCTCCGTGCCCTACCTGCCGGACGGCAGCACGGCCCACACCCGGTTTGACCCCCTCGGCGTCACTCTGGTCATCTCGGCGTGGAACTTCCCGATCTATCTGCTGCTGGTCCCTGTGGCCGGCGCGCTGGCAGCGGGCAACGCGGTGGTCCTCAAGCCCTCCGAGCTGGCCGAGCGGACCTCCGAACTGCTGGGCCGACTGGTGCCGGCCTACCTCGACACCGACGCCGTGGCCGTGGTCCAGGGCGGTGTGGAGCAGACGACATCCCTGCTGGCCCAGCCGTTCGACCACATCTTCTACACCGGGAATGGCGTCGTGGGCCGGATCGTGATGCGTGCCGCCGCCGAGCACCTCACCCCTGTCACTCTCGAACTCGGCGGGAAGTCCCCGGTCTTCATCGACCGCGATGCCGACATCGACACGGTCGCCGCCCGACTGGCGGCCACCAAGTTCTCCAACGCGGGCCAGACCTGCATCGCCCCCGACTATGTCCTCACCGACCCCGAGACCGCCGACGCCCTGACCGAGGCCCTGGCCAAGGCCGTCGAGCAGCTCTACGGCGCCGACCCGAGGGCGGCCGACAACTACGGACGTATCGTCAACGACCGCCACTTCCAGCGCCTCATGGGCCTGATCGGCTCGGGCCGTACCGCGCTCGGTGGTGAGCACGAACGGACCGAGAAGTACATCGCTCCGACGGTGCTGCGGGACGTGCGGCCGGATGAGCCGGTCATGCAGGAGGAGATCTTCGGGCCGATCCTGCCGATCCTGACGGTCGCCGACGTCACCGAGGCCATCGAATTCATCAACGCCCGCTCCAAGCCTCTGGCCGCCTACGCCTTCACCGACAACGACACCACCCGCGACCGGCTGATCGACGAGACCTCCTCCGGTGCTGTCAGCTTCGGCCTGCCGGTCCTTCATGTGACCGTGCCGACCCTGCCGTTCGGGGGTGTTGGCGAGAGCGGCATGGGCAACTACCACGGCCGCTACTCCCTGGAGACCTTCAGCCACCGCAAGGCCGTCCTCGACGTCCCGCTGCACTGACCTGCCCTCCAAGCTCGACTCACCCGTGGAAGGGTTTCCCATGCCTCCCCAGATCACCTCCGTCCAGATGGTGGAGAACCAGACACCAGCACCGAAATCCGCACCGGCACGAGCAGTGACAGCAGCGGTATCGGAGCGGGCGAAGAGTCCCTGGCCCGGCTTCACGGTCGTCAGCCTCGGGCAGCTCGGACTGTTCATCAACATCACCCAGACCACCTCCACGCTCGCCTCCGTCCAGGCCGCGCTGCACACCACCAGCTCCCAGCTGGTCTGGATCGCCAGCATCTACGCGATGACGGTGGCCTGTTTCGTCCTGGCCGCCGGCACGCTCGGCGACATCCTCGGCCGCCGCCGTGTCTTCACCGGCGGGGTGCTCCTGCTCGGACTGGGCAGCCTTCTGGTCTTCCTGGCACCGTCGGCGGCGGTCGTCATGGCGGGCCAGGCCGTCATGGGCCTGGGCGGAGCCGCGATCCTGCCCACGAGCCTGGCGATCGTCACCAGCACCTTCAAGGACCCCCGATCGCGTACGACCGCGGTGGGTATCTGGGTCGCCGTCTCCGGCCTGGGTCTGGCCCTCGGCCCGATCCTCGTCGGCGCGGTCCTGCTGTACTTCTCCTGGCACGCGGCGTTCCTGGTCAATGTCGTGCTGGCGGCGCTGATCCTGGTACTCACCCCCCGCTACGTTACCGAGAGCCGGCAGCCCGGACGCCACCTGGACCCACCCGGTCTCGCACTGACCGTCGTCGTCATCGCCCTGCTGAACTTCGCTGTCATCCAGGGCGGATACGAGGGCTTCGACACCCCCGAAGTCCTGTGGTCCTTCGCCGGGTTCGTCCTGGTCCTCGGAGTCTTCCTGATCGTCGAGAGCCGCACCCGCACCCCGATGCTCAACCTGCGACTGTTCCGCAACCCCTCCTTCACCGCGGCCAATCTGGTCGCCCTGGTGGCCCAGTACGCATTCGTGGCCATGGCGATCGCCCAGGTCCTGTACTTCCAGCGTGTCCGCCACGAATCGATCCTTGAGACCGGGCTGATCATGCTGCCGGTGACCGGTTCCTATCTGCTGGTCAGCGCGGTGGCCGGGCGGGTCGTCGGCAGACTCGGCTTCAAGGTCACCCTCGTGCTCGGCTCCCTGACGGCAGCCACCGGAACCCTGCTGATGCTCACCCAGACCGCTCATACCTCCGCGGCGCTGATCGGCGTGTATCTCGCAGTCTTCGGCGCGGGTGCGGGCCTGGTCCTCCCGCCGAGCACCGCGGCCGCGGTCGTCAGTGTTCCCCCGGCCGAGGCCGGTATGGCCAGCGGCACCGTCAACCTGTTCCGGCAGATCGGAAACACTCTCGGCGCCAGCGTCACCGGAACGATTGTCACCAGTGGGCTGATCAATCGGCTGCCCGACCAGCTCACCCGGCATGGAGTGCCGTCCGAAGCCACCCGGGACATCATCGACGGCATAGCCTCCGGCACACCGCTCGACGCCGTATCGGCCGAGGTCCGCGACAACGTCTCGGCCGCCTTCGGGGACGCCTTCACCGCCGCACTCCACCTGGCCGTCCTGATTCCAGCGGTCGGAGCTCTCCTCGCCGCACTGGCCGCAGTGCTCTTCGTGCGCAAACGCGCCCAGCTCCTCTGAGAACACCCGTACGCGCACCCGTATCCGTATCCGTATCCGTATCCGTATCCGTATCCGTATCCACAGAGGGACCGTCATGGACATCGAAGCAAGGACCCCGGAGAACACCGCGTTCGTTCTGGTCGACTATGTCACCGGCTACGCCAACCTCATCCGGACCCAGTCCATCACCGACAACGTCACCGGAGCCGTCGCCCTGGCCCGGATGGCGCTCGGGTACGGGGCGCCGCTGGTGGTGACGCTCGGCCCCGAGCGTGATCCGCGCGGCACGCTGTACCCCGAACTCGCCCGGGAGATAGGTGACCTGCCAGTGGTCCACCGGGCCGGCACATTCGACGCCTTCGGCCACCCCGGTTTCGAGGAGGCCATCGAATCGACCGGCGTTCAGCATCTGGTGATCGCCGGACTCACCACCGAGGGATGTGTGCTGCGTACCTCGGTGGGCGCACTGCGGCGAGGGCTCGGCGTCACGGTGGTTGTCGACGCTTGTGCCGGATCCACCCAGGTCGCCCACGACACCGCCCTGGCCCGACTCACTCAGCTCGGAGTTTCCTTCACCACCTGGCTCTCCCTGGCCGCCGAACTCCAGGTCACCTACGACAACGAGAAGACAGTCGAAGTCTTCCGCTCGGTCCAAGCCGTGGACGCGTCGTACCACATGAACGCCGAGCAGCTCTCCAACGCCCTGCGTCTGGGAGCGGGGGAGTGATACCTCGCCGGCAACGGTGAGGCGTGAACCTGTCCTATCCGGAACAGGTGGGGCAGAGGGCCAGCCCTCCCTGACAGCGATGTCCAGCCCGCCAATGGCGAGGTCACCGCCATCGCATCAAGGGCATGGCGAGCACGAACTGTGATCTGAACTGAACTGTGACCGCCACGGCGGGACCTGCCCGTCCGCCACCGCATGGCACCAGCTATGGGGTGCGACCCGAGAGAAAGAGTCTGTGATGGTAACGAAAGACAATTCCCGTGGATCCGGCACCGACCGCCGCCGGTTCCTGGGCCTGGCCGCGGGGGCGGCGGGCGTAGCCGCCGCCACCCAGCTCGCGATGCCCGGCAACGCACAAGCGGCCGCCGCCGGGGCGACTCCGCCGCCCGCGGCGGGCGCCTCCGCCCCGGTGCCGGAGATCGCCGGTGTCCGACCGTTCCGCATCAAGGTCCCCGAAGACGACCTGCGGGAGTTGCGGCAGCGTATCCGCGCGACCCGCTGGCCCGACGAGGAGACCGTGTCCGACCGGTCCCAGGGGGCGCAGTTGGCGAAGCTCAGGCCGCTGGTCGAGTACTGGGGCAAGGGGTACGACTGGCGCAAGGTCGAGAGGCGCCTCAACGGGCTGCCGCAGTTCATCACCGCGATCGACGGGCTGGACATCCAGTTCGCCCACATCCGTTCGCCGCACGCCGACGCGCTGCCGATGCTCATGACGCACGGGTGGCCCGGCTCCATCATCGAGCTGCTCAAGGTGATCGACCCGCTGACCAACCCCACGGCCCACGGCGGGCGCGCCGAGGATGCCTTCCACCTCGTCCTGCCGACGCTGCCCGGCTACGGCTTCTCCGGCAAGCCGACCACCACCGGCTGGGATCCGGCCCGCACGTCCCGCGCCTTCCACACCCTGATGCAGCGCCTCGGCTACCCGCGCTACGTCTCCCAGGGCGGTGACTGGGGGGCGATCATCTCCCAGAACCTCGCCGCACAGCGCGCGCCGGGACTGCTCGGCATCCACGTCAACATGCCCGGCACCGTCCCGCCGGACATCCTGCGCCACCTGCTCAACTTCGACGCCGCTCCGGCGAACCTCTCGGCGCCCGAGGCGCGGGCCTACAACCGCCTGCTGCACTTCTACCACGACGGCTTCGGCTATGCGGCGATGATGAACCAGACCCCGCAGACCATCGCCTACGCCCTCCACGACTCGCCGGTCGCCATGGCCGCCTACTACTACGACAAGTTCGCCGAATGGACCGACTCCGGCGGCGTACCGGAGAAGGTCCTCACCCGTGACGAGATCCTCGACGCCATCTCCCTGTACTGGCTGACCGACACCGGGGGATCCTCCTCCCGGCTGTACTGGGAGGGCTACCAGGCCGGCGGCGGCCCGTTCAACGCCGTCCCCGTCCCTGACGTTCCCGTCGCGGTCACCGTGTTCCCCGGTGAGATCTACCCCGCACCGCGCAGCTGGGGCGAGCGGTCGTTCGGCAACATCATCCACTGGAACGAAGTCGACCGCGGCGGTCACTTCGCCGCTTGGGAGCAGCCGCAAATCCTGACCCAGGAGCTGCGCACCGCATTCCGCACGCTGCGGTAGCACAGGAATCACGGGGGCTGCCAGGCCGACCACGCCTGGCAGCCCCCACCCAGATGACGAGGGGTACAGACATGACCAGGACCCGCACCATCACCTGGAGCGACCCGCAGGTCACCACAGCCGCCGTCGGACAGCGCAGCGGTCTGGAGTTCGTCCAGGACCTCATCGCCGGACGAATGCCCGGACCGCCCCTCGCAGCCATGCTTGGGTTCACCCTCGACCACGCCGGGTTCGGCAGCCAGACGTTCATGCTGGAACCGGGTGAGGAGCACTACAACCCGATCGGCAGCGTGCGCGGTGACGTCTACGCCACCCTGCTCGACTCGGCCGCCGGCTGCGCCGTCCAGACCGTGCTGCCTCCAGGTACGGGCTACACCTCGCTGGACCTGACCGTGAAGTTCCTGCACCCGATCACCGTCGACACCGGCAAGGTCCGCGCCGTCGGTACCCTCATCAACCACGGCCGCCGCACCGCCCTCGCTCGGGCGGAGCTGTTCGAGGGGCGGGATCGACTGCTCGCCTCCGCGATGAGCAGCTGCTTGATCTCTCCGCTCGCCACGCACTGACCGACAGCCGGAGACGGGCCCCGGCGTTCTCAGGGGCGCCCGCGCCCGCATCGGAGGACCCTGGGTTTGCTGAACAAGTCGTGCAGCGCGCGGGTCTGAGAGGACGTGTCTCCGATGAGCGCCGTCTCGGCCATGCGTCCCGAGCGAGCTCAGGGCCGCGAGGTGGCGTTGGCTTCGGTAGGTGCCGAGGAGTCTCAGAGGTCCACGTTCTTGGATCCCTGCGGCCAGCGTCCACCCCAGGTTCATCGCGCCCTGCAGACCGATGGTGAGGCCGCCCCCGCCCCGCCGGGAAGCTCATGTGCGCGGCGTCGCCAGCCACAAGCACGTGGCCAAGACTGAAGGTTGCTCCGCCATCCGGGTTGCGTTGCCGAATCGGCAAAGCAACCGAGCTGCATCATGCCGGAGCCGAAGCCGAAGCCCACGGTCGTGCTGGTGCACGGCGCCTTCGTGGACGCCTCCGAGTGGGGCAGTGTGATCGGGCAGCGGCTGGGGCACCCCGGCGTCTCGATTTCGGCGCACGCCCGTCCGGATGATCATCGGCGGCGGCGTGGCCGAAAGAGTAGCTTCCGCTC